>JBJMJY010000107.1:0-35136 GCA_045806105.1 Gaiellaceae bacterium | reverse complement strand
CTTCGCGTTCTTCTCGATCTCCGGCGTCGGGTAGGAGGAGTTGCCGACAGCGATCTCCTGTGCCAGGAACACCACGTCACATGCGTGCTCGAACGCCTCGACGTCCAGCTCGCCGTCTTCCCGCCGGAACTTCATCAGGTTGAGCGACGCGAGGTTGCACGCCGAGTCGTCGATCGACATGTACTCCGAGCAGGGGTTCGAGGCGTTGATGCGCCCGGTGTTCGGGAGCGTGTGCCACGCGTTGATCGTCGTGTCGTACTGCACGCCCGGATCGGCGCAGCGCCACGCGGCCTCGGAGATGTCGTGCAGCAGCTTCCGGGCCTTGATCGTCTCGACGACGGTGCCGTCGGTGCGCGCGGTCAGGTTCCAGTCGGCGTCGGCCTCGACGGCGTCCATGAAGGCGTCGGTGACGCGTACGGAGTTGTTGGCGTTCTGATACTGGATCGACGCCCAGTCGGGCGAGTCCAAAGACATGTCGTAGCCGGCCGACTCGAGGACGCGCGCCTTGCGCTCCTCGTGCGCCTTGCACCAGATGAACTCGTCGATGTCGGGATGGTCGACGTCGAGGACGACCATCTTCGCCGCGCGCCGCGTCTTGCCGCCGGACTTGATCGTCCCGGCCGACGCGTCGGCGCCGCGCATGAACGAGACCGGGCCGGAGGCATAGCCGCCCTTCGACAGCTGCTCCTTCGACGAGCGCAGCTTCGAGAGGTTGACGCCCGAGCCCGAGCCGCCGCGGAAGATGATCCCCTCGCGCCGGATCCAGTCGAGGATCGACTCCATCGAGTCTTCGATCGAGAGGATGAAGCAGGCGCTGCACTGCGGCTTCTCCTCGAAGCCGACGTTGAACCAGACCGGCGAGTTGAAGGCGGCGTACTGGTTGACCAGGATCGCCTTCAGCTCGGCCTCGAAGGTCTCGGCCTCCGCCTCGTCGGCGAAGTAGCTGCCCTCGCGGCCCCAGGCGCCGATCGTCTCGACGACGCGGCCGATCATCTGCCGGACGCTCGTCTCGCGCTCTGGCGAGGACATGCGGCCGCGGAAGTACTTCTGGGCGACGATGTTGGTGGCCGTCTGCGACCAGAACTTCGGGAACTCGACGTCCTTCTGCTCGAAGGCGGGGCCGTCCTTGCCGGGGATCAGGGCGTCGCGCGTCTCCCACTCGATCTCGTCGAACGGGTCGCGGCCGGGGATCGTGAAGAAGCGGCGCACGCCGAGGCCGGCGGCCTCTTCGACCACCGCGTTCTCGAGCTGCTCAGCGGTCAGCTCGACGGTCTCCAGCTCCTTCTGTGACGCCATTTTCCGTACCTCCCGGGCTCCGACTAATGGTAGTTATCCGCGCCCGGGCCGGCGCGCCTGCGCGGGTCGAGCGGACCGCTCACCCTAGAGAGGGAACCGGACGGATCCGCGACCTGGGCGCGCACCGGCCGACGGCCTCCTGCCTGGGGGCTCAGCAGGAGAACGCCGGCCGGTGCCGCTCGATCAGGGCGTGGGAGAGCTCGCGCTGGCTGTGCGAGAGCTCCAGGCGGTTCTGCTCGAGCCACGACCGCCCCGCGCCAAAGCCCCGCAGCCGCTGTCGCTCGGCCACGAGCGCGACGATCCGATCCTGTAGCTCCTCGACTGCAGCCTCGTGCGCGACCGCTGTGACGGGGACGATCTCGGGGAGGGCCATACGTCATAGGGTCTCTCTTCTGCCTGTAGATCGCATGTGGAAAGTGCCCGGAACTTCCCGCAACGTGGACGCAAACTTTCCACCGAGGCGCTGTGGAGAAGATCGGCCTGTGGATACCGACCGGCCGAGTGCCTGCATCAGCCGTCGGACGTCAGGTAGTGGGCGCCGGCCCCGCGGGCGGCGGCCTCGTCTTCGGGGTTCAGCAGCTTGCACTTGTCGATCGAGAGGCAGCCGCAGCCGATGCAGGTCGTCAGGCGGTGGCGCAGGGCCTGCAGGGTCTCGATGCGGGCGTCGAGGTCCTCGCGCCAGCGGTTCGAGAGGCGCTCCCAGTCGCGCCGGCTCGGCGTGCGGTTGCGCGGCAGCGTGGCGAGCACGGCGCCGATCCGCTCCAGCGAGACACCGGCGGCGCGGCCCGCCTGGATGAACGCGATCCGTCGCAGCACGGCGCGGTCGTAGCGGCGCTGGTTGCCGTCGCTGCGGGCCGAGGAGATGAGGCCGCGGCGCTCGTAGAAGCGCAGCGCCGAGGGCGCGACGCCGCTGCGCGAGGCCACCTCGCCGATCGAAAGCTCACCGGCCACTTGACTTAAACCATAGTTGAGGTTCTAAGCTCTCCGCGATGGCAGTCGTCGAGTCAGCGCAGCGTCGGCGGGCAGCCTCGCTCGAGGAGCTCGAGGCGAAGGGCCGCCTGGTCGTGAGCGTCGAGGGTCACAGCATCTGCCTGCTCGCCGAGAACGGCGACATCCACGCAGTCGACAACCGCTGTCCGCACATGGGTTTCCCGCTGCATCGCGGGACCGTGAACGACGGGATCCTGACCTGCCACTGGCACCACGCGCGCTTCGACCTTTGCACCGGCGGCACCTTCGACCAGTGGGCCGACGAGCTGCGCCGCTTCCCGGTCGAGGTCGAGGACGGCGAGATCTACGTCGACGTGACGCCCGCGCGCGATCCGGTCGAGCACCAGCGCGCGCGGCTCCAGATCGGGCTCGAGCGCGACATCTCACTGGTCGTCGCGAAGGCGGCGATCGTGCTCGTGGATGCCGACCCGAGCGGCGTCGACGCCTTTCGCGAGGGCCTCGAGTTCGGCGTGCGCCGGCGCGGCGCCGGCTGGTTTCGCGGGCTGACGACCCTGAGCTGTCTGATGAACCTCGCGCCGCGGCTCGACGAGGACGAGCGCGCAGCCGCCCTTTACCACGGGCTCGCGGACGTCGCGTCGGACTCGGCGGGGCAGGAGCCGCGCTTCGCGCTCGAGCCGCTGCCGGGGGTCGAAACGGATCCCGCACGGCTCGCGCGCTGGTTCCGCAACTTCGTCGAGGTGCGCGACTCCGAGGGCGCCGAGCGGGCGCTCGTCTCGGCGGTGCGTGCGGGCGCGTCGCCGGAGCAGCTTGCGGACATGCTCTTCGCGGCCGCGACCGACCACCGGTACCTCGACGGCGGCCACACACTCGACTTCCTGAACAAGGCGCTGGAGGCGCTCGACGTCGCCGGCTGGGAGCATGCGGAGGCGGTGCTCGGCTCGCTGCCGGCCCAGCTTGCGTTCGCCGAGCGGATGGAGGAAGCGAACGCCTGGCGCAACCCGGTCGACCTGGTCGCGCTGTTGGAGGACGCGTTCGAGCGGGTCCCCGACGCGCTCGCCGCGCCGCGGTCGGCTTGGAAGGGCCGTGCCGAGCTCGTCGAGACGCTGCTCTCGGACGACCCGGCCGGGATCCTGGGGGCGCTGCTCGGCGCGCTGCGCGACGGCGCGCCCGAGGTCGAGGTCGCCTCGGCGGTCGCGTTCGCAGCGGCGACGCGGATCGCGCGCTTCCCCACGAGCAACGAGTTCGGCGACTGGGACACCGCGCTGCACACGTTCACGTTCGCGAACGCCGTCGAGCAGGGCCTGCGCCGGTCGGCCTCGGCGGAGCTCGTCCGCGGGATCTTCGACGCGGCCGCGAGCGTCTACCTCGACCGCTTCCTCAACGTCCCGGCCACGCGCCTGCCGAAGCCACGGGGCGGGGAGCCCGACCAGCTGCTCGCGGGGCTGCGCGGCCTGCTCGATCGCCAGCAGCAGGTCGACGAGGCCGCGCAGCTCGTCGCGTCGTACCTCGGCGCGGGCGGCGACCCGGACCGGCTCGTGGCCGAGCTCGGCGCCTGCCTGCTGCGTGAGGATCGGAACTTCCACACGATCCAGAGCGTCGAGGCCGCCATGCGGCAGCACACGCTGTTGCGGGGCAGCGACGAGGCCGGGCTTCCGCTGATCGCCGCCGCCCGCTACCTCGCGGCGCACGCCTCGACCGCGCGCTCGCAGCGCCAGACATACGAGATCGCACGCCGCCTCCACCGCGGCGAGCGGCTCTACGAGGACGACCCGCTCCCGCCTGCGGCCTAGGCTCTCTAGACCGCGGCGCCGGGTCCATACTGGCGTGGGGATGGGTGTGACGGAGCGCCTCGGCCGGGTGTCGAGCCGCCATCCGTGGCGGACGATCGGCGCGTGGGCGGTCGCGATCGTCGTCGCGATCGGGCTCTCGGCGACGCTGCTGCCGGGGAACCTCACGAGCGAGGGCCACGTCACCGGCAGCCCGGAGTCGGCGCGGGCGGAGCGGCTCGTCTTCGACCGCTTCCCGCCGGACCGGAACGCCGTCGACGAGCTGGTCGTCGTGCGCTCAGCGACGCTCAGGTGGAAGGACAGAGAGTTCCGACTCTTCCTGGGGCGGCTCAGGGCGCAGGCTCAGGCAGCGGGCGTCGTTGCGAAGGCCAAGCCGCTCGCCGCCTCCAAGGACCACCACGCGGTGCTGATCGGGATCCAGCGGAAGGCGGACGTCGACCCGCTGCTCCCGATCGTCGAGCGGGCGGACGGCCAGGACGGCTTCAGCGTCGCGATGACCGGCGAGGGCACGCTCGACCACGACTTCAACGACCTCTCGCAGCACGACCTCAAGTCCGGCGAGCTGCAGGTCGGGCTCCCGGCCGCGCTGATCATCCTGCTGCTCGTGTTCGGCACAGTCGTTGCCGGCGTGATCCCGCTCGTGATGGCGATGATCGCGATCGTCGTCGCGCTCGGGCTCTGCGCGTTGATCGCGGCCGAGTTCACGCTCTCGGTCTTCGTCGTGAACATGCTCACGGGGATGGGCCTCGCGCTCGGGATCGACTACTCGCTGTTCGTCGTCTCCCGCTACCGCGAGGAGCGGGGGCGGAGCCTCGCGGAGTCGGACGCGATCGCCGCCGCGAGCGCGACCGCGAGCCGCGCGGTGCTGTTCAGCGGCTCGGTCTTCGTGATCGCGCTGACCGGGATGCTGCTCGTGCCCTCGAACATCATGAAGAGCCTCGCCGTCGGTGCGATCGCGGTCGGCATCGTCTCGGTGCTCGCGGCACTGACGCTGCTGCCGGCGCTGCTCGGCCTGCTCGGCGACCGCGTCAACGCGTGGCGACTGCCGTTCGTGGGCCGCAGCATCGGGAGCGGGGGTGAAGGGCGCTTCTGGGGCGGCGTCGTCCGGGGCGTGATGCGGCGGCCGGTGGTCTACCTCGTCGCCTTCTCGGCGCTGCTGATTGCCCTCGCGGTGCCGACGATTGGCCTGAACCTCGGCGCCAGCGGCGTCAGCACGCTGCCCGACCGGCTCGAGTCGAAGCAGGGCTACGAGGCGCTCGCGCGCGATTTCCCGCAGGCGAGCTCGAGCCCGGCGCTGATCACCATCAGCGGCGACGTGCGCTCGCGGCGCGTGCGAACGGCGATCGCCGACCTGCGCAGCCAGCTGGTGCGCGATCCCGTCTTCGGGCGCAGCGACCTGCGCCTCACGCGGCGGGGTGACGTTGCGGCGATCGCCGTCGAGATCGGCGGCGACAAGACGGGCGACCGCGCGCTCAATGCGGTGCGGAAGCTCCGCGACGAGACGATCCCGCAGGTCTTCCGGGGGTCCGATGCGCAGGTGCTCGTCGGCGGCGACACCGCGGACAACGTCGACTACATCGACGCGATGAACGCATGGCTGCCGCCGGTCTTCGTGTTCGTCCTCGGCCTGAGCTTCGTGCTGCTGACCGTGGCCTTCCGCTCGATCGTGGTGGCCGCGACGTCGATGGTGCTCAACCTGCTCTCGGTCGGTGCCGCGTACGGGCTCGTCGTGCTCGTCTTCCGCCACGGGATCGGCAGCGGCCTGCTCGGCTTCCAGCGGGTGGACGCGATCGACGCGTGGGTGCCGCTCTTCCTCTTCTCGGTCCTCTTCGGGCTCTCGATGGACTACCAGGTCTTCCTGCTCAGCCGGATCAAGGAGCGCTACGACGTCAGCGGCTCGACGCGCGGGGCCGTCGAGTGGGGCGTGGCCTCGACCGCCCGCCTGATCACCGGCGCGGCGCTGATCATCGTCGCGGTCTTCAGCGGCTTCGCGATGGGCGACCTCGTCATGTTCCAACAGATGGGCTTCGGGATCGCGGTCGCGCTGCTGATCGACGCGACGATCATCCGCTCGGTGCTGCTGCCCGCCGCGATGTCTCTGCTGGGCCGCTGGAACTGGTACCTGCCGTCGTGGCTCGAATGGCTGCCGCGGATCCAGATCGAGGCGGAGCCTCGCCCGGCCGCTACGGAGCCTGCGGCGGCCGCGGGCGCGCCTTGAGGCGCTTGCGGGCGGCGAGGCCGGCAGCAGTCAGCAGGAGCGCGGTGCCAAGGCCGGCGAGGACGAGCAGCGGGATCGGAAGCGAGTCGGCGCTGGTCGTCCCCAGGTTGTCGATCGCGCGACGGTAGTACGAGCGGTCGGGGACGTTCTGCAGGTGGCGCGGGGTGCTATCGCCCTTGTCGTCGCCGCCGTTCGACTGGCCGCCGCCCGACTGGCCGCCGCCGCTCGGGTTGTCGCCGCGGAGCGCGTTCTGCAGGGCGGCCGAGATCGCGTCGGTGATGTTGGAGTAGTCGCGCAGGTCCTCCGGCACGTGCTTCAACGCCCGCTGGTAGCAGGCCGGCTTGTACGTGCCGTCGATGTTGCCGTTGTCGAGCCAGTCGTCGATCACCCGCTCCCAGCACGGCTTGCCCTTTGCGGCGGCGGGAGACGCGGTCCCCACGGCCAGCCCGGCGAGGACGCCGACAAGGAGGAGGATGGTGACGGCTGGGCGGATGCGCATACTCGGTGTGGCGGAGCTACCGATCGGCAGTCTTGCGGCTCAGCGTGAGGCGGTCGTATGCCTCTCGTAAGCACTTTGTAAACAGAGACGTTCGGTCCGGGCCGATGTTAGCCTCCTTCGCTGATGCTCAGGGCGCTGGATCGCTGGGCGGCGTGGCTGCTGCTCGGCGCCGGTGGCGTCCTGGCGACGGTCTCGGCGCTCTTCTCGGCGGGGTCCTCAGGAGGCCGGCTGACGTGGATCGGCGTCGCAGCGGTCGTGCTCGCGAGCACGGTCGCGGCCGGCGCGCTGGTCGGGCTGCCGCGGCCGGAGCTCGCGCGCGAGGCGCTCGTTGCGCTCGGGTTCCTCGTCGCGTTCGTCGCCTGGAACGGGATCTCCGTGCTGTGGTCGATCGAGGCCGACCGCTCCTGGGCGTACCTGAACCGTGGGCTCACATACGTGGCGCTCGCCGTGATCGGGCTGTGGCTGGGGCCGTGGCTGCGGGAGTGGGCGTACGTGCTCGCCGGCGCGCTTGCGCTTCCGCTCGGGTGGGCGCTGCTCGGCAAGGCGATTCCGGCGCTCGGCTCGTCCGGCCGCATCGCGCGGCTGAGCTCGCCGATCGGGTACTGGAACGCACTGGGACTGCTGTTCGCGATGGCGCTGCCGCTGGCGGTCTGGCTGGCCGCGCGGCGGGAGCACCGGCACTGGCTGCGCGCCGCCGGGGTCGTCTACGTCTACGCGCTCGTCGTCGGGCTGCTGCTGACCTACTCCCGCGGCGGCGTGCTCGCGGCGGGGGTGGCGCTCGTGCTCTGGTTGGTGCTCGGCTCGCCGCGGGTGGAGAGTGCGGCGGCGCTGCTGCTCGGCGCCGGTGCCGGGCTGGGCGTGGCGGCGTGGGCATTCACCCGACCGGGGCTGACCACCGACCGCGCCGAGCACTCGCTGCGCGTGCACGACGGTGCGTGGTTCGGGGTCGTGTTCGCGCTCGCCGCCGTCGCGGTGGCCGCACTCGCCTACCTCGGCTCGCTCGCGGAGGAGCGGCGGCCGCTGACGGCCGCGCGGCGCCGGCTCGTCGGACGACTCGCGCTCGGCGTCCTCTGCGTGGGCGTGGCAGTCGGCGCGATCGTGCTGGCGGTCGAGTCGAAGCCGCAGGGCTGGTTCACGGAGTTCGCCGCGCAGCCGACGAACGCGTCGCTCCAGAGCGGGCCGCAGCGCTTCGTGAGCGCGAGCTCGTCGAGCCGCTGGCTCTGGTGGAAGGAGGCCTGGCACGCGTGGGAGCGGCAGCCGTGGCGCGGGACGGGCGCGGGCAGCTTCGAGCTGACGCACCGGCTGCTGCGCACGAACAACATCGTGGTCACGGAGCCGCACAACCTGCCGTTGCAGTTCCTCAGCGAGACCGGCCTCGTCGGCTTCTTCCTCGCGCTCACGTCGATCGCCGCGGCTGCGGTGGGGGTGACGCGACGGCTGCGCGGGCGAGAGCCGCCCGCGGTGGCGCTGGCCGTGCTCGCCGCGGCCTACGTCACACACTCGCTGCTCGACTTCGACTGGGACTTCGTCGCGGTGACGGCCCCCTTCCTGCTCGCGGTCGGCGCGCTGCTGGGCGGGCCGGGGACGGTGCGGGACGAGCCGCGCGCGGTGTGGTCGCCCGTGCCCGCGGCGGTCGCGATGGCGGTCGCGCTCTCGCTGCTGACGCCGTGGTTCGCGGAGCGCGCGACCGACTCGGCCCGCACGGCGATCGCCGGCAACCGGCCGCTGCAGGCCTACCGCGACGCCCGCGACGCGCGCTCGCTCGACCCGCTCGCGCTCGACCCGGTGCTCGTGCAGGCAGCGGCGCTCGAGCAGCTCGGCGACGTGGAGGGAGCGCGTGCCCGGTACGCCGAGGCGGTTCGGCTGCAGCCGCTCAACTGGCGGCCGTGGTTCGAGCTCGGGCGCTTCGAGGAGGACCTAGGCGACCCGTCGAGTGCATTGCCGCCGCTCGAGCGGGCCGTGCAGCTCGACCCGCAGAACCCGCTCGCGGAGGCGGCCCTGAAGCAAGCGCACGCAACCGCGGGTTGAGGCGCGCCGAGCAGTTAGACTCCCGCCCGGCCGCCTACTCGAACAAGGAGGCGACTATGAGACGGATCACGATCGCGCTGTCGATCGGAGCGCTCCTCCTCGGCGCAGTCGGCAGCGGTTCGGCACTCGCAAAGCACGACCCCGGCCACGGCAAAGGGAAGAAGCACGGGACGCCGAGCACGTCGGTGTTCGCGAGCGGGTTCAACAACCCGCGAGGCCTGACGTTCGGCCCGGGGAAGAACCTCTACGTCGCGGAGGGAGGGCTCGGCGGGACGCACAGCTCCGCCAGCGATCCCTGCCCGCAGGCACATGGCGCTGCGGCGCCGTACTTCGGCAGCACCAACGACCCGGTGCTCGGTGCACGGATCTCGAAGGTCAGCCCGGCCGGCGTCGTCTCAACGGTCGTCAGCGCGCTGCCCTCGAGCCAGACCGCGCCGGCGCTCGGCAACCTCGTCACCGGCGTCTCGAGCGTGGCCTTCGTCGGCCACCGGCTCTACGGGCTCCTCGCCGGAGCCGGCTGCTCGCACGGAGTCCCGACGGTTCCGAACGGCGTCTTCCGCGTCAACGCGGACGGCACGTGGACGATGATCGCGGACCTGAGCGCGTACCTCGCGACTCATCCGGCTGCGGTTCCCGACGACGCGGACTTCGAGCCGGACGGCACCTGGTACAGCATGACCTCGCTGGGCGGGGCGCTCTACCCGATGGACTCCAACCACGGCGAGCTCGCCCGGGTCACGCCGAGCGGGAACACCAGCCGCGTCCTGGACATCTCGTCGAAGGTCGGCCACGTGGTGCCGACGGCGATCATCCCGATCGGCTCCGGGCACGGGAAAGGCCACGGGCATCACGGCCGTCGCTCGGCGCACCGCGGTGGGCATCCCGCGTTCTACATCGCCAACCTCGGCTCGTTCGGCCCCGCGGACGGCGCGGTCCCGAACGAGAGCCTGTGGAAGCTCACCGGGACGAAGCTGCGTCTCCAGGCGACCGGCCTCGAGCAGGTGCTGGGGCTCGTGCGCGTGCGCGGGAGCCTCTACGCGCTCGAGATGAGCACGACGCCGGGCGGCCCGACTCCGGGAACCGGCGCGATCGTCCGCGTCGGCAAGCACGGGCAGCTGGACACGATCGTTTCCGGCCTCGTGTTCCCGACCGGGATCACCGCCGGCCCCGACGGCGCGCTCTACGTCTCCGAGCAGGGATTTGGCTTCCCTGCCGGACAGGGCCGCGTCATCCGGGTGACGCTGCACTAGGGCTTCGCGCGCCCGGGCCGGCCGCGCTCAGCCGGCCCGGGCGCGCATCCAGATCTGCGTCCAGAAGGGCGCCATCAGCCGGTAGACGAGCGGCTCGGCGAGGTGCGCCGCCGTGTCGGCGGGCGCGTTCGAGAAGAGCCGCTTGCGGTTGTTGTGGAAGCGGCGAACGTCGACGAACCCGGCCTCGCGCAGCAGCCGCTTCAGCCGCCGCGGGCTGTAGCCGAGCTCCGTCGTTCCGTACTCGTCCGACGCGCCGCGCCCCCGGAAGCGGTGAATCCAGTTCGGCTCCACCAGCAGCAGCCGCCCGCCCGGCTTCAGCGCCCGCCGCGCGCACGCGAGCACGAGCTCCGGCCGTGCGCTGTGGTGGAGCGCGTCGTATGCCAAGCACGCGTCGAAGCGCCCGCCGAGATCGAGCTGCTCGTAGTCGCCGGCCTCGAAGACGACGTCGAGCCCCTCGCGCTCGGCCTCCTCTCGCGCGATCTCGATCATCCCGGGCGAGATGTCGTAGCCCTCGGCGAGGACCCCCTGTCGCGCCGCGAAACGCGTCATCCAGCCCGAGCCGCAGCCGAGCTCCACGAGCGAGACGCCCGCGTGCAGCTCGAGCAGCTGCAGCACGTAGCCGAAGTCGATCCACAGCCGCGCCGTCTCGCGCGGGTCGTGGCCGAACGGCTTCGAGCGGATCCACGCGCGCCCCTCCTCGCCGGCCGCGCGCGGATAGTCGATCTCGGCCTGCTTGCGCTCGTCGGGTCCCACGCCTCCGATCTTAGTAACAGTCTGTTACTTGACTCGACGGTTGCGGCAACCCTCGGCGTTCCGCTTGGTTCCGCCGTTCGAACCGAGCAAGTAACAGTCTGTTGCTTGAGTCAGCCGCCGACGACCACGGCCAGCTTCGCGCCCTTCAGCTCGCGCGGGCGCAGGCCGTCGAGGGGCGAGACGAGGCGGATCTGGAGGTCGCGCGCCAGGCGCAGCGCATCGCCGCGGCGGCCGGCGCGGTACATGACGACGCTCTGGCCGTAGCCGCCGCGCGCAGCGTTTCCGACGACGCGAATCTTGTAGCCCCGCGCGCGCACGCGCGAGGCCTCGGAGGCCGCGGCGCCGGAGATGCCGTTGCCGTTCAGGACCGTCACCGAGACCAGCCGGCGCGGGAGCAGCGGCGACACCTTCGGCGGGACCGGCTTCTTCGCGGCCGCCGGCCGAGCCGCGGCGCGGGCCTGGCTCTGCGCCCGGTGCAGCACGGGCTTCGCGAGCAGTGCGATGGCCACGATCAGCAGGCCGACGAGCTCGAGCGTCGCAATCCCCGCGGCGACGACGGCGATCGTGCGCCAGGGGTGCGAGTGGCCGCTGGGGCCGGGCGGATTCGGGAGGGCGTGCTCCACGGCGGACGGTCCGATTCGCCGCCGCGCGCGCTGCTCCTCCTACCCCGCGATCGACTCCCAGGTGCGGCGCAGGCCCTCCTCGAGGGAGACCTTCGGCCGCCACTCGAGCTCGCGCTCCGCCAGCGAGACGTCGAGGACGCTCCGCTGCAGCTCGCCCAGCCGCGCCGGCGCCTCCAGCGCGTCCAGCTCGGACCCCGCGACGCGCCGGCAGAGCTCGTAGAGGTCGACGACTGACGTCTCGTGGCCCGTGCCGACGTTGTAGACGCCGCCGTCGTGCCCGAGCGCAGCAAGCGTCGCGTGGGCCACGTCGCCCGCGTAGACGTAGTCGCGGGTCTGGAGCCCGTCGCCGAAGATCCGCGGCGTCTCTCCCTGCGCGAGCCGGCCGAGGAAGATCGCCACCACGCCCGCCTCGCCGTGCGGGTCCTGGCGCGGCCCGTAGACGTTGCCATACCGAAGCGAGACGTGGCGCGAGCCGTAGAGCCGGTTGTAGGCGGCCAGGTACTCCTCGGCGGCGAGCTTCGAGACGCCGTACGGCGCGAGCGGCCGCCGCTCGGAATTCTCCGGCGCGGGCGCCTCGCACTCGCCGTAGATCGCGCCGCCCGTCGAGCTGAGGATCACCTGCGCGCCGTGCGCCTGCGCCGCCTCGAGCGCCGCGATCGTCCCGAGCACGTTCACAGACGCGTCGTGGTCGGGCCGCTCGACCGATACCCGGACGTCGACCTGGGCGGCGAGGTGGCAGCACACCTCGGGCCGCGCCTCCGCGAAGACGTCGCCGAGTCCCTCGCGGACGTCGTGCACGACGAGGCGCACTCCCTCGGGGACGTTCTCCCGCTTGCCGTTCGATAGGTCGTCGACGACCGTCACCTCGTCGCCGCGCGCGAGCAGCGCCTCGACCACGTGCGACCCGATGAACCCGGCGCCCCCTGTGACGATTGCCCGCACCGCCTCATATCCTAGGGCGACCTCATGTTCGTGACCTTCGAAGGCCTCGACGGCTCCGGCAAGTCGACCCAGGCGCAGCTCCTCGCCGAGGCGCTGCGCGCCGACGGGCGCGAGGTCGTCGCCACCCGTGAGCCCGGCGGAACCGAGCTCGGCGAGCGGATCCGCGAGCTGCTGCTCCATCAGGGCGACGTCTCACCGTGGGCCGAGGCGACGCTGTTCGCCGCGGCGCGCGCGCAGCTCGTGGATGAGGTGATCGCGCCTGCCCTCGAACGCGGCGCGGACGTCGTCTGCGACCGCTACCTCGACTCGTCGCTCGCCTACCAGGGCATCGCGCGCGAGCTCGGCCTCGAGCGCGTGCTCGAGCTGAACCTGCAGGCCGTGCGCGGCCTGCTTCCCGACCGCACGTTCCTGCTCCTCGTTGATCCAGAGGAGTCGGCGCGCCGCGTCGGCGCGAACGGCGACCGGATCGAGCGCGAGGACGGCGGCTTCCGCGCGCGCGTCGACGCCGCCTATCGCCGGCTGGCCGAGTACTTCCCGCAGCGGATCACGACCGTCGACGGCACGCGCCCGCCGCGCGAGATCGCCGAGGAGGTGCTCGACGAGCTTCGACAGCGTTCCTGAGCAGGACGAGGCGAAGCGCCTCCTGCGTGCGGCCCTAGCGGAAGGGCCGGCGCACGCGTACCTCTTCCACGGGCCTGCCGGGGTCGGCAAGCGTGCGACGGCGCTCGCGTTCGCGGCGGAGCTGCTCCTCAACGACCCGCGAGTGGAGCGGCGCTCGCACCCCGACCTGTACGTGCTCGAGCCGCTCGGCGACCAGATCCGGATCGACGCCGTTCGTGAGATGCGGCGCGACCTGCATATGCGGCCGTTCGAGGCGCAGCGGCGCGTCTACCTCATCTTCGGCGCGCACGTGCTGAACGACGAGGCGGCCGACGCGCTGCTGAAGGACCTCGAGGAGCCGCCCGCGTACGCGGTGATCGTCCTCGTCGCGGACGAGGTCGGCTCGCTCGCCGAGACGATCCGCTCGCGCTGCCAGGCGGTGCCCTTCCGGCGGCTCTCGGAGCGGGCGGTGCGCGAGCACGTGCGAGCGCACGCGCCGGAGCTCGCGGAGGACGAGGCGACGTCGATCGCGCGCGTCGCCGGCGGCCGGCTCGACCGGGCGGAGCGGCTGCTCGACGCGGCTGGGGCGCGGAGGCGCGCGGCGCTGCTGGAGACGGCGCGATCGGTCTACGCACCCGAGTTCGACGCGGGCTCGGCGGCACGGAGCGTGTTCGAGGCCGCGCGCGAGCGGGCCGCGGAGGCGAAGGAGCGCGAGGAGGCCGCGATCGAGGAGCTCGACCTCACGGCCCGCGAGGCGGAGCAGCGGGTGCGCCGCGCCGCCCGCGGGGCCGAGCGCGAGGAGCTGCTCGCGTCCCTGGAGGAACTGGCGACGTGGTACCGCGACCTGGTCGCGGCCGCGGCCGGCGCCGAGCGAGCGCTCGTGCACGTCGACCGCGCGGACGAGCTGCGCGAGGACGGCACCCTCGAGCGGCTCGAAGGTGCGGAGCGCGCCGCGGAGCTCGTGCGCGAGACGTGGCGCCGGTTCGAGGAGTTCCAGCTCTCGCCCGGCCTCGCGCTGGAGGCGCTCTTCGTCGAGCTGCGGCGAGCCTTCGCGGGAGCTGTCGGAGCGCCGGTGTGAGGACGGCCAGGTTCGGCCCCACCGGCCTGGAGATCACGCGCGTCGGGTTCGGCGCCTGGGCGGTCGGAGGCGCGGACTGGGAGTTCGGCTGGGGCGCGCAGGACGACGAGGAGTCGATCGCGGCGATCCACCGCGCGCTCGAGCTCGGCGTCAACTGGATCGACACCGCGGCGCAGTACGGGCTCGGCCACTCGGAGGAGGTCGTCAGGCGTGCGGTCGGGGGCGCCGAGCCGCGGCCGCTCATCTTCACCAAGGGCGGGCAGCCGGAAGGCCCGAACCGCACGTCGTTCCAGTCGCTGAAGCGCGACTCGCTGCGCCGCGAGTGCGAGGGTAGCCTCGAGCGCCTCGGCCTGGACGCGATCGACCTCTACCAGATCCACTGGCCGATCCCCGACGACGAGGTCGAGGAGGGCTGGGCCGCGCTGGCCGAGCTGAAGGAGGACGGGCTCGTCCGCCACATCGGCGCCTCGAACTTCTCGGTCGGGCAGCTCGAGCGCGCGGAGGCGATCGCGCCGGTGGAGTCGCTGCAGCCGCCGTACTCGCTCCTCGACCGCGACGTTGAGGCGGAGATCCTCCCGTACTGCCGCGAGCACGACATCGGCGTGGTCGTGTACTCGCCGATGGCGTCGGGGCTGCTGACGGGGGCGATGACGCGGGAGCGGATCGAGCGCCTGCCGCAGGACGACTGGCGCCGTCGCAGCGACAGCTTCCGCGAGCCGCGACTATCGCGGAACCTCGAGATCGTCGAGCGAGTGAAGGCGGTCGCGGAGCGGCATGGCGTCTCGCCCGGCGCCGTCGCCGTGGCCTGGACGCTGCGGCATCCCGCTGTGCACGGTGCGATCGTCGGCTTCCGCCGGCCCGACCAGGTCGACCCGATCATGGTCGCGGCGGACCTCGAGCTCACCGACGAGGACGTCGCCGAGCTCGAGCGCTGAGGGATCCGCTCGGCAGCGACCTCGAGGTCGAGGTCTCGATGTCTTCGCCCGGCCCTCCGCGTCGGCTCGGCTAAGCGTACCGCTCGCGCGGCCGCTCGAGCTGGTCGGCGGCGAAACCGGCGACCCAGTTCACGAGCCAGATCACGATCACGACGCCTACGTAGGTCCAGAACCCGTCGATCGAGAAGTTCGGCGCGATCCATTCCGCCAGCGCCACCATCGCGATGTTGATCACGAGGTAGAAGAGGCCGAGCGTCAGCACGATCAGCGGTAGCGTCAGAAGCGCGAGGATCGGCTTGATCACCGCGTTTGCGATCCCGAGCACGACAGCGCCGATGACGTAGGCCCAGAAGCCGTGAATGTCGACGCTGCCCCAGAGCACGTTCGCGACCCAGAGCGCAAGCACGTTGATCGCGATCGCGAGGATGACGCGCATCAGCAGCATCGCGGCGAGTCTACGCCACTTGCGGCGCTGCGTCGGTTTACGCGCCGCCGGGCGGGGTTACGAGCTTCGAATATGGTGGCGCTCGTGCTGTATCTCTGGCTCGGCCCGCGCGCCGCGTTCGCCGAGCTGATGGCGGAGATCCTGATCGGCGTCGCCCTCCTGGGCGGCGGACGCGGCAGGCTCGTCGGCGCCACCATTCGCCTCCTGCTGGCCCGGCTGCGAGGCCGCCGCGTCGCTCCGGCCTGACGCGGGCCGGGCTAGACTGGAGAGCCGCTGCCGACGTAGCTCAGCTGGTAGAGCACTTCACTCGTAATGAAGGGGTCCCCGGTTCGAGTCCGGGCGTCGGCTTGGTCTCCTGATGCCGGATCGCCGGCCTCACCGCTAGCCGCGGCTACGAGCCCGACGTCCAAGTGACGTACACGAGCCGCCTTGATCGCATCTTCCGCCGGCTCACGCGGCAGCGCCTCTGCTTCGACAACGCATGTGTGTAGGTGTCTGCGGCTGTCGCAACTGCGTCACCGATCGGCGCCGCAACGTCCGCCAGCGACCTTCCTTCGTGGATCAGGAGCGACGCGAACGAGTGCCGCAGGTCGTACGGACGCCCGATTTGAGACACCAGCGGACTCCGCCGCCGGAGCAAAGACGCGTTTGCGCCAGTTCCGCCCTTGATAGGAGACGCCGTGCGTCTAGTTCAGGAGATCCGAAGCGATGGGCTTGAGTGCCTGTTTTGCTCTGCCTCGCGAGAGGTACTGCCACAACGGGGTCATGACCTTCGCACCGCTGGACAACAAGATTGGGAGTTGTCAACGCTTGACCTTCACCTCGGGAAAGGGCGACGGCTGGTCAAGGAGGGATGACGGCTGGTCGGCGACGTAGCGCTCGAAGAAGGCAAGCAAGTAGGCGCGCACGATCATCAGTGCCCGCGCGGGGGCGATCGGCCCGATGGCGGGCAGCCGGCGATGAGTCGCCCGAAGCCACGGTCCAAGCACGGTCCAATCCGAGAAGTTGAAATGGCGGGTCCCGTCGATCTGGACGAAGAAGCGCGGCCTCCTCAGTCTCGACCAGTACCTCGTCATCGTCCCGTCGCCGCGCTCGGTCATGATCAGGAACGGCTGCGAGGCAACCCTTCGCGTCTCGGGGCCGTAGATTGAGCCGTCAAGATCAGCCGCGGCGCGAACTCCGGGATCGTTCCCAGCGATCGCCGCGGACGTGAGCCCGCCGAGGGAATGACCGAAGATGCCGATGCGCCCAAGGTCGATTGTGCCCGCCGCGGCTTGCCTGTTGATCCAGGGAAGCCTCCGCAGCAGGAACCGAACGTCGGCTACCCGTGTCCTCATCATCTTCAGGATCAGGCGCGAGGAAGTCGGGTGGTTTCTCTGCAGCGCGTTCGCTGGGAGCCTGCGCCGAACTACCGTTCCGTTCGGCAACTCGACCGCCTCCGTTTCGTACGTGTGGTCGAGCGCGAGGACCGCGAAGCCGTGGCTCGCCAGCTCCTCGAACAGTGTCGAGTAAAAGTCTCGGATCACCCCGTACCCGGGGGAAAAGATGATGAGTGGATGAAGGCCGCCCTCCCGAGTTGGCCTGCCGCCGGCGATTGAGTTCGTCCTGACCCGCGCGAAGGTCGAGGGCGGCAACCGATACTCCTGCGCCAGCAGGCGGCCCACCTTTCGCGGCAGGTACGACGCGGTCGGACTGCCGACCTCCGCGGGGTACCAAAGCTGGACCATCAGGCGGCGGACGCGGTGGCGGGGATCGAAGGGATCCCGCCGTCGATGGTCGACGAGCAGCAACGAACGGGTGCCAACGGCGGCGGGACCGGTCGGGGAGGGGAGACGGAGGAGCCGTGGTTCGGCTTGCGCCCTGGCTCGCTGCGAGCCGCACGACACGCCGAGACAAAGAGCGGCCACTGCCACTACCAGCGGGACGAGGGCGGCGTTCCTCACGGCTCTCTCCTGGCGACAAAGGAGAGCCTCGGGTGGCTGCTGCGTGCGACGATCGAGATTACTCGCCCTCTCCGACGCTGAAACTGGACACTCCAGTGCGGCGCCCGGAGATCGATGAAGCGCCGTCCGGAGACGGCCCCGAGCCGTCACGGTCGCCAAGGGCGTCCGTGCGCGAGCGCGCCTGAGGCCCTGTCCTCACCAGCTCGACTGCCGGTCGGATGAGCAATGCCGTCAGCGCCGTCAAACCGGCGAGTGCCCCGGTTGATGTGGCGAGCCGATGGTTCACGGGGTCCGCGAGCGTGCGAGCTTGATCGGACCGCTCAGCGAGACGTGTGCGGTGACGACGACGGCTCGGGTCTGTCCGCGCGCGAGGCGCGACAGTAGCGCGAGCGAGACCGCCTGCTGGCCGCCCGACTCCGGCCGGCAGGAACGGCAGAGGCTGAGCGTGACCGCGCCCTCGACGCCGATTCTCAACCTGCTTCCAGGCGGAAGTCCCGAAGCGGCCAGGCGCCAGCGCAGAACGAGTGAGTGGGCCCGCGCGACCGGAGCGAATGGCCGCCCGCTGCCGGCGACGAAGACGTGCGGGGCGACCAGGGTAAGCGAGCCGCGCGCCTCTCCCGCCCCGGCAAGAGTCGCGCTCAGTCGCAGCCCTGGCGACTGAGCCGTGAGCCCGAGCAGCGAGCGCAGCTGGCTGAGGCCAAAGACCGGCGTTGCGACGATGGCGGCCGTCGCGAAGAAGCCCGCGATGGCCGCGAACGTTCGCCGTGACGCCGCTCGGCGACGCTGCAGTCGCTCCGCCCGTCCGAGGACGTCGTTCCAGTCGGGGCGGCGCGCGCCGCTTGTGGTGCCAATCGGCATGCTGCTCACACCCGTGCCTCTGCGACCGAGCGCCGAAGGTTCCGGTGCGCGGCATGAAGGAGAGCGCTCACGGTCCCGCGGCGGATGCCGAGGACGGTGCCGATCGATGCATAGTCGAGATCCGCGTAGTAGCGGAGAAAGACGGCCGCGCGCTGCCGATCGCTCAGACGCTCGAGCGCCCTCCTGATGTCAGGGTCAGAAACCGCCAGTTCGCCAGCGAGCGAGTCGGCGACCTCGAACGCTAAGGTCAGCGGAGCCCTCTCCGAGGCCCGGCGATGGTTCAGCGCCGACCGGACAACCGCCCGCCAGAGCCAGGCCTCGAGCGGCCCTTCGCCGCGGTATCGACATCGGGTTGCGACGGCCTTGGCAAAGGCGTCCTGAACAACATCCCACGCATCGTCCGGGGCTCCGCTCACGGACGCGGCGAGGCGCTGGAACTCATCGAAGCGCTCCCGGTAGATGGCTGCGATTTCCTCGAGCCGAGCGCCGCGCTGGCGAGCGAACCTCATCGCTTTACTTGACACCGGCCCAGCGGTGCGTGTTTAGGGGTCGGCTCGGGCAAGTTACGTGTCGGCCACGCGCAGGAGACGGGCGAGTTGCCCGAGCGCACGCATAACCCGAATCCGCGCAGCCGTCTCGGAGCAACCGAGTTCGTCAGCGATCTCGTCGTAGCCGCGTTCTGCGACGACGCGGAGCTCGAGCGCGTCGCGCTGTGCCGAGGGGAGCGACTCGAGCGCCTTCGCGAGGTCGTGTCGCCGGCTCTCGGCCTCGAGCCGGTCGTCGACCGCCGCGAGATCGAGCTCGTAGGAGCGGATCGGCATCCCAAGACGCTGTCGGGCGGCGATCTCGCTTCGGCCGCGCTCGTGGTAGCGGCGCACGAGGTTCCTCGCAATTCCGTAGAGCCAGGGAGCAGCCGAGCCGTCGGCCTCGTCGCGGAAGCGACGGAGGCTCAGTGCGACCTGCGCGAAGAGCTCCGCGGTCAGCTCCGAGGCGGCGCTCTCGGGCACGCGCGAGCGGAACCACGCATACAGCTGGTCGCGATAGCGCAGGTACAGCTCGCCGAGTGCTTCGGGGTCATGACGGGCACGGCGGAGCAGTTGCGCGTCGCTTTCGGACACCTCACCCGGATATACACCGTACGGGCCACCGCGTTTCCATCTCGGGCTGAAACGCGAGGGTCGACTCGGCGCATATGAGGTCAGAAAGGAGGACCGACTTTGACCGGCGACGCCCTCCACCATGACCTGCTCGCTGCATACGGTTTGCGCATAACTCGGAGACGGCACCGGAAGGTGATCGTCGCCATTGCCTCAGCCGCGGCACTCGCCCTGACGGGCGCCGGCCTCGGCGCCGCGGCGCTCTTCGGCTGGCCTGCTCCACAGCACGTCAAGAACGAGATCGCGGCTGTCGACCGCGGCCTGCCCGCCGACCTGCGGCTCAACCCCGACGTCGAGGACGCCCGCGCGGTCGCGACAACGGAGACCGCGACGCTCTACGCCGCCTCCCTCCACGACGGCGGCAGCTGCACCGAGATCGTCACAGCGGGCGACCGTGGCCGTGGCGCCACCTGCACCACGGGGACGCAGCTCGCCTCGCAGCCGCTCGACGTGACCATGCCGTTCGACGACCAGGCGGGCCCCGACTCGCCCATCGCCGTCGGGGGCCGAGTAAACACCGAAGCCGGCGCGAGCGTCGAGGTGCGCTACGCCGACGGCTCGAGCGATGCGTTCCCGCTCGGCGACGACCGCTACTTCCTCTTCGAGATCCCTGCAGCGCACCTCGCCTCGGTCCACGCGTCGGGGCTCGAGCTCGTGGCCCGCGACGACCAGGGCTCGGTCGTCGCGCGCGCCACGGTCCTGGCCGACTGGGACGACGCGGCCGTCCCGGATGAGCAGGCCCCCTTGTACGTGAGCACCCGCTCGGACGAGTCCGACTTCACGAAGGTCTACGGGCTGGAGGGCCACGCGAGCGCGCCCGGAGCGGTCCGGCTCGAGCTCGACTACGGCGGAGGCACCCGCATCTCGATTCCGCTTCAATCTGACGGAAGCTACGAGTACACCGTCCCCTCGCAACGCATCGGCGATTTCATGCAGCCGCGGGAACTCAGCGCGGTCGACGAGCACGGCCACGTCGTCGCGAGCGCGTGGGTGGCCGCCGTCGCGTACTGGCGCGGGCAACAGCGCCGTGGTCCCTGATAAGCGTGCTAGGCACATGAGGCGAACCGTCGGATCCCTCGCAGTTCTTGCCGCGGCAGGGCTGAGCACCGCACTCGCGACCGCCTGGTCTTCGCCCGGCCACACCTCGCGGGCTCAGGTGCCTGCCGGTCGCTGCCCAGGCGGCGCCGCTCCAGCCGTGGCGTTCTCCGTCCCGCTGCCCAGCAAGCCGGGAAAGATGCTTCTCAGCAAGGGGACGCTCTGGGTCGGGATCCAGGGCGCGCGTCCGGGCCGTCCGGGCAGGCTCCTCGCCCTCGATCCGAGCTCAGGCCGCCTACGCAGGACGATCCGGCTGCCGGTCAGCCCCCTGCGGTTCGTGACGGGCTTCGGCTCGCTCTGGCTCACGGGAGGCGGCGGGCCCCGCTATTCCGGCGTCCTCCGGCTCGACCCGAGGTCGGGACGCGTGCTGCGTGTCATCCGCGGCGCCCACGCGCTGGGAAGCGCTCTTGCCGCCACCAGGCACGGCATCTGGGTCGGCGGCGCCGACACGTTCCCAAAAGGACATCCAGAGAAATCGGGGGTGTACTTCGTGTACAAGATCGATCCGCGCGAGAATGCGGTCGTCAAGCGCGTCAGGCTGCGCTCGACGGTCATCGACCTCGTCGGTGACGGTCCCGCCTTGTGGGTCACGGGCTGGGTCGCGGTGCCGAAGCTCTCAGACGCCGGCCGGGTCCTCTTTCGCCAGCCGATCGTCGGCTTAGGCTCGTCGATCGGGCGTGCAGGCGAGGGAGTATGGGTCGCGCACACTTTCAACGGGAGCCGCACGGACAGGCAACCGCCGCCGGCACGTGAGCTGTACCGGATTCGGGAGCATTCGAAGCCGCACATGACGCGGATCCCGCTCGCGGAGGAGGCGCCGTGGCAGGTCTCGGCCGCCGCAGGCGTCGCTTGGGTCGCGGCTGGGTGGTCCTCGCACCAGGTGCTCTGGCTGGACGACACGAGAACTCCGTCGCCTACCGCGGTTCCGGTCGCAGGGATCGTGAAGGGCGTCCAGGCGACGGGCAGGGGCGCCTGGGTCGCGCAGTCGAAGCCCAATCGACTGAGCAGGATCTGCTAACGGTGTAGACCGAGCACGGAGTTCGGCGATGCGCGGGTCGACCGCCGGTCAAAGCGGCCGGCACCACGGATTGCGGGAAGTAGCGAACGCGTACGACGATGCACGATCATCCGCGAGAGAGGAGAAACGGGGCGCTGCGCTGGATCGCTCGTTAGAAGCTGTCCTTGTTCCTCACTCGTAATGAAGGGGTCCCCGGTTCGAGTCCGGGCGTCGGCTCTCAACGCCGATCGGCGTCCGCGACACCTCTACAGCAGCGCCTGATACTCGGCCTCGCTCAGCTCGAGCTCGAGCGCGGCGAGGTTCTCCTTCAGGTGCTCGAGCGACAAGGTGCCCGGAATCGGGAGCATCGTCGGGGAGCGCCTCAGCAACCAGGCGAGCGCGATCTGCGGGCCGGTGGCGTCGTGTCGCTCCGCGATCTCGGCGAGCCGGGGACCGCCGTCGCCGTGGAGAGGGAAGAACGGGACGAACACGAGTCCCTCCCGCGCGCAGTAGTCGACGACCTCCTCGTACGCGCGCTCCGAGAGGTTGTAGCGGTTCTGGACCGCGGCGATGGGCACGACCTCTCGGGCCCGCTCGATCTGGTCGATCCCGACCTCCGAGACGCCGACCTGACGGATCTTCCCGGCGTCGACGTACTCCTTGACCGTCGCGAGGCTTTCCTCGAGCGGCGTCTCCGGGTCGACCCGGTGGAGGTAGTAGAGCGCGATGCTCTCGACGCGTAGCCGGCGCAGGCTCCTCTCGATCTGGGAGCGGAGCACCGCGGGTCGCCCCTCTCCGGGGCGGAACCCGCCCTTCGTCGCGACGATGCACCCCTCCGCGACCGCAGAGAGCGCTGTCCCGATCGTCTCTTCGCTCTGTCCTCCGCTGTAGAGATGGGCGGTGTCGACGAGGCCGACTCCGGCCGCGACGGCCTCACTCAGGAAGGCGACATTCTCGCGCGTCATGGTGAGGCGATTCGTCCCCAGCCCGATCCGGGCGACCTCGGTGTCGCCGAGGGTGAGGGTTCGTTGGCTCATCCGGCTCATCGTTAGCAAACGCCGGTCGCAGACGAAGCGCCCCGCCTACGCCTCAGGCTCGAGCCGCTCGCGCACCTCGACGCTGCTCCGCCGGACGTCGAGCACCGTCGTCGAGCTCTGCTCGACGTCCCTCGCAGTTCCTCGACGAGGTCGCCGTGAACGTCACCCGCAGGGCAGCCGCCGCCGCGGGACGTCGTGCGCGGTCAGCACCGCTGCACGGTCGCGAGCCACGACCGCGGATCCTACGGGCCCCGCGCACGAAAAGGACGCCCACGGCCGGAGCCGTGCGCGTCCCTTCCTTCAGGCGCTACGCGGTGAGCGCCTTGGCCTTCAGCGAGTCGTACTCGGCCTGCGAGATCGCCCCGCTGTCGAGCAGCTGCTTCGCCTTTTCGATCTCGCCCGCGGGGCCGCTGGCTACGGCGACGCCCTTGACGTAGTCGTCGAACTGCGACTGGGCCGCCTGCGCTTGCTCCGTGTTTCGGTCCGCCATGCCCTGATGCTGTGCGATCAGGTACACGAACACGCCGACGTACGGGAGGAGGATGACGAAGATGATCCACCCGGTCTTGCCCCAGCCTGAGAGGTCGCGGCGGCGGAAGAGGTCGCCGAACACGGTGATCAGGAGCCAGAACCAGATCACCCAGGCGAAGATGACGAACATCGTCCATAGGACGTCGAGGAACGGGTAGTCCGCTCCGATCACGCAATCACCTCCGTACTCGCCCGGGCGACACCGTGCCGGCCCGGTTTTTTGTCGATCGGCTCGAGCCTACGCTCGCCTCCCTACCCGTCCATCGTCCCGATAGGACGAAACCGGAGGCCGCTTGCCGACGTCCCGGCATCCGAAGTGCCTGGTACAACTCGGCGGCATCGACGGGCTACGAACGGGCCAGGCCGTTACGGAGCACCGCCGGTGGGGGCTGTTTCTCGTCGCCGCCGCCGTGATCGCGGCAACCGCCGCGGGCGTCGCAGCGACCCCGAACCGCCCCTCCTCGGACATCGCCGCGCTGCGAATCTGCTCGCACTTCGCTCCGCTGCGACCGGCGACCGGCCACCGCTACGTGATCCTGCAGGCGTGGGAGTACAGGCGCATGCGTGCGATCAAGAAGCGCTCGCCGGCAACGAAGGTCCTGGTCTCCAAGGACATGGCCTCGACGCGGGACGACGCGCCTCGCGCCGACGTGCTCCCGACCGGCGTCGGCTACCGCTTTGCGAACCAGCACCACCCCGAGTGGTTCCTGAAGGACACGAACGGCCGCCGCGTCAGCTGGGCGGACTGGCCGCACTCGTGGCAGATGGACGTCGGCAGTTCGTCGTACCAGCGCGTCTGGGCCGCGAACGTCGGCGCCGAGCTTCGCCGGCGCGGCTGGGACGGCGTCTTCGTCGACGGGATCTCGCGCACGATGCAGTACCCGTGGTACCTCGACGGGCGCGTGCTCGCGAAGTACCCCGGCCCCGACGACTACGCGCGGGCGTCGACGAGCTTCCTGCGCCGCGTAGGGCCGGTGCTACGGAAGCGCCACCTCCTCGTCGTCGGCAACATCAACGACGCGCCGCTGCCGCTCTGGCGGCAATGGGTCGGGTACCTCTCCGGTGCGTCCAAGGAGTGGTGGACGAAGGCGGGCCGGGGCCGCGGCGAGGGGCTGCTGACCGGCGACGACTGGGCCTTCCAGACGCGCCTGCTGCGCGCGGCGCAGGCGCGGAGCAAGATCTTCGTGGCGATCACGTCCGGGCCTGCAGACGACGTGGCGTCGATGCAGTACGCGCGCGCGAGCTTCCTGCTCTTCGCACGCGGACGCCGAAGCGCGTTCACCTACTCGACCGGCTGCGGGCCGGAGCCCGCCGTCCGCTACTGGCGCGAGAACGTGGGGACTCCGCTTGGAGGCCCTGCAAGCGTCGCCGGCATTTGGCGCAGGAAGTTCACGGGCGGGATCGTCGTCGTCAATCCATCGGGCGGGCTCACGCTGACCGCCGCGCTCGGCGGCACGTACCTCAAGCCCGACGGGTCGTTCGCCGCGGCGGTCGTGCTGCCGCCGCACACCGGGCTCGTCCTCCGCCGGCCGTAGGCCGGGGCTCAGGCGCGCTTCCGCTGCGGCGGCCCGGCTTGCGGAACGGGCGGCGTCTCGCCGGTCAAGACGTTCCAGGCCCGCGTCGCGAGCTGCCGCGCCCCGATCGCAGCGGCAGCGCCCAGGACGCCGGCGAAGATCGTCCACGCCCGCTCCTTGCGCGCCTCCTTCTTCGGGTCACGCGTGAGCGCGACCCAGAGCGCCTCGACGTCGGTCCGCAGGTCGTCGAGCTGCTCGAGGACGACCTCGCGCCGGTTCGGCATCAGCCTTGCGGTTCCGCGGTCGCAACCGGCACGGCGGCGTCGGCGTGCCGGTCGACGGTGTCGCTCGCGCCGCTTCCCTGGGGCACCTTCCCGCGGAGCTTGTAGGCCGCGAACGCGCCGGCGCCTCCGGCCAGGACGAGCATCGTGTTCCGCAGCGTGTGCGACCGCTTCCTCTCGACGCGCCGCCGGGCGTGATCGAGGGCGTCCAGCGCTGCCGCCAGCTCGCGCCGCAGCTCCTCGTCGGCGGCCAGCCGTGCCGCGACGGCCATCAGGCCGAAGCGGGAGGCGGCGCGACGCCTGGCTGCGGCAGCGTGGCCGATGGCGGAGGTCAGCTGCTCGCGGAACTTCCGGTCGCGGGCGAGAGCCAGCGCCAGCTCCGTCCCGTTGACGGCGTTGTCCTTGATCGCCTGCGTCTTGCTGCGTCCGAACATCCCAATCCTTTCCTCGCAGTGCGCAGCCTTCTTCCGCGGCGGCGTGGCTCCAAACGTACACGAGCAGGGAAGGCGGGCCTTGACGTCTATCTCAAACATGGTATATAGCAGAGTAGCGATACGCGCCCGAGTCTGGAGGTCGACGATGAGCACCACCGAGGAGCGAGTCACACGGCTGGAGGAGCGGTTCTCGCGGCTCGAGGAACGGCTGGCGCGGATCGAGGGGACGGCGCCCGCGGCGCAGACGACCGTCGTGCGGCCTCAGCCGCCCGCGCACCTGCCCGAGCCGCACCCGCCGCGTCCGCGGCCCGCGACGCCGGCGGAGCCCCGGCGCGAGCTCGACGTCGAGGAGCTGCTCGGCGGGCGCCTGCTCGCGCTCGCCGGCGGCGTGGCGGTGATCGTCGGACTCGCCTTCCTCGTCGCGCTCGCCGTCGAGCGCGGCTGGCTGGGGGAGGCCGCACGAACGGCGCTCGCGTTGGCCGGCTCCGCGGCCCTGCTCGGGCTCGGCGCCTGGCTGCACGAGCGGCGTGGCCGCACCCAGGCCTCGCTCGCGGCCTGCGGCACCGGCCTCGCAGGACTGTTCATGTCGCTGACCGCGGCGACGGTGCTCTACGACCTCGTGCCGGTCGAGCTCGCGCTCGCCGGCGCGCTCGCGTTCGGCGCGGTCGGCGCCGTGCTCGCCGTACGCTGGGAGGCGACGCCGATCGGCGGCCTCGGCATCCTCGGTGCGCTCGCGGCGCCGCTCCTGACGGGCGCGGTCGACGCCGCCGCCTCGCTGCCCTTCCTTGCCGTCGCAGAGGCGGCCGCGGTCGCCGTCCTGCTTTGGTGGCGGTGGAACTGGCTGCGCGTCGCGGCGGTCGCGCTCGTCCTCGGCCAGCTCGCGGGCTGGGTCCTGTCGGCCGAGCCTTCGACGACACGCGGCTTCGCGGTGCTCGCACTCTTCGGCGTCCTCAACCTCGCCGCCGGGACCGGCTACGAGCTGCGACGCGGTACCGGCGGGGCGGCGGCCTCGGCGCTGATCGTGATCGGGAACGCCGCGATGCTCGCCCTACTGGGCGCGCTGGTCGTGTTCGAGCGCGGTCAAGAGGGCTCCTCCGAGGTCGCCTCGGGCTGGTGGCTCGCCGGGCTGGGCCTCGGGCACGTGCTCGCCGGCCTGGCGCTGCTGCGCCTGCAGCCGCGCAACCGGTTGATCGCCACGTGCCTCTTCGGCATCGGGCTCGTCGCGTTGAACCTCTCGTTCGTAGTGCTGGTGAGCGGCGTCGCGATCCCGCTCGGTTGGGCGGCCGCAGCCGCGGCGCTCGCGGTGCCGGCGCGCTCGCTCACGCGCAACCCGCGGCTCGTCTACGCCGTGGTCGCCGCGCAGATCCTGCTGGCGGGCGGCCACGTGCTCGTCTACGACGCGCCGCTCGACACGCTCTCGCACGGGCATCCGTCGGATCTCTGGCCGATCCTCGCGATCGCGGCCAGCTCCTTTCTCGTCGCCCGCATCACGCCGAGCGAGGAGGTCGAGTGGCGGGCGGCGACCGACGCGACGGCGCTCGCGGCCGTTGCCTACGGGACCGTGGTATTGCTCGACGGCGTCGCGCTGGCAGCGGTGTGGGCGGCGGAGGCCGCGCTGCTCGCCGAGGCCGGCAAGCGCTTCGGCCATCGCATCTCCGCCGCCGGCGCGTTCGGCTTCCTGTTGCTCGCTGCGCTGCACGCGCTGTGTTTCGAGGCCCGGCCCGACGCGCTCGTCGAGGGCGCGGATCCGTTCTGGCACGCGTTCGTCGCGCTCGGAGCGCTCGCGGTCGCCTCGGCGTTCGCGGCCGCGCGGACGGTCGGCCTATTCCCGCACGACCGGATGCTGCTCTCCTTCGCCGCGGGAACCTCGCTCGTCTACCTCGCGTCGATCGGGATCGTGAGCGCCTTCCAGCCGGGCGCGGTCGAGCTCGACACCGGCAACCTCGGCATCCGCGAGCAGGGCCAGGCGCTGCTGAGCGCCTTCTGGAGCGTCCTCGGCGTGGGCCTCCTGTGGGCCGGCCTGCGCCGGGACCTGCGCCCCCTCCGGCTCGCGGGCTTCTCGCTCCTCGCGCTGGCGGTCGGGAAGGTCTTCCTCTACGACATGGCGGCGCTCGACCAGGGTTACCGCGTGCTGTCGTTCGTGGTGCTCGGGCTGCTGCTCCTCGCCGGCGCCTACGCGTACCAGCGCATGAGGCGCGACGGCCCGAAGCTGACGTGACGGCCTGGGCGGGTCGCCGCGGCGCCCGCCCAAGTACCCTCGGGCCGCGTGTTCCACCAGTTCACGCAGCTCGTCGCGGATGCCTCCGGCTGGGCCTACGCGATCCTCTTCGTGCTCGCGTTCCTCGACGCGCTGATTCCGATCGTCCCCAGCGAGACGTCGGTGATCACGGCCGGAGTCGTCGCGTCCCAGGGTGATCTCAGCCTCCCGCTCGTGGTCGCCTTCGCCGCCGGGGGCGCGATCGCGGGCGACAACACGGCTTACTTCGTCGGCTGGCGCTACGGGCGGCGCATCAACGACCGCTTCTTCACCTCAGCCAAGGCGAGGAAGCGCATCGCGTGGGCGCACCGCCAGGTCGAGGAGCGCGGCGGGGAGCTGATCGTGGTCGCCCGCTTCATCCCCGGTGGGCGGACGGCGGTGACGCTGAGCGCGGGAACGCTTGGGTACCCGTGGCGGAAGTTCATCCTCTTCGACGCGATCGCCGGGTTTGTCTGGGGCCTCTACGCGGCCTCGCTCGGCTACTTCGGCGGGCACGCGTTCGAGGAGGCGCCGTGGAAGGGGCTCTTGCTCGCGCTGGGCCTCGCGTTCGCCGTCACGGGCGCGATCGAGCTCGTGCGCTGGTACCTGAAGCGCCGGCGTCAGTCGGCGACGACGACGTAGCCCGCCCCGCGGCGGACGACGCGTCCCAGGTGGCCGTGGCCCTCGGCGATCAGGTGAAGGCCGTCGGTCTGGCGGAGCTCGGCGAACTCGGCGGCGAAGATGGAGATCCGCGCGGTGCAGGCCGCGTCCTCGCACTCGCAGATGAGCTCGAGCGCCCCCTCGCGGAAGCCGAAGCGATCGCCCAGCTCGAGGATCCGGGCGTTGACCTCGCGGAAGAAGTCGTCCGCGCCGTCGCCGCGTCGCGGCGGCGGGAGCTGTGGCTCGGTAATGCTCTGGCGGCTTTCCATCCGTGCCCCTTCCGGTGCTCCGAAGGTAGCGCGCACGGCTGCATGCGTTCAACGGGCCGTTCGGTCAGGGTTTGCCTACAGCGGGGGCGTCCGCAGGTTCGTCAGCGAATCCCCGGAAGTCTGGCGCGCCGGTCCGATGAACGTGGCGCGCGGTTAGCCCGGGAGCTCGACGCGCTCGATCACGACCGGCTCTCGCGGCTTGTCGTTCGCGTCGCTGTCGACCTGCGAGATCGCGTCGACCACGTTCATGCCGCTCGTGACCCGGCCGAAGACGGTGTGCTTGCCGTCGAGCCAGGGCGTGGCCTCGGCGGTCACCACGAAGAACTGGCTGCCGTTCGTGTTCGGGCCGGCGTTGGCCATCGCGAGTGCGCCGCGCTCGACCTTGTGGTCGTTGAACTCGTCCTCGAAGGTGTAGCCGGGACCGCCCATGCCGGTCCCGGTCGGGTCGCCGCCCTGGATCATGAAGTCCGGGATCACGCGGTGGAAGGTGATGCCGTCGTAGAAGCCGTCGCCGGCGAGCTTGCGGAAGTTCTCGACCGTCTTCGGCGCGTCCTCGTCGAAGAGCTCGACCTCGACCACGCCGTGGTTGGTGTGCAGCGTGGCGGCGCTCATCGGGCGGGAGACTAGCCCAAGGCACCCACTCGGCGGTGCCGACCAGGGAGGCCGTGCCGGCTTTGCCGGTGCGGCCGTTCTCACGAGGTCCTCAAGCTGCTCACAGGCGTGGTTCAGCTTCGGCTGCGACCGTGGGTCGCGTCAATCGACGGAAGGAGGCACAACCGATGGACACGAAGGCACGGCGGTGGACGCCGGAGCGGGTGGTGGTGATCGCCGCGCTCGCGTTCGGCGTCGCCGCCGGGACCTACGGCATCGCCGACGCCGCGACCGGCTCGGGCTCGAACCAGTCGTCCGCTCTGTCGAGCGGCGGCTGGCCGGTCGCGTCCGGCGGGCCGGCGACGGCTCCGAGCGCGGGACGGCCGTGGGGCCGGCAGCGGAGCGACGAGACGCCGCTGTCGGGTGACGCGCTGCGCAAGGTGACCGCCGCCGCCAAGGCGAAGGTGCCCGACGGCACGATCGTCCGCGTCGAGACCGACGCCGACGGCGACGCGGCCTACGAGGCCCACATGGTCAAGGCCGACGGCACGCCGGTGACGGTCTACGTGAACAAGCAGTTCGACGTCGTGAGCGTCGAGTCGGGCATGCCCGGCCCGCGAGGCCAGGCGCCCGGCAACGGCGGCTCGTCGTCGAGCGGCGCGAGTGCGTAGACGCGTCGAAGGCGGGCTCGCCCTGGCGCCGGGGCGAGCCCCGCCCGTGCAGGCGAGTAAAGATTTCGCATGCACTCTGCCTCTTGGAAGCAGGTGGATGAACGCTCCAAGGCGATCGAGACGCTCTACCGCGAGCGCTACGGCCGGTTCCGCGACAGCGTCGCGACGATCACGGGCGACCACGAAAGTGCGCGCGACGTTGTCCAGGAGGCCTTCGCCCGTGCCCTGCGCAAGCGGCGGACCTATCGAGGCGAGGGCTCGCTCGAGGCCTGGGTTTGGCGGATCGTGCTCCGGACGGCTCGTGAGCACATGAAGCGCACGAAGGGAGTGACGCTGAACGGCTCGTTCGAGGCGGCACTCGTCGAGCCCGGCCGCGACCCTGTGCTGGCCGAGGCAGTGCGCGCGCTACCGCCCAAGCGCCGCATGATCGTCTTCCTGCGCTACTTCGCCGACCTCTCGTACGCGCAGATCGGCGAGCTCTGCGGCGTCAGCGAGGGGACCGTGGGCGCTGCGCTCGCCCAGGCGAGGCGCGCGCTCGAGGAGCAGCTTCAAGAGGAGAAGCGGTGAGCCGTCCCGAGAGCCCGGTTCGGGAGCGTTTCGAGGCGCTCGCCGGCCCCCCCGACGGGGACTGGCGGGACGTCACGCGTCGCGTGAAGCGGCGCACGCGCAGGGTCGCGGCGCTCGTCGGGGTGGCACTGGTCGCCCTGGTGGCGACGGGGTTCGGGATCGGCGGGACCGTGATCGGCTTGTTCGACGTGCACGGGAAGCGCGTCCCGCTGAGCTCGCTGTCGGAACGCGACCGCGAGATGCTCGTCACCTCGATGTGCCCGCACCCTGAGTTCCGGTCGGCTCCGGGTCGCGCGCCGAAACCGGCGTGCCGGGAGGGCGAGCCGACGATCGAGGAGATCGCGCGCGACGGCTCGCAGGCCCACTACCGCATCCGGTATCCGTGGGGGCTGACCTGCGTCGCCTCGGGGCCTGTGGGTGGCCGGCATGATGCGACCTTCGGTGATTCGAAGATCGCGACTCTCGGCTGCAACGCCGGCGCGCCGGGGCACAAGCTCGTGCCGACGCCGAAGCGGCCGATCACCGTCGACGCGTCGCTCGGCTCGTCCGCCAAGAACCCGCGCGTTCGGCTCCTCCGCCTCTCCGGCCTCGCCGGACGAGGCGTGACGAGCGTCGGCCTCGTCGCGAAGGGTGGCTCACCGCTGAAGACGCCGGTCCGTGGCAATGCTTACTCGTTCGGCTCGATCCCCGACCGACCGTGGGTCGCCGTCGCCGCCTACGACCGCGGCGGCACGGAGGTCTACCGCGACCCGCTCCCCGGTGTCGGCCGTCCCGTCCCGCCCCTGACTTCGCATCCGGCCAAGAGCTCGGTCTGGTCGCCGGGACCACCGAAGCGACCCGATGAGGCGCCGCTGCAGCACGCCAGTACCGCCGACGCGATCGCCGACGTCTACCGCAACGGCGTCGTCCTACTGCGCTTCACGTCGCCCTCGAGCGAGGCCTACCGACGGCTCGTTCGCACATCGCGCAAGAGCAGCAACACGGCAGGCGTGGACTGCCTGAAGGCGGCATTCGGCGGCGGGCGCTGGGAGACGATCGGCGGTGGCGCGAGCGCCCACGTCGGCCGCACCATGGGAGCACACATCGCGAACGTCGGCGCGATGGGTGGAATGCCGTCACCACCGTTCGACGTCTGCCAGATCTCGGGGACGTACGGCCGCTACTGGAACGACGAGGAGGGGACGCACGAGCTCGTCGAGGTGCCCTTCACCGCGATCGGACGCCGCTTGCTCGACGAGCGTGCGACCGCTCGCGACCTCGCCTACCTCGTCCGCTCGAAGAAGATGCACGAGCTCCGTCTCGCAATCCATCGCGGCGAGCCTGCGCCGCCCGCGAACGAGCTCGCACGGATCTTCGGCTCGCGCATCGTTCCGCTCACGAGCCGAGAAGGCGCCGCGCCCAACGGCAAGGTCGGCGTCTGGAGCGACGGGAAGCTGATCGTCGCAACCGAGCAGACGCCCGCGGGGCGCCGCCTCTACGTGACGATCGATGCCCTTCGGATCGGCCCGAACGACATCCGCGACCTGTCGTTCGTGTACTAAGCCTCCGCGAGGAAGCGCCGGAGCACGTACTGCAGGATCCCGCCGTGGCGGAGGTAGTCGCGCTCCTTCGGCGTGTCGAGCCGGACGCGCGCGCGGAACTCCCTGTCGTCGGCGCGGACGGTCACCTCCGAGGCCTCGCCGTTCTCGAGACCGGTGATCGTGAACTCCTCGCGCCCGGTGAGGCCGAGGCTCTCGAGGCTCTCGCCGTCCATGAACTGCAGCGGCACGATCCCGCACATGAGCAGGTTCGAGCGGTGGATCCGCTCGTAGCTCTCCGCGATCGCGGCGCGGACGCCGAGCAGGTTCGGGCCCTTCGCGGCCCAGTCGCGTGACGACCCCGAGCCGTACTCCTTGCCGGCCAGGACGACCAGCGGCACGCCCTCGCCGCGGTAGCGCTCGGCGGCGTCGTAGATCGTCATCTCCTCGCCGTCGGGGAAGTGCGCCGTCCACGTGCCCTCCGAGCCTGGCACGAGCAGGTTCTTCAGGCGCACGTTCGCGAACGTGCCGCGCACCATCACCTCGTGGTTGCCGCGGCGCGCGCCGTACGAGTTGAAGAAGCGGCGCTCCACTCCGTGCTCGATCAGGTACTTCCCGGCCGGGCTGTCCGGCTTGATCGAGCCGGCCGGGGAGATGTGGTCGGTCGTGACGCTGTCGCCGAGCGAGACGAGGCAGCGCGCACCCGCAATGTCGCTCAGGGGCTCGGGCTGGCGCGGCATCCAGGCGAAGAACGGCGGCCGCTGGATGTAGGTCGAGCTCTCGTCCCAGGCGTAGAGGTCGCCCTCTGGCACCGGCAGCGCCTGCCAACGCTCGTCCCCGGTGAAGACGTCCGCGTACTGCTTGCGGAACATCGACCCGTCGAGCGCGGCGGCGATCGCCTCCTCGATCTCCTCGGCGCTCGGCCAGAGGTCGCGCAGGAAGACGTCGTCGCCGTCGCGGTCCTGCCCGATCGGCTCCGTCTCGAGGTCGAGGTCCATGCGGCCGGCGAGCGCGTAGGCGACGACCAACGGCGGCGAGGCGAGGTAGTTCGCCTTCACCTCCGGGTGGATGCGTGCCTCGAAGTTGCGGTTCCCGCTCAGCACTGCGCAGACGACGAGATCCCCCTCCTCGACCGCGGCCGAGATCGGCTCCGAGAGCGGGCCCGAGTTCCCGATGCAGGTCGTACACCCGTAGCCGACCGTGTGGAAGCCGAGGTCCTCGAGGTAGGACGTGAGGCCCGCCTGCTCGTAGTAGTCGGTGACGACGCGCGAGCCGGGCGCGAGCGAGGACTTGACCCAGGGCTTGCGCTCGAGGCCCCGCTCGACCGCCTTCTTCGCGAGCAGGCCGGCACCCAGCATCACCTGCGGGTTCGAGGTGTTCGTGCAGCTGGTGATCGCCGCGATCACCACGGAGCCGTCGCGGAGCTCGACCTCGGTCCCGTCGACCTTCGCGCGGGCAGTGTGGATCTCCTGGCGCTCGGCGGTCGCGACCGGCGACTGCATGAGGTCCGGGTCCGCGCTGTGGTGGCCGGGGTCCTGGAACACCGTCGGGTCGCTGGCCGGGAACGTGTCGGCGACGCCGCGGTCGAGCGTGCCGTTCCCGTAGCCGTGGCCGAAGCTCGCGAGCGAGTCGAGGAACGAGTCCTTCGCCTCGGTGAGCGGCACCCGGTCCTGCGGCCGGCGCGGCCCCGCGAGGCTCGGCTCCACCGACGCGAGGTCGAGCTCGACGACCTGCGAGTACTCGGGCTCGACGGTCTCGTCGTGCCAGAGCAGGTTCTCCTTGCAGTAGGCCTCGACCAGGTGGACGCGCTCCTCGGGGCGGCCGGTCAGGCGCAGATAGGTGAGCGTGAGGTCGTCGACGGGGAAGAAGCCGCACGTCGCGCCGTACTCGGGCGACATGTTCCCGATCGTCGCGCGGTCGGCGAGCGCAAGGCCGGCCAGGCCGGGGCCGAAGTACTCGACGAACTTGCCGACGACGCCGGTCCGGCGCAGCAGCTCGGTGATCGTGAGAACGAGGTCGGTCGCGGTCGCGCCCTCGCGGAGGCGCCCGTCGAGGCGCACGCCGACGACCTGCGGCACGAGCATCGACAGCTCCTCGCCGAGCAGCGCGGCCTCGGCCTCGATCCCGCCGACGCCCCAGCCGAGGACGCCGAGGCCGTTGACCATCGTCGTGTGGGAGTCGGTGCCCACGAGCGTGTCCGGGAAGACGACGCCGTCACGCTCCTCGACCACGCGCGCGAGGTACTCGAGGTTGACCTGGTGGACGATGCCGGTGTTCGGCGGGACGACCTTGAAGTTGTCGAACGCGGCTTGACCCCAGCGGAGAAACGCGTAGCGCTCCCGGTTCCGCTGGAACTCGAGCTCGACGTTGCGCCCGATCGCGAGGCGCGTCGCGAACTCGTCGACCTGAACAGAGTGGTCGATGACGAGCTCGACCGGGATCTGCGGGTTGATCCGCTCCGGGTCGCCGTTCTGTTCGTGCATGGCGTGCCGCATCGCGGCGAGGTCGACGACACACGGGACGCCGGTGAAGTCCTGGAGCAGCACACGTGCGGGCGAGAAGGAGATCTCGCGCGACGGCTCTTCTTCGGCGACCCAGCCTGCGACCGCTTCGACCTCGGCGTCGCTTCCGTTCCGAAGGACGTTCTCGAGCAAGATGCGAAGCGTGTAGGGGAGTCGCGCGACGTCCCACGTCGCCTGCAGCTCGTCGAGTCGGTAGATCGAATAGCTCGTGTCGCCGACTCGAAGCTGCTGCGGTTCTGCCATCTCCTCGATTCAAGCAGAACCGGTGGCCCGGCCCGGGAGACGCTAGAAGCAGCCCTCAGCGCACGGGTCGTCGACCCAGCCGCTGAGTACCGCATCGATGCGGCCGGCGGGGGTGTTGACCCAGAAGCTGAGGAAACCCGAGCGGAAGCCGACGCCCGCCGGGTTGAAGCGGATGCGGACGGTGCAGCTCTCGCCCGCTGCGAGCGGTGTGGAGGTCGAGCAGGTGCCGCCGGGCGCGACCCAGAAGTCGCCTGGGTTGGCGCTCGAGGAGGCGATGCCGAAGCGCCAGAAGCTGAGCGGGCCGCCGCCACTATTGCTGAGCGTGACGTCGGCGATGCTCGAGACCGAGCCGACCTGCACCGACCCGAAGTCGACTGCGTCAGGGGTCAGCACGGGCTGCGGTGCCGGCGTGGCGTCGCCGGCGAGGGCGGCGTTGATACGGCCGCTGGGGGTGTTGACCCAGAAGCTCAGGAGGCCGCTCCGCGCTCCCGTGGCGACCGGGTTGAACCGGACGCGGACGGTGCAGCTTTCGCCGGCGGCGAGTGGCGTCGCGGTTGAGCAGCTGCCGCCGGGTGCGACCCAGAAGTCGCTTGGGTCGGCGCTCGAGG
>JBJMJY010000106.1:0-16772 GCA_045806105.1 Gaiellaceae bacterium | reverse complement strand
GCGACCTTGTCGGTGACGAGCAGCTCGAAGGCGTTCGCCAGCGCAGGCGAGGGCCCGCCGGCGGGCTCGAGCCGCTGGAACTCGTCGCCGAACTCTGCCGCGAACAGCTCGTTCACCGCAGCGAGCACCTCTGGCCGCGAGCGGTGGTTGAGCGTGAGCTGCAGGACGGTCTCTGCGGCCGCGCGCCGCTCCCTGAACACGGCCACGTCGGCGTGCCGGAAGCCGTAGATCGACTGGAACTCGTCACCGACGACGAAGAGGTCGCCGCCCGTCCCCTCCGAGAGCAGGTCGAGCAGCTCCGTCTGGAGGCGGTTCGTGTCCTGGAACTCGTCGACCATGATCGAGCGGAAGCGCCAGCTCTCGCGCTCGCGGATCTCGGGGTGGTCGCGAAGCAGCTCGCGCGCCAGCAGCTGCAGGTCCTCGAAGTCGAGCGCGGAATCGCGGTCCCTAGCCTCGCGGTAGGCGGCGTCATAGGCGAGCAGCAGCTCCTGCAGCTGCTCCTGGTCGCGCGCCGCGAGCGCCTCGAGTGCGGCCGCCTCGACCGCGCGGCGCGGCTCGTCCAGCTCGGGCGAGGCGAGGTCGGAGAGGTCGAGCAGCTCCTCCGGCAGGTGCGATGTCTCCAGGTACCGGATCGCGCGCTCGTCGCCGGCAGCCCGCGCGTAGCCCCGAAGCTCCTCGAGCCGCTCGGCCAGCTCCGGCTCCTCGCGCGGGTCGATCCGGAGCTCGAGCCCGGAGGAGCGCAGCGTCTCGTGCACGCCGGTCAGCATCCGGCGCAGCCGTCGTCCCCCGTAGGAGGCGAGCAGCCGCAGCCGCGTCTCGTCATCGCCGCAGAACTCCTCGAGCGCCGCGCGGAACGCCTCGCCGCGGAGAACGCGCCCCTGGCTGTCGTCGAGCACGCGGAAGCGCGGGTCGATGCCCGCCGCGAACGGGTGTGCCTTCAGCAACCGGTGGCAGAAGCCGTGGATGGTCGAGATCCAGGCGCCGTCGAGCTCGCGCTCCAGGTCGTGGCGGCCGAGCTCGTGCAGGCGCTTGCGGATCCGCCCGCGCAGCTCGCCGGCCGCGCGCTCCGTGTACGTGATCACGAGCAGCGAGTCGACGTCGAGGCCGCGCTCGCAGACCGCCTTGCAGAACCGCTCGACGATGACGGTCGTCTTGCCGGTGCCGGCGCCCGCGGAGACGAAGACGACGCCGCGCTCCTCGATCGCGCGCTGCTGCTCGACGTTCGGAGTCTCGACGGCGTTCACAGTGCACCTTTCAATCCACACGGTCCAGGCCGGCGGCGCATACGACCGAGCCAGCAAAGCCGGCTCGGCCTGAAAGCGCACATCGCAAGCGACGTGCTCACGATCGCCTCACCCGGCACATCGGCCACAGGTCGCACCACTGCGGGCAGGAGCCGCGCTTGGGGTCGTGGCGCACGTCGCCCTCGCGGATGCGCCCCACCGTCGCCCGCGCGTGCTCCTGCGCGCGCTCGATCCCGCCCCAGAACGTGTCCTCGTCCACGTAGTCGTTGCGCTGGAAGCCCGGCAGCCCGTCCTCGCGCGCCTCGGCCCGGAGGACGCCGCGCGCCTGCCCCTCGCCGGCCAGCGCACGGTAGATCCCGCCGAGCGGCTCGACCCCGACGAGGTCGCGCAGCACGAGCATGTAGAGCGGGATCTGCAGGTGCAGCTCGCGCTCGATCTCGGCGGCCGTGTGCGCGCTGCGGCCGGACTTGTAGTCGACCACCATCCCGCGCGCGCCGAAGGGGTCGCGGTCGATGCGGTCGATCTTCCCGGAGACGGTGAAGCCGCCGAGGTCGAGGCCGCGCTGCAGCTCCGGCGCGGAGCGCTCCGAGCCGAACGAGACCTCGAAGCGGTCGGGGACGAGCGGGCTCGGCGACTCCGCCTCGCGGCGGACGAGCTTCTCGAGGTCGCGTGCGAGGCTCTGCTCGAGCTCCCGCCGCTCCAGCTCCGGCACGTCGATCCGCAGGTGCGCCTGCAGCGCGTCGCGCAGGCACTCGCGCAGGAACTCGAGCGCCTCCTCGAGGTTCTCCGGTCGCACCCGCTCGTCGCCGGTGCGCTTCGGCAGGCCCTTGAAGAACGTGAACAGCGCCTGGTGCGCGACGGTGCCGCGTAGTCGCGCGTCGACCTCGGCGTCGATGCTGCGCGGCTGGAGGAGCCGCTCGACGAACCACATCGACGAGCAGTCGGCGAAACGCTCGAGGTCGGTGACGGAGAAGCTCGCCTTCTGCCGCAGCTCCTCGAGCACGGCCGGGTGCGTCAGGCGCGTCGGCCGCCGGAAGGCATCGAGCGCACGGTCGAGCCGCCGCTCCCAGCCGTTGGCGCGGGCGAGCGAGGTCGCCGCCGCAGCGTCGGCGGGCGCGAGCGAGGCCACGGCGCGCAGGCGCTCCCGCTCGCTCGGCGCACCCTCGAGCGGCCACGTCAGCGCGGCGAGCGGCCGCCGGCGAGTCCAGCGCTCGACCTCGTCGCTCTCGAAGAGCGCGCGCGCCTCGTCCCAGAACGGGCTCGACTCGCGCGGCGCGCCGTCGTCGCTCGCTGCCTCGCGGACGAGGTAGAGCCTCCGCGTCGGCCGGGTGCAGGCGGTGTAGAAGAGGTAGCGGTCGCGCGAGACCGGGTCGGTGCGCAGCAGGCGGCCGCTGCGCGAGGCGCGCTCGAGCTCTCCCTTCTGTTCCTCGTCCAGGAACGGCGAGCCCTGCGAGCGGCGCGGGAGCCTGCCCTCCTCCAGCCCGACGACGAAGACGACCTCGAAGCGACGCGTGCGCGCGCGGAGGAGGTCGAGCACGGCAACCCGCCCTGCTTCGCCGGCAGCGCCGAGCCGCACCGATGCATCGGCGAGGAGCGCGACGACCTCGTCGCGGCTGGCCTCGCCGCCGACGTCGCGCCAGCCCTCGAGCTCCCTGATGAGCTTCGCGGCCGCCTCGTGCGCTCGCAGGTCGAGCCGCGCGCCCTCGTGGATGGGCGGCGCGTCAAGGCCGTGGGCGGCGCGCGCCATCGCCCGGGCGAGGTCACGGACGGCGCCGAGCGGGTCCTGGGCGCCGCGGACGGCATCGAGGTGCGGCAGCGGCTGGCCTCGGAGCTTCTGGATCTCCTCCTCGACGCGCGCGGCCTCGACGACCCCGCGGCCGCGGAGCCGGCCCTCGAGGAAGTCGGCGTGCGCGCGCGTGATCCCCGAATACGGGGAGCGCAGGAACGAGAACAGGTCGCGCCGCTCGCCGTCCAGCCACGCGTAGCGCAGCAGGGAGAGCAGCGCCTGGCCGAACGGCGTCTGGCCCAGCCGCAGGCGGCCTTCGAGCGAGTACGGCACCCCGAGGGTCGCGAAGGCGGTGTCGAGCGGGGCGCGCCAGCGCTCGAGTGCGGGGCAGACGATCGCGATCTCGTCGGCCGGAGTGTCTTCGCGTAGCAGCGCCAGGATCTCGTCCGCGACGAGCTCGAGCGTGCCGCGGATGCCGGCGCCTTCGAGGAAGCGCAGCGACCCGTCCAGCTCGGGCGTGCGCTCCGGTCCTTCGTCGCGGAACAGGAACCGCTCGAGGTGGGCGAGCACCGGCGTTCTCGCCTCGGGGCTCGCGGGCAGCTCCTCGATGCGGCCTTCCGCGAGGCGGCCGAGGTCCTCGGCGGTGCGGGAGAGCGAGGCGAACGCGTCGCGGCCGGGCTCGTATGGCAGCGACACCGTCACCTCGCCGCGCGCCGAGAGCGCCTCGAGCAGCGCCCACTCCGCGCCCGTCAGGTCCTCGAAGCCGTAGGCGAAGACGGGCCGCGGCTCCCACGCCGACAGGTCGCCGGCGGCGCGTTCCGCGGCGTGGCGGCGCTCGAGCTCCCGATCCCACAGCCCGAGCCGCTCGAGCTCCTCGCGGTAGGCCGCGTACAGCTCGGCGAGCTCGCCATCCAGCTCCCCGGGCTCGACCAGCGCCGACTCGAGCTCGGCGACCGTCGAGCCGAGCGAGTCGGCGAAGCCGGAGAAACGGGCGGAGCGGTTCCGCGCCTGCGCCACCACGCGCCGCAGCAGCAGCGTCCGCTGGGCCGGGGTAATGACCGGCTTGTGGCCACCGTTGCCGCGCGCGATGCGCTCGAAGACGTCGTCGAAGGTGCCGATCGAGCCGCCGACGAGCGCTCCGGCACGCTTCAGCAGCTCCCGTTCGGCGCGGTCGACGTCCGGCCGGTTCGGCACGATCAGGATCGGATCGGACTGGAGCGCGGCCAGGTAGCGCTCGAGCAGGAGCGCGACCTTCCCCGCGTTGGCAGGGCCTGCGAGCAGGCTCAACGGCACCGGCCCATCGTAGTGGCGCCGCGGGACGGCTCGGAGGCCGCGAAAAGCTAGGGGCGGGATGCCCCGCCCCGTCGTGCTACGCCGCTACGGACTTCGGCCGGCGGCCTCGCCGCGCGGCCGCGCGGCCCGGCATCCCGCCGGCGCAGTTGTCGCAGAGATCGGCCTGCTTCGAGCCGCGGCGGGCGTCTGCGAAGTTCAGACGCATCGTCGCGCCCTTTCCCTCGCCGATTTCCTGTCCGCAGTTGTCACATACGAGCACGGTCTTGCGTGCCAATGGTCCTCCTCGTTAGCGGTGGGGATTTCGCCACCTTAACCAAATCAGGAGGCGAAATGTCAGGCTGCCTTGCGCTCGCGTCGAATGCGCCACGAGCGCAGAAGGCTGAGCAGCGCCTGCTCCTCCTGGTCGAGGTCCAAAGCGCGCGCGCCCACGACACGCAAATGGCGCGGCCGGTAATCGTCGATCGTTCTGCCGTCGAGATACTGCTCGACCACCGCCGGGCTCACGTACGAGGCGCGCGCGACCGCGGGCGTATTGCCGAGCCGCTCCCCCACGGTCCGCATCACGGCGGCGACAACGCGCTTCTGCTCGGTTGCGGTCTCGGCCGCCTTCGCCTCGGCGAGTTGGATCGCGGCGACCAGTGTGCCGCCCCAGGTGCGGAAGTCCTTCGCCGTGAACTCCTCGCCCATGTTCTCGCGGATGTACTCGTTCAACCTGCGAGCCCCGAGGTTGTAGATCTCGTCGTCGCGGCGGAAGCGGAAGAGCCGCCGGCCGCCGGGAAGCGCAAGCAGCTCCTTGATCGCGGCCGCGAGCTCGGCGTCGACGACCACGGTGCGGCAGACCAGCCGGTGCTTCGCGCGGAAGCGGAAGCTGATCCTGCTGCCGCGGACGCGCACGTGGCCCTTGCGCAGCGTCGTGATCCCGAAGGTCCTGTAGCTGCGCGCATAGCGGTCGCTGCCGACGCGAAACCAACCTTCGTTGATCAGCCGCACGGCGACCGCGGCCGTCCATTCCAGGCTGAGCGGCTCCTCGTCGAGGTGCTCGCTCATCACTTTCCGCAGGTCCGGAAGGCGCTCGGCGAAGTGCACGAGCTTGTCGAATTTCTCCTGCTCCTGCCGCGCCCGGAATTCGGGGTGATAGAGGTACTGCCGCCGGCCCGCCTTGTCGACGCCGGTCGCCTGCAGCTTTGCCCGCTCGCGCGGCGAGATCCAGACGTCCTGCCACGCCGGCGGGATGCGCAGCGAGTCGATCCGCGCCAGTGCGGCCTCGTCCGTGATCGGCCGGCCGCGCGAGTCCTCGTACCGGAACCCGCGCCGCTGGGAGCCACGCCGTCTCCACCCTCCTCGTCGCGCCATAGAGTCTGCGATGTAGCCATCGGCGAGCGGTCCTAATCCAATGGGAGGTGACGGCGGCGGCGACGATCGTGGTGCTGGAGGGGGACGAGACCGGGCAGGAGCTGCTCGAGGAGGCGGTGCGCGTGCTCGCTCCGGAGGCGATCGCCATCGAGGTCGAGCTGCCGCGCTACGACCTTTCGCTCGACTCGCGGCGGGCGACGGAGAACCGCGTCGTGCACGAGGCCGCGGCCGCCGTCCGGGAGGCGGGGCTCGGCCTCAAGGCAGCGACGATCACGCCCGAGGGCGCTGGCGACGTCGGCTCGCCGAACCGGATCCTGCGCGAGGAGATCGGCGGACGCGTAATCGTCCGCACCGGCCGGCGCATTCCCGGAGTCGTCCCGTTCGGGGGCGTGCACGCGCCGATCTCCGTGGTGCGCATGGCCGTCGGCGACGCGTACGGCGCAGAGGAGTGGCGCGAGGGGTCCGGCGACGACGAGACCGCCTTCCGCACCGAGCGCATCGAGCGCCGCATCTGCCACTCGGTCGCGGAGTTCGCGTTCCGGCTCGCGGAGGACACGGGCGCCAAGGTCTTCGGCGGGCCGAAGTACACGGTCAGCCCGGTCTACGAAGGGATGCTGAAGGAGGAGATGGACGCGGCGGCCGAGCGCCACCCGGACGTGCCCTACGAGCCGCAGCTGATCGACGCGACGTTCGCGCTCCTTATCGCTGCGAGCGGCGACCCGCTCGTGATTCCGGCGCTGAACCGCGACGGCGACATCCTTTCCGACCTGGTGCTGCCGCTCTTCGGTTCGATCGCCGGCTCGGAGTCGCTGCTGGTCGGCTTCGGCGACGACTACGTGCCGACGGTCGTGCTCGCGGAGGCCGCGCACGGGACGGCACCGTCCCTGCAGGGCAAGAACGTCGCGAACCCGATGGCGATGATCCTCGCCGCCGCGGCCGTCCTGTCGTACGCCGGCGAGGAGGCGGCGCAGGCCTCACGCGCGATCCGGGAGGCGTGCCTCGAGGCCGTGGCGGACGGTGTCCGCACCGCCGACCTCGGCGGCCACGCGGGGACGAGCGAGTTCACCGACGAGGTGATCCGCCGCACGAAGCAGAAGCTCGACGTCTGGTCGACCCTCTGAGCGTCCGACGCTCAGCGCTGCGTCGGGCTCGCGGCGTGTCCGATGTTGCCGACGTCGCAAGTCTCGGCGGCCATCCTGGCGGCAAGACCGCAGGCCGGCCGCATGCGCTCAAGACCCGGTGTCAGACACGTGCCCGGAGTGTGACGAACGATCCACAATCCCCTGCTCGGATGGGCACGCTCCCGTGTCAGACACCGTGACGGAAGGCGCGCGGTAGCCGCTGTGGCCGTTTCCGCGGACGAGGCTCGGGCGCTGGCGCTCGCGCTGCCCGGGGCCGTCGAGGAGGACCACCACGGGCGGCCGTCCTTCCGTGTCGGCGGCAAGATCTTCGCCACGCTCTGGAGCAACGAGCGGATGAACGTGATGCTCGACGAGGGCGGGATCCTGACCGCCGTCGACGCGGCCCCCGCCGCTTGCGAGCCGGTGCGGTGGGGCAAGCGGCTCGCCGCGGTCGGCGTCACGCTCTCCCGCGCCGACCGCGCGCATCTCCACGAGCTGCTCGCCGACGCCTGGGAGCAGAGGGCGCCGAAGCGGCTGCTGGACGGCTAGGCCGACACCGCGGCCGGCAGCTCGGCCTCGGCGAACAGCTCCAGGAAGACCTGTGCGATGCGCGGGTCGAACTGGCTCCCGGCGCAGCGCTCGACCTCGGCCAGCGCTTCCCCTCGCGTCAGCGCACGCCGATAGGGACGATCGCTCGTCATCGCGTCGAAGGCGTCGGCGACGGCGAGAACGCGCGCCTCGAGCGGAATCTCCTCGCCGGCCTTTCCCGACGGGTAGCCGGTCCCGTCCCACCGCTCGTGGTGGTAGAGCACGTAAGGGATCGCCCCGCGCAGCGCCGTGACGCGCAGCAGGAGCTTCGCGCCGGTCTTCGGGTGCGCACGGATCTCCGCGAGCTCGTCATCGTCGAGCCGACCTTCCTTCTGCAGCACGTCGCTCGAGACCGCGAGCTTGCCGACGTCGTGCAGCGGCCCGCCGAGCCGCAGGGACGCGATCCGCTCCTCGCCCCAGCCCAGCGCCCGCGCGACGGTCTCCGCCAGATCGGTGACGCGAGCGGAGTGGCCGCGGGTGTAGGGATCCCGCGCCTCGATCGCCCCCGTCAGCATCTTCAGCACGAACACGAGGGCGCACTCTTCAAGACCGCGGCGCCGTTCCCTGCCTCCAGATCCCGGTCACCGGGCCGACCCGCGCGGAGCGCCCGAGCCGCGGGAGACCAAGCCCGTCCTCGATCGTGCGCAGCAGGCCGTAGTGCGACATCGGCGGGCGGAAGCGCGTGCCTGGCCGCACCAGCGGGCCCAGTGCCAGCGCCGGGACGCCGTTGCCGGCGCGGTACGCCTCGTCGAAGACGACGAAGACCACCGTCCCCTCGACCTTCAGCAGCCGCGGCAGGAAGCGCCCCAGCCACGCATCGCCGGTCGCGACCGGGCAGTCGTGCATGTCGTGGCACAGGTCGGGGACGACGAGCGCGAAGTCGGGCAGCCGCCGCGGCGAGAGCTGGGAGAGCGGCACCACGTTGCGCAGCCGGCGCGCGTTCGCGAGCACGTCCCGGAAGTACAGGAACGGAACGTGCTTCTTCGCGTACCTGCCCCACCGCGCGCCGGTCCAGCCGGGACGCGGCAGGCCCTCGGCATACGTGCGCCAGGTGAGGCCTTTTGCCTCCAGCGCGTCCGCGAGGCTCGGTGCGTCCACCACGCAGCTCGTGCAGTCGGTCCTGACGTCGTGCGTCGAGCCCGAGACGAGGGCGAGGTAGTTCGGCAAGCTCGGGTGGGTCACGCCGCGGTAGCCGCTCAGCACGGCGCCGCGCCGCGCGAACGCGTTGAACGCCGGCGCCGCCCGGTTGCCGAGCACGGCGCCGCGCGCCTTGTTCTCGAACACGACCACCACCACGTGCTCGAAGGACGGCACCGGCCGCGGCGCGGCCTGGGCTCCCGCGCAGAGCACGAGCACGACGAGCACGAGCGCGGCCCGCGTCACGGCGACTCCACCAAGCGCCTCCGCCAGAGGTGGAACGCGACGAGGCCGGCGAGCGCGAGCGCCACGAGCACGGCACCGCCGATCAGGCCGTACCGCGCGATCGCCTCCGCCGCGGCCTCGCCCAGGTAGTAGGCGACCAGCCCCACGAGCGCCGCCCAGCAGATGCCGCCGGCCGCGTTCCAGAGGAAGAACGTCCACCAGTGCATCCGCGAGACGCCGGCCATCCAGGCCGCCGTGACCCGCAGGACCGAGAAGAAGCGGCCGATGAAGATCGTCTTCGCGCCGTGCCGACGGAAGAACGCCTCCGACCACGGCAGGACGCGACCGAACCAGCGGCTCACGTAGCGGTGCTCCTCGAGCAGGCGTCGGCCTCCGGTTCGCCCGATCCAGTAGCCGATGTTGTCGCCCACGATCGCCGCGGCCGTGGCAACGGCGACCACGGCCGTGATGTCGAGCTTGCCCCGGCTCGCGAACACGCCCGCCGCGACCAGCGCCGTCTCCCCGGGCAGCGGCACCCCGCCCGACTCCAGCATCACGATCACGAAGAGCGCGATCAGCCCGTAGTGCTGGACGAGGCCGTTCACCCCGGAAGTGTGTCGAAGGCCATCAGCACCGCGTCCACGTACCGGCCGTCACGGCGGTAGTGGCGGCGGCGGTAGCCCTCGCGGACGAATCCGAACGACTCGTAGAGCGCGATCGCGGGCTCGTTGTCGGGGAAGACGTGCAGCTCGAGCTTCGCGACGCCGCTTTCGCGCGCCCACTCGACGGCGCGCTCGAGCAGGGCCCGGCCGATGCCCTGCCGGCGGTGGCTTGCGGCGACCATCAGGCCGAGGTCGGCGACGTGCTGGCTCGCCGGGTGCGGGTCGCGCGCGACCGAGAGGCGGCCGACGAGGCCCTCCGGAGCGTCCGCGACGAAGACGGCGGCGTGCAGCGAACGGCGCACGGCGCGGAGGTAGCGCCGCTCGGCCGCCGGCGCGCGCCACTCCGCGGCGGAGAGCAGCCAGCCCTCGGGCTCCCGGCTCACCTCGCGCGCGAGCGCGACGAGTGCGGTGGCGTCCCCCGGCTCGGCGTCGCGGATCCGGAAGCGGCTCACTCGACGACGACGCCGTGACCGCCGCGCCTCGGATCCCCGGCGGCCGCGAGCGTGCCGTCGGCGAGCAGCTCCACCCCGGCCGCGCCGCCGAAAAAGAGGTTGCGATCCCGCCAGCGCAGGAGCTCGTAGCCCCGGGCCTCGAGGCGGTCGACTTCGGCGGGGTCGTTGCCGCCCTCGACGTGCACGTGCCCGTCCTCGAGGTGCACCCGCGGCCGCGCGAGCGAGTCCTCGATCCCGAGGCCGTGGGCGACGGCGTTGATCACGATCTGGAGGATGGCGCCGCGCAGGCGCAGCGAGCCCGCGCTGCCCACGACGAGGCGCGGACGCCCGTCGGCGAGCACGAGCGATGGCGCCATGCCGCTCGTGAACCGCAGGCCGGGGCGTGGCCCGCTGCCCATCGCCGAGAGGTCGAACTCGCCGAGCATGTTGTTCAATTGGATGCCGGTCCCGGGGACGATCACGCCTGAGCCGGCGCCGGTCGAGGCGGTCAGCGAGGCGGCGTTGCCCTGCGCGTCGACGACCGAGATGTGAGTCGTCCCGCGCTGGAGCTCCGGCATCCGGGCGCGGATGCGGCGCGCGGCGGCGCCGAGCTGCCGCGGGTCGGAGAGCCGCCGCGTGAGGCCGCCGCGGTAGAGCTCGCGGCCAAAGCGCGCGTCGGTCGCCGACTCCTGCTCGCGCATGATCTCGACCAGCTGCGCCATCGCCTCGGCGCTGCCAGCCGGCCCCGCTGCCCCGAGCCGGTCGAGTAGCTGCAGCCCGAGCCCGATCAATACCCCGCCCCTGGACGGCGGCGGGTTCGAGTGGAACTCGTGGCCGAGGAAGGGAACGCGCACCGGCCGCCGCTGGACGACGCGGTACTCGCGCAGATCGCGCAGCGTGATGTCGCCGCCGCCGGCGCGCACGTGCCTGGAGAGCGCCCGCGCGAGCTCGCCGGTGTACAGGTCGGCCGCTCCCTTCTCGGCGAGCTGCTCCAGCGTTCGCGCCAGGTCGTCGAGCACGAGACGGTCGCCGGCGACGAGGAAGTTGCCATTCAGGCTGTACATCGCCCGGCCCTCGTCGGCGTGGCGCAGAATCGGGTCGAGGATCCCATGCAGGTACGCCTGCGGCTCGTTCAGGACGACGCCCTCCCGGGCGCGCGCGATCGCGGGCTCGAGCAGCGTGCTCCACGGCAGCGAGGCGAAGCGCCGGTGCGCCTCGCCCAGGCCGGCGGCGGCCCCGGGCACGGCGCACGAGGCTGGACCGATGCGGAAGAACTGCGACGACTCGGGTGTGAAGTCGATGCCGACGGCCGCCATCGCGTGCGCGCCCGGCCGGCGCAGCCCGAGGCCCGGCACGGCGACGAAGTGGTCGAGCATGCGCGTGGAGCGGTCGCGCGCGTGGTGCACGAGCATGAACCCACCCGCGCCCGGGCCGGTCAGCGGGCTCTCGGCGATCCAGGAGACGAACGCGGCCGCGATGCACGCGTCGACGGCGTTACCGCCCTCGGCGAGAACCTGTGCCCCCGCCTCCGCGGTGAGGTGGTGCCCGGCTGCGACCGCCCCTCGCATCCCCCAAGGCTACTCAGGGGTGGGCGGTTATCCTCGGCGCTCGTGACTCGCGAGACCCCCGTCCTGCGCGAGGCCACACTCGCCGCCGCCGCCGCCGCGACGCTCGCGGCCGCGCTCGTCTGGCTCGGCCCGCCGGGCGCCGACCTCGCCGAGCACGCGTACCAGCGCACGCTGTTCCTCAACGGCGGCTTCGCGCTATGGAACAACTTCTGGTACGCCGGGCGCTACAGCTTCGTCACTTACAGCGGCCTCTACTACCCGCTCGCCGCGCTGCTCGGGATCCGCCTGCTCGCAGTGGCGACGATCTCGACCGCGGCCCTTGCGTTCGCCGTCGTGGTCTCCCGCGAGTGGGGCCCGAGCGCGCGCTGGTCGAGCCGGACGTTCGCCGTCGTCTGGTCCGGGATCGTCTTCTCGGCCGCGTTCCCGTTCGCGCTCGGCGCCGCGCTCGCGCTGCTCGCGATCTGGGCGCTGCAGGCGCGGCGCCTGTGGCGCTTCGCGCTGCTCGCGGCGCTGACGCTCGCGGCGAGCCCGCTGGCGTTCATGCTGCTCGCGCTCGTCCTCGCCGGGTTCGGCTTCGCGCGCTGGCGTGACCGGCGCGCCCTGCTCGCGCCGGCGCTGACGATCGCCGCCTTCGGCGTCGTCGAGGTCGCGATCTGGCGCGCCTTCCCGGGCTCCGGCCGCTATCCGTTCTCGTGGCAGGAGCTCCTCGCCGCCGTCACCTTCTGCGTCCTCGGCGCGGCCTGCGCGTGGCGGGTCGAACGCGCGGGGCCGCTCCTCGGGATGTTCGTCGTGTACCTCATCGCCTGCCTCGGCGCCTTCGCGATCCCGAGTGCGGTGGGCGAGAACGTCGCGCGGCTGCGTTACGCGGCGATCCCGCTCGCCGTCCTGACGCTCTCCCTGCGCCGCTGGCGGCCACTGCCGGTCACGCTGACGGTGCTCGCGCTGGCGGTGGCGTGGAACCTCTCGCCGGTCGCGTTCAGCTTCGCAAAGGGGCGCGGCGACCCCGCCTCGGCGCGCGCCTACTGGGCGCCGGCGATCACCTTCCTGCGCGCGCACCTGACGCCGTCCTACCGCGCCGAGGTCGTGGACACGACCGGTCACTGGGCGGCGGTCTATCTCGCCGAGGCGCAGATCCCGATCGCGCGCGGCGGCTTCCGTCAGGATGACTTCCCGCAGAACCAGCTGCTCTACGACGACCTCGGGCCCACGGCGTACCGCGCGTGGCTGCGCCGGCTCGGCGTGCGCTACGTCGTGCTGACGAGCGCGCCGACCGACTACAGCGCCCGCGGCGAGGCGGCGCTGCTGCGCACGGGGCGCTCCGGCCTCCGGCGGGTCTTCGCGACCTCTCGGATAGAGATCTTCGAGCTGCCGGGGCCGCGCTCGATCCTGACCGGCCCGGCAGGCGCAGGCGTGCTGCGGCTGACGGCGACGCGGGTGATGCTCACGCTGCCGGAGCCGGGGCGCTACCGGCTCGCGGTGCGGTACTCGCCATACTGGCGCGCCGAGGACGCCTGCCTCATCCGTCGCTCGGACGGGATGACGACCGTCGACGCGCACCGGGGCGGCCGCGTCGACCTGCGCTTCCACGTCAGCGCCGGGCGCGCGCTCGCCTCGGCGGTCACGGGCGGCGGCTCGCAGGTCTGCGACTCGGACTAGGTGACGGCGGCCAACTCGCGGAGCAGCTCGCGCACGACCGGGCGGGCGCTGTTCTCGAAGCGGAAGTCGAACTCGGCGAAGCCGGAGACGCCCGCGGCGGCGCGGGCACGGAGGTACTGCGAGCGCCAGCGCTCCGCCTCGTCCCGCGGGAGGCCGCGCACGTTCCCGCCGAGGCCGGGCACCAGCCGGAAGCCGGGTGTGAGCCCGGAGATGTACTTACGCGCGAGCGAGCGGCGGACCGGCCCTCCGCGCCTGAGGCGGTCGTGGCCCGCGGCGGCGCGGCGTGCGGTGGCCCGCGGGTCGCCGGCGAAGTCGGGGTACTCCTCGCCGATGAGCCCGATGCACGCGCGGTCGAGCATGCGCCAGAAGACCGTCAGCTCCGCTGTGATGCGGCGCGACGGGAGCACGTGCGCGGTCTTCGCCCACCAGACGAGGCCGCGCTGCGTTCGGTCGCCGACGGCAGGCCGGCCAAACGCGAGGCCACGGAGTACGCCGCGCGTGAGCTCCCGGTACGGACGGCCCTGAGGCCCGGCGCATTCCGCAACGATCTCGTCCAGCTGCCATGTCTCGGCGACTCCGGCGGCCCGCAGTGTGTCCCGGAAGCGGGCGCCGAGCTCGACGCCCCACGTGACACGAGTCGCGGCCGGGAGGCGCAGCAGCGCGGGCAGCGGCGGGAGCGGCCCGGCCAGGCGGTTCGAGCGCGGGTTCCGCGCCAAGAGGTCGCGCTCGAGGCGCCGCTCGAGGCGCCGCCGCTCCCAGTGCCAGCCCGGCTGGATGTGGAACATCGGCGCGTAGCGCGCGTGCGGCAGCTCGTGGACGCGCGCCGCGATCCGGTCGCCGACGCCGTAGCTGCCGATGTAGAGCGGCGTGCGCGGCTGCAGCTTCGCCTCGCGGATGCTCGCGACGATCGTCGCGAGCTCACGCGGCTCGAAGTACGAAAGGACGAGCGAGCGCGGCAAGCAGGAGAGTTTGACGAAACAGTCGCGAGGCCCTCAGGCCGCGCTGCTCGCCGAGAGCGTGGACTGTCCCGCCAAACCTCCTAGGACTGGAGGAAGCTCGGGGGCTCCAGCGAGTCGTTGCCGTCGTCCGGCGCCTCGGCGCGGATGGCGATCCGGCGTTGAGCAGCGCGCGAGCCGAAGCCCGTCGCGACGACGGTGACCCAGACCTGGCCCGTAAGGCGGTCGTCCACGGTCGCGCCGAAGATGATGTTCGTGTCGTCGGTCGCAGCCTGCCGCACCACCTCGGCGGCCTCGTTCACCTCGAAGAGCGAGAGGTCGTCGCCCCCCGCGATCGAGAGCAGGATGCCCTTGGCGCCGCCGATGTCGGTCTCGATCAGCGGTGAGCGCAGGGCGCGCTCGGCCGCGTCGCGGGCGCGGTTCTCGCCCGTCGCCGAGAAGCCGATGCCCATCAGCGCCGTGCCCGCGTCCTTCATGATCGTGCGCACGTCGGCGAAGTCGAGGTTGATCAGGCCCGGCAGCGTGATCAGGTCGCAGATTCCCTGCACGCCCTGGCGCAGGACGTCGTCGGCGATGCGGAACGCGTCCAGCATCGACGTCTCGCGGTCGAGCACCTCCAGCAGGCGCTCGTTCGGGACGACGATCACGGTGTCACAGTTCGTGCGCAGGGTGTCGACGCCGTCAGTCGCCTGTTTCCCGCGTCTCGTGCCCTCGAAGGCGAACGGGGTCGTGACGATGCCGACGGTCAGCGCGCCGAGCTCCCTTGCGATTCGCGCGACGACCGGGGCCGCGCCGGAGCCTGTTCCGCCGCCCTCGCCGGCCGTGACGAAGACCATGTCGGAGCCGCGCAGCGCGCGCTTCACCTGGTCGTAGGCCTCCTCGGCGGCGCGGCGGCCGAGCTCCGGGTCGGCGCCGGAGCCGAGACCCTCCGTCAGCTCGCGGCCGATGTGGATCTTCACCGGCGCGTCGCTCGTCTGCAGCTGCTGGATGTCGGTGTTGACCGCGACGAACTCGACCTGCGAGATGTCGGCGTCGATCATCCGGTTGACGGCGTTCAGGCCTGCACCGCCGACGCCGACGACCCGGATGACCGCGATGTAGGCGCCGGGCTCGGGCACCCGGTGGAGGCGCGGCGGCGGCTCGGGCAGCGGTTCGAGCTTGGGCCGCGGTGCTTCGCGCTTCGGCTCGGGGTCGCGCTCGGGCAGCCGGACCGGCTCCGGCGGAGGCGGTGGCGGCGGTGGAGGCGCGGCCTCCTCCCACTCCGGCACGTGCTCGACAGTCTTCTCGGGCGGCTCGACAGGGCTCGGCTTCGGCTCGGCCGGTGTCGTCTCGGCGCGCGAGGGCGCGGCCGACGCCTGCTCGGGCTCGCGCTCCGGCTGCGGCTGCTGGTGCTGCTCGGCCTCGAGCTCACGGCCCTCCTTCTCGGCCTGCCGCTGGGCTGCCTCCGTCGCACGGAAGAGCTCCGCCAGGGGGCCTTCACGCATGCTCGCGCGCCTGCGCGCCATCGAGCACCTCCTTCGCCAGGTCGCGGTAGGCCTGGGCGGCATTACCGCTGGGGTCGTATTTCAGGACGGAGCTGCCCTTCACGGGTGCCTCGGCATAGCGAACGGTCTTGCGGATCTTCGTGTCGAAGACGAGATCGCCGAAGTTCTCCTGCAGGATCTCGACCGCCTCGCGCGAGTGAAGCGTGCGGCTGTCGTACATGGTCGGGAGGATGCCTTCGATCCCGACCTCCGGGTTGAGGTTCTCGCGGATCATCGAGAGCGTGTTCTCGAGCTGCACGAGACCGCGCAGCGAGAGGTACTCGCACTGGACGGGGACGATGACGCCGTTCGAGGCGACGAGCGCGTTGATCGTCAGCAGCCCGAGCGACGGCGGCGTGTCGATCAGGATGAAGTCGTAGCGCTCCTTGATCGGGTTCAGCGCCTACTCGAGCGCGCGCTCGCGGCCGATCATGCTCGAGAGAGCGAGCTCGGCGCCGGCGAGGTCGATCGAGGACACGGCCAGGTCGACTTCGGCCTGCTGGATCACCTGGTCGATCGGCAGCCGGTGAACGAGCACGTCGAACATCGACCGCGTGATCTGGTCCGGGTTCAGGCCCTGGCTCATGGTCAGGTTGCCCTGCGGGTCCATGTCCACGACGAGCACCCTGTGGCCCTCCTCCGAGAGCGCCACGGCCAGGTTCAGGGTCGAGGTCGTCTTCGCGACGCCGCCCTTCTGGTTCGCGAAGGCGATCACCTCCGCCTGCCTCGGCACGTCCGGCTCCGGCGGAGTCGGCGTCTCGTCCAACACCGGGGCCTCTTCCTGCACAGCGGGCTCCCCCGGTGGAGGGGTGGTTTCCACTTGCCCCTCCTGGGGGCGCGAGAACAGGCCGGCAAGCCTCACCACTCGCGGCTCCTTCGCCCTGGGACCGGACGTTCCTTCACGACCTCAGTGTGCCGGAAAAGGCGGATCGCAACGATCCCGCGAATCGGATGTCTCCGTCTCAGCGCGCCAGCAGCGCCACCTCCTCGGCCCCCTCGGCCTCCAACGCGGCTGCGCACCGCGCCAACGCGTCGGCCGCCGCGCCCGGCTCGGGCTCGGAGCGGAGCCAGGTCTCCGCCTCGCGAACCAGCGTTCGGAGCTCGGCCAGGAGCTCGTCGGACGGCGCCGACCGGCGCTCCAGCGCCTCGATGCGTCGGAGCCGCTCCAGGACTCGACGTGCCTCTTCCATGGCGGCGACGGTACCCGCCTCCCTGTCGCGTGTCTGTGACGGATCAGCGCCTAAAGCGCACCGGCTGCGGCGAGCGGCTCGAGCTCGGTAGTCGGCTTC
>JBJMJY010000105.1:0-27932 GCA_045806105.1 Gaiellaceae bacterium | reverse complement strand
ACCATCCTGCTCGATGCGGCAAGAGGCATCGCGCCGCGGCTGCAGCAGGGCCAGCTCGTCGTGCTCGAGTCGACCACCTACCCCGGCACCACGCGCGAGCGGATCGCGCCGCTGCTCGAGGAGAGCGGCCTGAAGGCCGGCGAGGGCTTTCACCTTGCCTTCTCGCCCGAGCGTGTCGACCCCGGCCGGGAGGACTGGACGACCAAGACGACGCCGAAGGTGGTCGGCGGTCTGACCGAGGAGTGCACGCGCCGCGCGGTCGAGCTCTACGCGAGCGCCGTGGACGAGGTGATCGAGGTCTCCTCGCCCGAGGCCGCGGAGCTGACGAAGCTGCTCGAGAACATCTTCCGCTCGGTCAACATCGCCCTCGTCAACGAGCTCGCCCAGCTCTGCGACCGGATGGGCCTCGACATCTGGGAGATTGTCGACGCGGCCGCGACGAAGCCGTTCGGCTACATGCGCTTCGAGCCTGGCCCAGGCCTCGGCGGCCACTGCCTCCCGGTCGATCCCTTCTACCTCTCGTGGAAGGCGCGGCAGTTCGACTTCTACACCGAGTTCATCGAGCTCGCGGGCAAGGTCAACCAGAACATGCCGTACTTCTGCCGCTCGCTGATCTCGCAGGCGCTGAACCACGGCGCGCAGCGCTCGCTCAGCGGCTCGAAGGTGCTCGTGCTGGGCGTGAGCTACAAGGCGGACGTACCCGACACGCGGGAGTCTCCCGCGCTGAAGCTGATCGAGCTGCTGCAGACCGCGGGCGCGAACGTCGCCTACCACGACCCCCACGTGCCGGAGCTGCCCAAGCACGAGCTCACGTCGCAGCCGCTCGAGGCCGGCGGCTACGACTGCGTCGCGATCGTCACGGCGCACTCGTCGATCGACTACCAGCAGCTCGTGGAGGACGCGAGGCTGGTGGTCGACTTCCGCAACGCAACCGGCAGGAACGGCCGGGTCGACGGGAAGGTGTGGAAGCTGTGACGCGCGTCGGCCAGGCCGGCCTCGGCGCGTGGGGCAAGAACCTCGCCCGCAACTTCGACGAGCTCGCCGACCTGGCGTGGCTCTGCGACGCCGACGAGCCCAGACGGCGCGAGTTCGCCGCCCGCTACGCAGGGGCCCGCGTGACCGGCGACTTCGAGGAGCTCGTCGCCGACCCGGACGTCGAGGCGGTCGTGATCGCGACGCCGGTCCCGACGCACTACGAGCTAGCGAAACTCGCGCTCGACGCCGGCAAGCACGTCTTCGTCGAGAAGCCGCCCGCGATGCGCGCCGCGGAGATGGAGGAGCTCTGCGACCTCGCCGAGCAACGCGACCTCGTGCTGATGCCCGGCCACCTGCTCCTCTACCACCCCGCCGTGAACATGCTCAAGAGCCTCGTCGACGCCGGCGAGCTCGGAGACGTCCTCTGCGTCTACTCGAACCGCCAGAACCTCGGCGTGATCCGCAGGCACGAGAACGCGCTCCTCTCGCTCGGCGTGCACGACCTGTCCGTGATCCTGTATCTGCTCGAGGAGGAGCCGGCCGAGGTCTGGGCGCACGGCAACGCCTTCCTGAACGAGGGGGTCGAGGACATCGTCTTCTGCTACCTCCGCTTCCCGAGCGGGAAGATCGCGCACATGCACCTCTCCTGGCTCGACCCGCACAAGATGCGGAAGGTCACCGTGGTCGGGCGCGAGAAGATGGTCGTCTTCGACGACATGGAGCTCGAGCGCAAGGTGACGGTCTACGACAAGGCGCCCTGGCATCCGAGCGCGACCTGGGGCGAGTGGCAGACCCGCTCGGGCGACATCTTCAGCCCGAAGGTGCCGAACGACGAGCCGCTGCGCCTCGAGTGCACGCACTTCCTCGACCTCGTCGCCGGAAAGGGCGACCGTCGGCAGGCGGCGCGCGACGGCCTCGCGGTGGTACAGGCGCTCGAGCAGCTGCAGGCGTCGCTCGTCGCGGCCCCCGCGTGAGCGAGGTCGCGGACACCGCAATCGTCTACCCGGGGACGGTGCTCGGCGAGGGCTGCAAGATCCTCGATTACGCCGTCGTCGGGAAGCAGCCGACGCTCTCGCCGCGCTCGACTGCGAAGCGCGAGGAGCTGCCGCCGCTCGAGCTCGGTGCCGGCACCGTCGTCTCCACAGGCGCGGTGGTCTTCGCCGGCACGACCGTGGGCGAGCGCGTGATCGTCGGCGACCAGGCGTGCGTGCGCGAGCGCTGCACGATCGGCGACGACGTCGTGATCGGCCGCGGCTCGCTCGTCGAGAACGACAGCTCGGTCGGCGCGCTCACGAAGATCCAGGCGCACGCGTACATCACGGCGTACTCACTGCTCGAGGACAACGTCTTCATCGCCCCCTGCGTGATCACGACGAACGACAACCTCATGGGCCGCACCGAGCAGCGACACGAGCTCGTGAAGGGGCCGACGATCCGCCGCGGGGCGCGCGTCGGCGGCGGCTGCGTGCTGCTGCCCGGGATCGAGATCGGCGAGGAGGCGTTCATCGGCGCCGGCGCCGTGGTGATCCGCGATGTGCCGCCGAGGGCGCTCATGGTCGGGAACCCGGCGCGGCAGCTTCGCGAGGTGCCGGACGAGGAGCTGCTAGGACGCTAGCTTGATCCGGTAGGGCCCGAAGCCCGGCCGCGCGAGCTTCACCTGCACGTAGTACCAGCCGCTCTTGTGGGAGCGGTACGCGATCCGCTCGGGCGAGCCGGCCGGGTGGATCGAGCGGCGCGCGCGAAGGTCGCTACGGGCGTCGGCGAGCCGGCGGAGGCCGGGCTTCCAGAGGATGAGGGACGGGTCGAGTTTCGCATTCGCGCGGACGACCACCGACATCCTCTGGCCGCGGCGCAGGTAGACGCGGAAGACGTCGGTCGGGTCGTCCCACCAGTCGAGCGTCGCGCGTGTGTTCATCGTCCGGTCGACGAGCGCGGCGTGCGGGCCCACGTCGTCGTTCGGCTCGAGCCGGTCCGCGGGAGGCGCGCCCGCGGTGAGCGCGTCCACCGCTGCGCCGATGTCGAGCCGGCCCCAGCCGGTTAGCGAGTCGGGGCCGGGCGTGCACTCGTCGCAGCCGTTCGCAGGCGTTGCATCGGCCGCGCTCAAGCGCAGGATCTCCGCCACCTGGTCCGGACGCAGCACCGGGATCTCGCCCAGGAGCAGCGCTGCGGCCGCGGCCACCTGCGGTGAGGAAAACGAGGTGCCGTCGGCGTGGCGGTACTCCCTCGTGCCGCAGATGGAGTAGCCCTGCTCGACGCAGTCCGGGTAGCTCCGGGTCAGCGACCGTGGGAACAGCGAGACGATGTCCATCCCCGGCGCCGAGAGGTCGACGAACTGGCCGTCGCGATTCGAGAACATCGGGACGCGGCCGCTCTTGCCGTAGGCGGAGACGCCGAGCACGTGCGGGAAGGCCGCCGGGTAGTTCGCGTAGGGCCACGGCTTCGAGGGCGCGTTGGTGCCGTTCCCGACCGCCGCGACGACGAGCACGCCGCGGCGCACCGCGAGCTCGATCGCCCGCCGCTCCGCGGACGAGAAGCCGTCGTTGCCCGAGTTCACGGGATCGCGGATGCTGCCGAAGCTGAGGTTGATCACTCGCGCGCGCTGGCGCACCGCCCAGCGGATCGCCCGCGCCTCGGCCTTCGGCGCGATCGAGCCGTCGGCGCCGACCACCTTCGCGACGAGGAGCCGCGCGGGCGGCGCCAGTCCCGCGATGCCGGCGCCGTTGTCGGTGATCGCCGCGATCTCGCCCGCGACGAAGGTCCCGTGGCCCAGCTCGTCAGCCATCGAGCCGCCGACGAAGCTCCGCTTGGCGACGACCCGGCTGCGGAGCTCGGGGTGACCGAGATCGATCCCCGAGTCGATCACGGCGACGCGGACCGCGAAGAGCTGCTTGGCGGCGTCGAAGACGTCGAGCGCGCGGTCGCGCCCGAGGTACCACTGGCGCGGCGCGAGCGGGTCGTTCGGGAGGGCAACCGCCGCGGTCGCCGCCGGCGCGGCCAGCGCTGCAGCCGCCGCGCCGAGCGCGAGCGCGCGCTTCACGCCGGCACCACGGTCAGCGGCGCCGAGACGCCCGCCGCGTAGCCCTTGCCGGCGATAACGCGCGCCCGATAGGTGCCGGGGATCAGATCGAGCGACGCGGTAAAGGCGCCGTGCGAGGTGACCGTTGTCGTGGCCACCGTCTTCCAGCCGTTCGCCACCTGCCGCTGCACCTGGACGGCCGCGTCGGGGAGCAAGGGCTTCACCACGCCGGTGACCGAGGTGCGGTCGTTGCTGGGCGAGAGGCGCACCGCCGGGGCGACCGCGAGCCGGACGACGCCGCTGCGGACGAAACCCGAGGAGATGCGGTAGTCGGTGGTGACCTTCGGCGAGAGCGTCGCGCTGACGCGTCCGCCGCGCGAGCGCAGGGTCGCGAGCGGCTTCCATGTCTCGCCGTACGGCCGCGAGTCGAGCGTCACGCGCGGGATCCCGCGCGAGTAACCCGTCAGCTTCACCGTGCTCCCGTAGGTCACCGGCTTCCCGGGCGCCTGGAGGCTGAGCGTCCCGATGGTGAACCAGGTCGAGCGCAGCCCGAGCGCGCGGCGCACCGCCTCCCCGGTGACCGTCCGGTTCCCCTTCGAGCCGACGAGCGTCACCGAGCGCACACGGCCGGAGGCGGCGGCGCTCGTGCGCACGTCGAGCAGGTTCCCGCGCGCATGGAGCTTGCGGCCGAGCAGCTTCGCGCTGTACCGCAAAGGCCCCCAGTTGTGGTACGGCGAGAGCGTGTCGTACGGATCCGGCACCGAGACCAGGTACGGCACGCCCTTCGAGCTCCAGACGTCCTGGACGTTCGCCGTGCGGCCACCCGAGCTGGAGAAGAAGAACGTCTGCGCCAGGTCTCCGTCGTAGAGCACCACCTGCCCGGCGGTCGCGTTCACGGCCTCGCGGGCCGGCGCGGACTCGGCGGCGATCCCGCCGTAGACCTGGCTGCGCGTGTCGGCGTAGAGGTCGAAGTCGCCGCCGTGCTCGACGTGCCCGAGCGCGTAGGTGCGGGCGACAACGGCCTGCGCCTGCAGCGCCTCGGCCGGCCAGCGGTCAGGCATCTCCCTCGGCACCACGCCCCACAGATACGGCTCCAGGCCGAGCACGTTCACCAGCCGAACCTTCTTGCCACCCGTGACGCGAAACGAGCCGCGGTACGAGCGGCTGCCGAGCGAGAGCGGCGAGCTGCCTGGCGAGAAGACGAGCGGCGCCGGCAGCGCCTTCGTGCTCGACGGCAGCTTCAGCTTCAGGCCCGGCCCGAGCTGCTGCGTTCCCGCGGGCAGCTTGTGCGTCTTCCCCGAGCCGTCGCGAACCGTGTACGCCGAACGCGAGGAGATGGTGACGGTCTTCGCGCCGCCGGCAAGGAGCACGCGCACGCGCTTCACCGGTGCCTCGCCGAGGTCGGTGCCCGGGTAGTAGTGCGCGACGATCTTGTCGTACGTCCAGCCGTGCTGGGCATAGCCGTAGGCGCCGTACTGCGCGAGCCCGACGCCGTGTCCCCAGCCGTGCCCGGAGACGAAGAACGACGGGCCGGCGGGGGCGACCGCATGCGTCGCCGGGGGCCCCGAAAGGCCCAAGGCGGCGAGAAGGGCTGCTGCGAGTGTGCTGACCATCGACTCGTAAGGCCGGCCGGCAGCGCTTGGTCCTGGCCGGACGCCGCAGCCGGGCCAACTGAGGGTACCGCACGCTTACGCGGTTTTCCCTGGCTTGACCCACAAACCGGCCGTTTTCGACCGGCCGCGTCAGGGAAACTGCCGCCGATGCCTGCGGGGACCGAGCTCCTCCCGCCTCGCTATCGCTCGCCGCGACGGGTCGGTCGCGGCGCGATGGGCGACATCTACGTCGCGACCGACGAGCTGCTCGGGCGCGACGTCGCCGTGAAGGTGCTGGCGGAGCGCTACGCGTCGGACAGCGGCATCAGGCAGCGCTTCAAGCGCGAGGCGCTCGCCGCCGCGCGCATCTCCGGCGAGCCCGGCGCGATCACGATCTTCGACGTCGGGGACTGGGAGGACCGCCCCTTCTTCGTGATGGAGTATCTCTCGGGGGGCTCGCTGGAGGAGCAGATCCGGCGCGAGGGCGCACAGCCGCCGGAGCGCGCGCTCGCCTGGCTCGAGCAGGCGGCCGCGGCACTCGACGCGGCGCACCGGCACGGGATCGTCCACCGCGACGTGAAGCCGGCGAACCTGCTCTTGAACGACCGCGGGGAGCTGCGCGTGGCCGACTTCGGGATCGCGAGCGCGGCTGGCTTCGACTCCATGACGCTCACGGGCACCGTGTTGGGCACCGCGGGCTACCTCGCGCCCGAGCAGGCAATGGGGGAGCGCGCGACCCCGGCGAGCGACCTTTACGCCCTCGCGGTGGTCGCGTACGAGCTGCTGAGCGGCGAGCGTCCGTTCGAGAGCGACTCGCCGACCGCGGAGGCGGCCGCGCACGTGAACGCCCCGGTGCCGTCGATCGCCGAGCGCTGCGAGAACCTACCGCCCGAGGTCGACCGTGTCTTCCAGCGCGCGCTCGCGAAGGATCCCGCGAGGCGCTACAGCTCGGCCCGCGAGTTCGTCGCCGACCTGCGGGACGCGCTCGCACGAGGCTCGGTCGGGACGACCGCCGTGCTCGCGCCACCCGCGCGGCGGCAGCGGCGCGTCCCCGGCTACCTCGTTCCGCTGGCACTGATCCTCGCGGCGGGCGCGGCCGGCGCGGTCGTGGCCGCGATCGTGGCGAGCGGAGGCTCCTCGCCGGCGGTCGTGACGCGCACGATCACAGGTCCCGGCGGGACGACGACGGTGCAGCGCACGGTGACGCACGAGACGACCGCTGCGGCGCCGACCCCACCGCCGCCGCCCCCGCCCGCGGCCGCCGGCGACGGGCACGCCCTCAACGACAACGGCTACACCCTGATGCAGCAGGGGAACTACGCGGCCGCGCTGCCGCTCTTCCAGCAGGCCGTGCAGAAGCTGCAGGGCACCGGCCCCACGGACCCGTACGAGGGCTACGCGAACTACAACCTCGGCTACACGCTTTACCGGGTCGGCCGCTGCAGCGAGGCACTCGCGTACCTCAAGCGTGCCGAGAAGCTCGAGCCGGACCGCAGCGAGCCGCGAGCGATCCGCCAGCGCGCGCAGCACTGCTGACGCAACTCCAGGACCGCCCGTTCGGCCGGGAAGGGCGGCGATTTCGCCGCATACACTCCGACGGATGCGCGTCCTCGTCACCGGCGCGGCCGGGTTCATCGGCTCGAACTTCGTCCGCTACTGGCTGGAGCGGCACCCCGACGACCACGTCGTCGCCTACGACCTGCTCACGTACGCGGGCAACCGCGAGAGCTTGAGCGAGCTGGAGGACAGAATCGCGTTCGTCGAGGGCGACATCGCCGACGCCGACCTCGCCGAGCGGACGCTGCGCGACGAGGAAGTCGAGGTCGTCGTCAACTTCGCCGCCGAGTCGCACAACTCACTCGCCGTCGTCGATCCCGGGCGCTTCTTCCGGACGAACGTGCTCGGGACGCAGACGCTGCTGGAGGCAGCGCGGCGCTCGGGCCTCGAGCGGTTCCACCACGTCTCGACCTGCGAGGTCTACGGCGACCTGCCGCTGGACTCCGACGACGTCTTCACCGAGGACACGCCGTACCGGCCGCGGACGCCGTACAACGCCTCCAAGGCCGGCGCCGACCACGCCGTGCGCGCGTACTTCGAGACCTATGAGCTGCCGGTCACGATCACCAACTGCTCGAACAACTACGGGGCGTACCAGTTCCCGGAGAAGGTGATCCCGCTCTTCGCCACCAACGCCCTCGACGACAAGCCGCTGCCGCTCTACGCCTCGACCGCGAACAGGCGCGAGTGGCTGCACGTGCTCGACCACTGCCGCGCGATCGAGCTCGTGCTCGAGCGCGGGGAGGTGGGCGAGACCTACAACGTCGGCTCGGGGATCGAGAAGTCGATCGCCGAGATCGCCGACGCCGTGCTCGAGCACACCGGCAAGCCGGAGTCGCTGAAGACGATCGTCCCCGACCGGCCGGGGCACGACCGCCGCTACCTACTCGACTCGACGAAGATCCGCGAGCAGCTCGGCTGGCGCGACGAGATCGCCTGGGAGGACGGAATCGCGCAGACCGTCGCGTGGTACGCGGACAACCGCGAGTGGTGGGAGCCGCTCCGCGACCGCGCCCCGGTGGACGAAGCCGCCTGGCGCTAGGAAGCACGGGGGAACCCCCTGGTTCGGCCGTGAGCCCCCTCCTGTCGCAACGCCTCACGAACACACGCGCTCACCATGCCGGCCGCTGCAGGCGTGGGCCGAAGGCTCTTCTAGTGGACGTGACCTCCCGCAGGGCAAAGCCCGGCTCCGGCGGCGGCGCGCACGGGTCCAAGATCGCTAGCGGGCGGACCCGCTTATTAGATGAGGCGGTCGAGGCAGGCGCGCAGGCCCTCGCGCCAGTGCGGTAGCCGCGGCGCGCTGTCGCGCTCGCTGCGCAGGACCGAGTACGGCGGCCGCGGCGCCGGACGGCCGAGCTCCTCTGTCGTGATCTCGCGGACGCGGCAGTCGACCCCCGCCTCCTCGAAGATCGCCCGCGCGAACTCGGCCCAGGTGCACTGGCCGCCGGCCGCGACATGCCAGATCCCACCGGGCAGCAAGAGCAGCTCCCGCGTCGCCTCGGCCAGGTGCCCGACGTACGTCGGCGAGCCGACCTGGTCGGCGACGACGCTCACCTCGTCGCGTTCCTCGGCCAGCCGCAGCATCGTGCGCACGAAGTTCGTCCCGCTCCAGCCGAAGAGCCACGAGCTGCGGAGGATCCAGCCGTCGCGCACCTCGTGCTCGCCCGCGAGCTTCGTGCGCGCGTAGGCCGAGAGCGGCCGCGGCTCGTCGGACTCGACGTACGGCTCGCGCTTCGAGCCGTCGAAGACGTAGTCGCTCGAGTAGTAGACAAGCGGCGCTCCCAGTGCCGCGACGTTGCGTGTGCCGCCGACGTTCACGAGCTCCGCGCCCGCCGGGTCCGACTCGGCGCCGTCCACGTCGGTCCAGGCTGCCGCGTGCAGGACGAGCTCGGCCTCCGCCGAGAAGGGCTGCGTCACGTCCAGCTCCGCGCGCGTGCGCGCGTCAGCCTCCGGAAAGGCCTCGCGCAACGCGGCGCCGAGTTGCCCCGCGGCGCCGGTTATGAGGACGCGGCGTCCCGCTCCGAGAGGATCGGCGATTGCGTGCTCCAGAGGTGGGCGACCCGTTCGTCGTTCCACGCCACCCCGTGCTCGTCGGGGTCGTCCGGGTCGTACTCCTCGGTGACGTGGTAGAGGAAGAGGCAGTCCGTCAGCGCCTCGTAGCCGTGCGCGTGGTGGCCCGGAATGTAGACCGCGGCCGGGTTCTCATCGCCGATGTCAGCGGTGAAGGTCTCGCCCGACTCGCGGTCGAGCACGACCACGCGCACCATCCCCTGGAGGCACGCGAAGAGGTCGGACTGGCCGCGCTCGTGGTAGTGCAACCCGCGGATCACACCCTTGCGCGAGGAGGAGAGGTTCGACTGCTTGACCGGCTGCGGCAGGCCCGACGCTCGCATCAGCTCCATGAACCAGCCCCGCTCGTCCTCGTGGCGGAGCAGCGGGATCAGCCGGACGCCTTCGACCATTCCTTGTTGGCGCCGTTGGCGCGCACGTAGTCGTTCACCTCGTAGTAGGCGTCGATCGACTCGCCGGCATCGCCCCAGAAGCCCTCGAGCACGTCGTACTCCATCTCCCCGCGACCGACGTACCAGTTGTTCACGTCGGTGATCTCGAGCTCGCCGCGCCCGGACGGCTCCAGCGTGGGCAGCACGTCCCAGACCTGCTCGTCGTAGAAGTAGATCCCGGTGACGGCGTACTCGCTCGGCGGGTCCTGCGGCTTCTCGACGATGTTCGTGACGCGGCCGTCCTGCAGCTCGGGCACGCCGAGGTGGCGCAGGTGCTCCGGCTCGCCCACCTGCGCGAGCAGAATCCGCGCGCCGCGCTGCTGGGCGTCGAAGTTCTCGACCGCCGGCGCGAGCGACTGCTCCACCACGTTGTCGGCCAGCATCACGCAGATCCGGCCGCCGCGGCCGAACCGCTCCGCGAGCCCCAGCGCCTCCGCGATTCCGCCTGGCCTGTCCTGGTACGCGTAGAAGAGCCGCTCGACCCCGTGCTCGTGGCCGTTGCCGAGCAGCCGGAAGAACTCGCCCGCGTGCGTGCCGCCGGTGACGAGCATCAGGTCGGTGACGCCGGCCTTCACGAGCGCCTCGATCGCCCAGCTGATCATCGGCCGGTCGTAGATCGGAAGCAGGTGCTTGTTCGTGATCTGCGTCAGCGGATGCAGCCGCGAGCCGGTGCCGCCCGCCAGGATCACGCCCTTCAGCCCAGTCGCCATGCGCGGGGATGCTACGAGGTCGGCGCTTCGAGGGGCGAGGGTGGAACGCGCACCACCCGCGCGACGCGCCGCGGCAGCCACCAGTTCCAGCGGCCGAAGAGCGCCATCAGGGAAGGCACGAGCAGGATGCGGACGATCGTCGCGTCGAAGAGAATCGCGACCGCGAGGCCGAGGCCGAACTCCTGCAGGCCGACCACGCGGCCCGCCATGAAGCCCGAGAAGGCGGCGACCATGATGATCGCGGCGGCGCTCACGATCCGGCCGGTGCGCTCCAGCCCGAGGCCGACCGCGCGGACGTTGTCGCGGGTCTCGTCCCAGGCCTCGCGCATGCGCGTGACCAGGACGACCTCGTAGTCCATCGAGAGCCCGAACAGCATCGCGAAGAGGAAGATCGGGATCCACGCCTCGATCTGCGAGAACTCGTACAGGCCGAGCACGTCGCTCCCGATCCCCCACTTGAAGACGACGACCAGGAGGCCGTACGCGGCGCCCACGGAGAGCAGGTTGAGGATCACCGCCTTCAGCGGCAGGAGCAGCGAACGGAAGGCGCGCATCAGCAGCAGGTAGGTCAGCACGAGCACGCCGAGCACCAGCCACGGAAAGACGGCGTAGGAGCGGTCGATGAAGTCGACGCCCTGCGGCGGGCCACCGCCGGCGAGCACCCGCACCCCGGGTGGCCACGAAACGGATGGGATGATCTTGCCGCGCAGCCGGCGGACGAAGTCCTGCGCAGGGCTCTCGCCGTACTCGTGCTCGCCCGCCACCACGACCTCGGCGTAGCGGCCGCCGCCGTCGACGAACGGGCGGCCCGGCCGGTACTGCACGAAGGCGACCTCGGGGTCGCGCCGCACGCGCTCGACCAGCGCCGCGATGCTCCGCTGTGCGTCCGGCGAGGCGACGCCGCCTGCGCGGCCGGTGTCGACGATGATCTGGGTCGGCGAGAGCGCGCCGGCGCCCGCCGCGTCGCGCAGGATGGTGAACCCGTGCACCGCCTGCGGATGCTGCGGAATGCCCTTCGCCGAGCCCGGCGTCAGCTTCAAGGCGAAGACCGGAAGCGCAGACGCGACGAGCAGCACCGCCCCTCCGGCGAGGAAGGCCAGCGGCCGCCGCATGATCGCCGCCGAGAGCCGTTCCCAGAAGCCGCGACGGCCTCCTTCCTCGCCGAACCGCCAGACGCGCACCCGCCTCGTCCCACGGCGGCCGTAGAGCGAGAGCAGCGCCGGCTGCAGCGTCACCGCCGCGGCGATCGAGACGAGCGGGATCAGGAAGCCGCCGATCCCCATCGAGCGCATGAACGGCGAGGGCATGAAGAGGAGCAGCGCGAGCCCGATCGCCACCGTGGCGCCGGAGAAGACGACCGCGCGGCCCGCCGTCGCCATCGTCCGCACGACGGCGTCGTCCTTCGCGCCGCCGCGGGCGAGCTCTTCGCGAAACCGGTAAACGATGAGCAGCGAGTAGTCGATCGCGATGCCGAGACCGATCAGCTGCACCAGGTTCGTGACGTAGGTCGCCATCGTCACGTGGTGGGCGAACAGGTAGACCAGCCCGAGCGTCCCCTCGATCGTGCAGGCGGCGAAGAGCAGCGGGATCGTCACCGACCACGAGAGGCCGAAGACCAGCAGCAGTACAAGTAGCGCGATCGGGATCGCGATCTCGAACTCGCCCTTGCGCAGGTCCTCGTCGAAGATCGGGTCGAGGTCGTGCTGGATCGCGGCCTGGCCCGTGACGTACGAGTGGACGCCGCGGCTCTGCGGCAGCCTGCGGAGGAGGTCGTCCGTGTAGCCCTTCGCCGTCGCGAGGTCGAGCGTCGAGGTGATGTCGCCGTAGAGCACGTGGCGCCCGCCGGGCACGAGCGGCTGCGCCCGGCCGCTCGGGACGAGCTCCGCCGCGGCCACCATCCGCCGCTCCAACAGCAGGCGCTGCCGCGGGTCGCGGGAGTCGGGGACGGCGAAGACGATCGTAAATGCGCCGTCGCTGCGGTCGCCGTAGTGCTCCTTGAGGATCGTCCGGGCCCGCTCCGAGTCGGTCCCCGGCATCGTGAAGGTGTTCGAGAGCAGCGCCGAGAGCTTCGTCGCCGACCAGCCGCCGCCCACGAGCAGCAGCAGCCAGGCGGCCACGACGACCCACCGATAGCGCAGCATCAGGCGCGTCCAGCGTTCCATGTGGCGGCGTTCTTCCCTGTCTCCGGACGGCGGTGGCGAAGCTAGTGTTTGCTAACTTACCTGCGTTCCGCAGCCGGTTGCAAACCCCGGCCGCCCGGGCATCACTACCGTTTCCAGCGAGGACCCCGTGAAGCGCCGCACCGACATCGATCACCTGCACGACGAGATCCAGGAGCTCATCGACGACCTCTGGCACCTACCGAGGTTCGCCGGAGGCCGCCGCGGCTTCCGGCCCCAGGTCGACTGCATCCGCTCCGAGGACCCGGCGGAGCTCAGGGTCGTGGTCGAGCTGCCCGGCGTCGACCCCTCGTCGATCCACGTCGTCGCAGCAGACCGGGTGCTCGTGATCGCCGGCGAGCGCTGCCGGCCGGACGTCTCCGGCCGCTACCAGCAGCTCGAGATCGAGTACGGCCCGTTCCAGCGCCGCATTCCGCTCGACGAGCCCGTCGACACGAGCGCGGCCGCCGCGCGTTACGAGCACGGGATGCTGACAGTGACGCTGCCGATCGCCGCCAGGCAGCCGACGACCGAGCGCGTCTACATCACGATTCGAGGACGCACATGAGCGACCTGAACCTCGAAGAGCCGTTCGAGCCGGGCGACGTCGAGATCCCCTCGACGCTGCCGGTCCTGCCGCTGAAGGAGACGGTGATCTTTCCGCAGTCGGTATCACCGCTTGCGATCGGCCAGGAGCGCTCCGTGCGCCTCGTCGACGACGTGCTCGAGGGCAACCGGATGCTTGCGCTCGTCACGGTGCGAAACGGCGAGGTCGACGAGCCGGGCTGGGACGACCTGTACGAGATCGGGACCGCTGCCCTCGTGCACAAGATGATCCGCGTCCCCGACGGGACGCTCCGGATCCTGGTCCAGGGCGTCGGCCGAATTCGCCTTCAGCGCCGCGTCCAGGACGACCCGTACCTCGCCGGCGAGTTCGAGGTCGTGCCGGACGAGGTCGAGGAGACCCCGGAGCTCGAGGCGCTCACGCGCAGCGTGCAGACCGAGTTCGGCCGGCTGATCTCGCTCGTGCCGTACCTGCCGTCGGAGCTGGAGCTCGCCGCCGCGAACGTGGACGATCCGGGCGCGCTCTCGCACCTCGTCGCCTCGACCCTGCGCCTGAAGACCGAGGAGAAGCAGGCGCTGCTCGAGCAGGCCAACGTCTCCGAGCGCCTGCGCGACGTGCTCCGCATCCTCAAGCGCGAGCTGGAGGTCGTCGAGCTCGGCACGAAGATCCAGTCGCAGGTCCAGTCGGAGCTCGAGAAGGGCCAGCGCGAGTACTTCCTGCGCCAGCAGCTGAAGGCGATCCAGGACGAGCTCGGCGAAGGCGACGAGCAGCAGGCCGAGATCAACGAGCTGCGCCAGCAGATCGAGGAGAAGAACCTCCCCGAGGACACCCGCAAGGCCATCGAGCGCGAGCTCTCGCGGCTCGAGAAGCTGCCGCCGGCCGCGGCCGAGTACGGCGTGATCCGCACCTACATCGACTGGATCCTCTCACTGCCGTGGACCGAGACGACCGAGGACAACCTCGACCTCGGCCGCGCGCGCGAGATCCTCGACGAGGACCACTACGACCTCGAGAAGGTCAAGGAGCGGATCCTCGAGTACCTCGCCGTCTCGAAGCTGAAGAACGACCTCTCCGGGCCAATCCTCTGCTTCGTCGGGCCCCCCGGCGTCGGAAAGACGTCGCTCGGCCAGTCGATCGCGCGGACCGTCGGCCGCAGGTTCGTGCGCCTGTCCGTGGGCGGCGTGCGCGACGAGGCTGAGATCCGTGGCCACCGGCGCACGTACATCGGCGCGATGCCGGGCACGATCATCCGCTCGCTACGCGACGCCGAGACGAAGAACCCGGTGCTGCTGATCGACGAGATCGACAAGATGGGCGCCGACTTCCGCGGCGATCCCGCCAGCGCGATGCTCGAGGTGCTCGACCCCGAGCAGAACTCGACTTTCCGCGACCACTACCTCGACCTCCCGTTCGACCTTTCGAAGGTGCTCTTCATCTGCACCGCCAACCAGCTCGAGACGATTCCGGGGCCGCTACTCGACCGCATGGACGTGATCCAGCTGTCGGGCTACACCGAGGACGAGAAGCTCGGTATCGCCCGCAAGTACCTGCTGCCGAAGCAGCTCGAGGCCCACGGCCTGGGCGACGGGCGGGTCACGCTCGACGACGAGGCGCTGCGTGTCGTGATTCGCGAGTACACCCGCGAGGCCGGGGTGCGCAACGTCGAGCGCCGGATCGCGGACGTGCTGCGCAAGGCCGCGCGCGAGATCGCGGAGGGCAAAGCGGAGTCGATCGCGATCGGCGTCGAACGGGCACGCGAATGGCTCGGGCCGCGCCGCTTCCCGGCCGACCCGCGCAAGCGCACGGCCGACCCGGGCGTCGCGACCGGCCTCGCCTACACGCCGGTCGGCGGCGACGTGCTCTTCATCGAGGCGACCGCGTACCCGGGCAAGGGGACCCTGACGATCACCGGCCAGCTCGGCGACGTGATGCGCGAGTCGGCGCAGGCCGCGCTCTCGTGGGTGCGCTCGCACGCCGACGAGCTCGGCGTCCCCGAGGACTGGTTCGCCGATCACGACGTGCACATCCACGTGCCGGCCGGCGCGGTGCCGAAGGACGGGCCTTCCGCCGGCGTCACGATGGCGACGGCGATTGCCTCCCTCGTCCGTGGCGAGACCGTCGCCGAGGACGTCGGCATGACCGGCGAGATCACGCTCACCGGCCAGGTGCTCCCGATCGGCGGCGTGCGCGAGAAGGTGCTCGCCGCCCAGCGCTACGGCCTCGAGCGGATCGTGCTCCCGCGCGACAACGAGCCCGACCTCGAGGAGCTTCCCGAGGAGGCCCGCAACGAGCTCGAGTTCATCCTCGCCGACACGATCGAGGACGTCTTCGCCGTCGCCTTCAGCGCGCCGGGACGCTCTCGGCCGCAGGCCTCTCCGGCCTCGGAGCGCCAGGCCGCCGCTTCCGTTTAGCACGAAGCGCGCGCAGGGTAGAGAATCCCTGCTTGAACGAAACGGCCGGTCGGCTGAACCGCCCGGCTTAGGCGGCATCGCAAACGATGCCTCAGAACGCGAGCGAAAGGAAGATCTCCGCCATGGCCAAGGCGAAAGACCGGATTCAGGACGCGAAGCCCTACGTGAAGCGAGCGCTCCAGGACGAGGACCTGCGCGAGAATGTCCGCAGCGCCTTCGCCACTGCGCGTGACGTCTACGAGGAGCTGCTCGGCAACCGCGGCGTGACCGGCATCGCGACGAAGGTCGCGAGCGACGAGGACATCCAGGACCAGCTTCGCTCGGCGATCACGGACCTCCGCACCGCGGCCGACCGCATCCAGGGCCGCGAGGCCCACAAGGGGCGCAACAGCACCCTGCTGCTCGCCGGCATCGTCCTCGGGATCCTCTTCAACCCGATGACCGGTCCCGAGACCCGCCGCTGGCTGAAGGATCGGATCTTCGGCGAGGACGAGGATTTCGGGTACGGCGGCAGCAACTCTGCGTAGCGCGGTCGGCGCGCCGCCGAGCTAGCGGCTAGGGCCGCGCGGCTTTGGGGCGCACGCCGAGAGCCCGCGCTACCTGCGCCTCGCCGCCTGTGCGGCGGGCCATCGCGCGCTTGAGCGAGGCCGGGTCGAGGCCGCTGGCCTCGGAGATGTCGGAGACCTGCAGCAGGATCGCGGCCGGCTTCGGCGCCGGGTCCGAGATGCCCGTCCGCGCGAGCCAGATGGCGACGTTGCCGAAGCGCACGTCCTGGAGGTGCTGCCAGGCGTTCAGGTACGGCGTCGGGTTGACCGCGCCGTCGTAGCCCATGAAGAGCAGCGAGTACGGGTGCACCTCGAAGTGCAGGTGAGTCGGCGTGCCCTGGGCGTCGCCCGTGTTGCCGACGAAGCCGAGCACCTCGCCCGCCTTGACGTTGTGGCCGTTCCTCGCGAGCGGGGTGAACGCGGAGAGGTGCGCGTAGTAGAACTCGTTCCCCTGCTCGTCGCGGAGCCAGAGCCGGTTCCCGCCGACGTCGTTCCAGCCGACGGAGAAGACGGTTCCGTCAGCGCACGCGAGGATCGGCGCGCCGAGCGGCGCGAAGACGTCGTCGCCGTGGTGCCAGTTGCCGGCCACGTCGCCGCGGAAGGCGCCGTAGGTGTCACCGAAGACCGACGGTCCGTAGACGGGGAAGACGTAGCCGCCCGCGGTGAGCTTCGGCTGCAGCCCGATCGGCGGCTGCAGCAGCGGCGCCGAGCCGACTCCCGACTGCTTCTTCGGCTCGGGCGCCGACGGCGTCTTGGCCGCCTTGTGCTTCTTCGCCTGCTTCGGCGCGGGGCCGGGCACGACCGGCTTGGGAGCGGGCGGCGCGCTCGCCTGCACGCTCGTCTCCGCGTAACCGACCTGGATCTCGGACCCCGCGGGGAGGCCGGCGTGCGGCGCCGTGACGTGGATGGCCAGCGCAGTCACGAAGCCGTGGAAGCCCTGGTAGCCGCCCGCGGCCGAGCTTCGGTCGGTGCCTTGCTCGAGCGTTACGGCGTAACCCCAGTCGCCGAGCGCGACGCGGCCGTTCGGGGCCGCCGCCACCTCCGCTCCGAGGACGGACAGGCCGGAGACCGACGCGCCGAAGAAGTCGCCGCGCGCCGAGCGCCCGCGCGTCGACCCGCGCGACGAGCCCTCGATCGCCGTCGCGGTGATCTCACCGCCGAAGACGCTGAGCGCGCCGACCTGGCTGCTAGCGGCCGCGGTTGCCGACGACCCCGAGGTCGTCGACGCGGAGGCGCTGATCGCACCCGTGCTGACGATGGAGCCGTCCCCCGGGTAGGCGAACGCGGAACCGAAGGCCGCGTGGTCGGGTGGCGAGGAGATCACGCCCGCGACGGAGCCGGCCTGTCCGGGCACGAGCACGCGGATGGCCACGGCGCGCGCCGAGGCGCCTGCCGTCGACCGGGCACCACCGGCCCCGACCGTCCCCAGGATCAGGACAGCCAGGCCCCCGAGCGCCACGGCGATCGTGAGCCGCTTCGTCACCGTCCTCGCATTATCAGCAAAGACGGCGGCAGTGTGAGGTTTTTCTTCTACGCGTCCGCGGCGAGGCGGCGCTTCGCGAACTCCTCGAACCGTGCGCGCTCCTCGTCGCTCGGCCCGAGCGAGTCGGACGCATACGCCGGGTCGGCCGCGACCTCCTTGGCGACCGTCCGCACCTCGGCGACCACCGCCGCACGGTGCTGCGGGTCGTTCGCCAGCTGCTCGGCCCACGTGGAGCTCTCGACCGACTCAACGTCGTGCTCGACCAGCAGGCGGCCGAGCAGGATCCCGACGCGGATGTAGGCGAAGGTGCGGAAGGCGAGCAGCTTCCGCGGCGTCGCCACGAGCTCCATGATCTCCGGGTGCTCCTGCTGGACCCGCTCGACGATCGAGCCGATCGGCTCGTCCACGAGCGGGATCCAGAGGTCGGCGTCGGCGGCCACGTCAGGAAGGATAGGTCGGCTTTCGCAGGGCGCGCCAGGCGAGCTGGCCGGCGACCAGGAGCATCACCGCTGCGAAGAGCCGCCGCAGCGCGTGCTCCGGCAGCGCTTCTGCGATCTGGACGCCGGCTTCGACGCCGGCGATCGCCGCCACGCCGATGACGACCGCCGCGCGCCAGCGGACGTTGCCGTAGGCGCGTTGCCGCCAGGCGCCGACCGCGGCCGTCGGGAGGATCGCGAGCAGCGAGCTCGCCTCGGCGTGCAGCTGCGTCAGGCCGAGCACGAGGGTCAGCGTCGGCACGAACAGGATCCCGCCGCCGACGCCGAAGAGGCCGGCGAGGACGCCCGCGACGACACCGATCGCGCCGGCCGCGAGCAGCGCCCACATCAGACGAGCAACCAGACCGCGACACCCGCGAGCAGTGCCGCGAAGGCGAGCGACAACGTGCGTGAGGCGAGGCGCTGCTGGAGCCACGTCCCGCCGAGAGCGCCCACGGCGGCGGGCAGGCCCACGACTGCGGCCGCGCCCGGTTTGAGCTCGCCGTGGAGCCCGTAGCTCGCCGCGCCCACGAAGGCGATCAGGCCGACGGCGGCGAGCGACGTCGCCATCGCCGGCCGCTCCGAGTAGCGGGCGACCAGGAGCAGCAGCGGCACGACCACGATCCCGCCGCCGACGCCGAGGAGGGCGCTGAAGAGGCCGGCCAGGAGGCCGATGACGACGAGGCGCACCGTCGTATTCTGCGCAGCGTGGACGAGCGGCTGGCGCGCCTGCGCGCGGAACCGGAGCTGGCGGCGGTGCTCCTCGACGTCGACGGGACGCTCGCGCCGATCGTCGCGCGGCCCGGGCTGGCGGCGGTTCCGGAAGATGCGCGGGCGGAGATGCGGCGGCTCGTCGGGCGGTACGCGCTCGTCGCGTGCGTGAGCGGACGCAGCGGCGCCGACGCGGCGCGGCTGGTCGGCGTCGAGGGCGTCGTCTACGTCGGGGTCCACGGGCTCGAGCTCGCCCCGGAGGCCGAACGCTGGCGCGAAACGCTCCGCCCGTTCGCCGCCGAGCAGTGGCCGTGGGTCGAGGATAAGGGGCTGACGGTTGCCCTCCACTGGCGCGGAGCGGAAGACGAGGAGGCGGCGTTGCGGACGCTGCAGGACGTCGCGCGCCGCGCCGAGTCGGCCGGCCTCGAGGCGCGCTGGGGCCGGAAGGTGCTCGAGGTGCGACCGCCGGTTGCCGCCGACAAGGGCACGGCGGTGCGTGCGCTCCTGTCGGCACGCGGGCTGCGACGAGCGCTCTACGCGGGCGACGACACCACGGACCTCGACGCGTTCCGCGGCCTCGACGGGATCGAGCTGGCGGTGCGCGTCGCGGTCGCCTCGCCCGAAGCGCCGACCGGGCTCGCAGACCGGGCCGACCTCGTCGTCCCCTCGCCGGCCGAGCTGCTCCAGCTGCTCCGCCGGCTCTAGGAGAGGGCCAGCAGGGCGACGCCGACTGCGACCGCGGCGGCGCCGGCGAGGCGGGTCGAGCCCACTCGCTCGCCGAGGAAGACCGCCGCGGCTGCGGTGGCGATCACGACGCTCGTCTCACGCACGGCAGCCACCGCCGGCGCGCTCGCGAGACGAAGCGCAAGCAGCACCAGGAGGTACGCCGACGCGGACGCGGCGCCGACGACGACGGTGGCGGGGCTGAGCGCCGCACGCACGCGGCGGGGGCCGACGGCCAGCGGGTACGCGAGCGCCGGCCCGAGCATCACGAGCAGCAGGTACGGCCCCGCCGCGGCGTGCCGGATCCCGTAGCGGTCGACGACCGTGTAGCCGGCGATCGCGGCCGCGATCACGAGGCCGAACGCGAGGCCCGCGGCGCTCCCGCGTACGCCGCGCACGAGCAGCACGCCGACCGCGACCACCACGACTCCGACGACGCCGAGCGCCGACGGCCGCGCCCCTCCGGAGAGGACCACGATCACCAGCGCCAGCACCGGCGCTAGGCCGCGGGCGACCGGGTAGACGAGGCTGAGCTCGTAGCGCCGGTAGGCCGCCGCGAGCAGCGCCACGTAGGCGAGCTCGAGCGCAGCGGAGGCGGCGATGAACGCCACCGCGGCGCCCTCCACCCGCCAGGTCAGCGCGGCCGGCACGACGAGGGTCGCCACCAGCGCGAGCAGCGCGATCGCCGTGGCAGCCTCGGTGTCCTCCTCCCGCGCCAGCAACAGGTTCCAGAGCGCGTGCAACGCGGCGGCCCCGAGCGCCAGCGCCAGCGCGTCGAGCGGCATGCGCGCGACCGTACCATCGGCGGATGCACCTGACCGAGGCCGTGCTGGCGCCGCTCCGCGAGCGCTACGGCGAGCCGTTCCCGCTGCGCTGGGAGGGCGAGGTCAGCGCGCAGGAGTTCACGCTCGCGGGCAGCTCGCCCGAGCGCCGGCATGACGTCACGTTCTTCGTCTTCGACCCGCAGGGACGGCTCGCGTTCATCCAGAAGCCGTCGTACCCGCCGGGTGCGTGGCGGCCCCCGGGCGGCGGGGTCCGGCCCGGCGAGGACTTCGAGCGCGGAGTGCAGCGCGAGGCCCGCGAGGAGCTCGGGATCCACATCGAGCTCGAGCGGTTCCTCGTCAGCTCGGAGGCGACCTTCCGCTCTGCCGGCGGCGTGATCGACTGGCGCACGCACGTCTTCTCAGCGCGCGCCGGCGACGAGGAGCTCGACCCGATCGACACGCAGGAGATCAGCGCGGCCCGCTGGGGCACAACGGAAGAGCTCGCCGGCCCGATCCGCGCGCAGCTGCTCGCGACCGGCCGAGCCCTCTGGCGCTACCGCGTCGCCTTGCACGACGCCGCGTTGGCGGCGCTTCGTACGGAACAGTGACAGTCCCTGGGTCTGTCCCTGCGTCTGTCCCTGGGTCTGTCCCCGGGACATGGCCGCCGCGGCGCTAGACGAGCTCGAGCAGCTCCGGCAGCGCGCGGATCCGCAGGCCCGGCCAGTCGCCGAGCTCGCCGTTCGGAGCCTCCAGGCCGACGGCCGTCATGCCGACCCGCTCCGCGCCCGCGAGCTCGTCGTTCGCGCCGTCGCCGACGAACACCGCCTCGTCCGGCTCGACGCCCAGCTGGTCGAGCGCGAGCCGGTAGATCCTGGGGTCGGGCTTGCGCAGGCCGACCTTCGCCGAGAAGACCTCGACGTCGAAGAGGCCTTGAAAGTCGGTCTCCGGCCAGAGCGCCACGACGTCCTCGCTGCAGACCGTGATCAGCCCGATCTTCAAGCCGCGTTTCCGCAGCGCCGCGATGGTCTCGACCGCGCCCGGCACCGGCACGAGCCCCTGGCGCGTCACCTTCCGCCGCAGCGCCACGATCTGCTCGACTGCTTCCGGCGAGGCCTCGAAGAGCGCGAGCACGTCCGCGATCGGCCCCGTCTCGCGCAGCGCCGACACGTCGCCGTACCAGCGTGCCGCGAACTCCTCGTGCGAGAGGCCGAGCTGTGCGGCGACCTCCGGCTGTGTCTCCGCCCAGACCTGCTCCGGCCACTCGGCGATCGTGTTCCAGAGGTCGAAGATCACCGCGCGCAGCGCTTCAGCACCTCCCATGCGACGCGCACGTCGTCCTCCGTCTGCCGCGCGTTCCCGGCCGCGAGCCGCAGCACGAAGCGGCCGTTCAGCCGCGTGCCCGAGAGGAACACCTCGCCGCTCGCGTTCACGCGCTCGAGCAGCGCCTCGTTCTCCTCGTCCGACCCCTCGCGCCGGAAGCAGACGACCGAGAACGGGCGCGGCGCGCACAGCTCCCACCCGGGCTCGTCGCGCACCCAGGCCTCGAAGCGCTCCGCCAGCCGGATGCCGCTCCGGATGACCTCCTGCAGCCCCTCGCGCCCGTAACAGCGCAGCACGGCCCAGAGCTTCAGCGCCCGGAAGCCGCGGCCGAGCTCGACCGAGTACTCGCTGAAGCTGACCACCTCGTCGTCGGTTCGCAGGTACTCCGGGACGAGGCTGAACGCGGCGCGCAGGTCCTCGGGCCGCCGCGTCCAGAACGCCGAGCAGCCCTGCGTCGTCAGCAGCCACTTGTGCGGGTTGACCACCACCGAGTCGACGCCCTCGATCCCGTCGAACGCCCAGCGCAGCTCGGGGCAGACCATCGCAGAGCCCGCGTACGCCGCGTCCGCGTGGACCCATACGCCTGCTCCCGCGCAGGCCTTCAGCACGGCGGCGACCGGATCGACCGACGTGGTCGAGGTCGTCCCGACGGTCGCAACGACCGCGCTCGCCCCGTCGAGCTCCAGAGCGTCCGGCCGCAGGCGGAACTTGTCGTCGACCGGCACCTTGCGCAACTCCAGCCCGAGCAGCCGGCACGCGCGCTCGACCGACGAGTGCGCGTGCTCCGAGGCGAGCACGTGGCCCGGCTTCGCCTCCCTCGCGGCGGCGAGGGCGCCGAGCGTCGCGACCGACGCGCCCTGCTCGAGGTGGCCGTGCCAGTCGCCCGGCAGGCCGAGCAGGTCGGCCAGCCACGCAAGCGTCGCCTCCTCGAGCTCCTGCAACGCGGGCGATGTGCGCCAGAGGATCCCGACCTGGTTCAGACCGGCCGCGAGCAGGTCTGCGAGCACGGCCGGCTCCGAGCCGGTCGTCGAGAAGTAGGCGAAGAAGCGCGGGCTCTGCCAGTGCGTCAGTCCGGGCAGCAGCACCTCGTCGAGGTCCCGCAGCACCGCTGCGAAATTCTCTCCCCGCTCCGGCGCCGAGCCCGGCAGTGCGGCCCGAATCTCGCCCGGCTCGACCTGCGCCAGCACCGGCAGCTCGCGCATGCGCTCGAGGTACGACGCCACCCAGTCGAGGACCGCGGGCCCGTCGTCCCGCAGCGTCACTTCTTCATCAGCTTCCTGACCTGAGCCCAGGTCCGGGTGTTGACGATCTGCTCGGAGCCGAGCCAGGCGCGGCGTGCCTGGGCGACGCCGAAGTCGACGTAGTCGAGCGCCTTCACCTGGTGCGCGTCGCTCGAGATCACGACGGGCACCCCGGCCTCGCCCGCCAGGCGCGCATTCACGTCGCGCAGGTCGAGCCGGTCCGGCTGCGAGTTGATCTCGAGGAAGGTGCCTGTCTCGCGCGCCTTCTCGATCACCCGCTCGAGGTCGATCTCCATCGGCTCGCGCCGCGTGATCTTGCGGCCGGTCAGATGGCCGATCACGTGCACGTGCGGGTTTTCCATCGTCGCCAGCACCCGCTCGGTCGGCGAGCGGCCGAAGGCGGTGTGGATCGAGGCCACCACCCAGTCGCGCTCGGCCAGCACCTCGTCGGCGACGTCGAGTGTGCCGTCGGCCCTGATGTTCACCTCGACGCCCTTCAGCAGCGTAAGCGGCGCAACCCGCTCGGCCAGCTTGTCGATCTCCTTCGCTTGCTGCTCCATCCGGCCCTCGCGCAGGTAGTGCGAGTGGTCGGTGACCGCGTAGTAGGCGTAGCCGCGCGCCTGCGCGGCGGCCACCATCTCCTCGAGCGTGTTCTTCCCGTCGGCCGACCAGTGGGAATGCGTGTGCAGGTCTCCGCGCAGCTGCCCCTGTTCGACGAGCACGGGCAGCTCGCCCTTCCGCGCGGCCTCGAGCTCGCCCGCGTTTTCGCGCAGCTCCGGCGGGATGTACTGGTAGCCGAGCCGCTCGTAGACCTCGTCCTCGGACTCGGCGGTAAGGACCTCGCCACTCTCGACGACGGTGACGCCGTACTCGGAGACGGAAAAACCGCGGCGCACGGCGTCCTCGCGCAGCGCGAGGTTGTGCTCCTTCGAGCCGGTGAAGTGCTGCAGCAGGTTGCCGTAGCTCTCGGGCGGGACGACGCGCAGGTCGAAGCGGAAGCCCTCGTGCGACACGACCGTCGCCTTCGTTGCGCCCTTCGCCACCACCTCCGAGACCCAGCCGAGCTGCGTGAAGTACTCCGTCAGCGCCTTGGGGTCGCTCGCCGTGGCGATGATGTCGAGGTCGCGCACCGTCTCCTTGCGGCGGCGCGCGCTGCCCGCCTCGGAGACCCGGTGGGCGGCGGGATGCTCGCGCAGCACCTCGACCACCGCGAGCAGTGCCGGCAGCGCCTGGCCGAGCAGCGCGCGCGGCGGGCCGGTCGCCTTCTTCTTGCGCGCGGTCGACTTGAGCACGTTTTCCTCGAGCCTCGCGCCGAGGCCGGGGAGCGTCCGGAGGCGCTGGGCGCGCGCAGCCTCCTTCAGCTCCGCGAGCGTCGTCACCCCGAGCTCCTGCCAGATCTTGCGCACCGTCTTCGGGCCGAGACCCGGGATGTGCAGGAACTCGACCACCTCGGGCGGGATCGTCTTGCGCCGCTTCGAGAGCGCCTCGATCTCGCCCGTGTCGACGATCTGGACGATCTTGTCCTGGATCGTCGCGCCGATCCCCGGCAGCTCCTTGGCCGTTCCCTCGAGCGCGAGCTGGGCGACCGGCGTGCCCGTTTCGCGCACGCGAGCAGCGGCACGACGGTACGCGAGCACGCGAAAAGCTGCCTGCCCCTCGATCTCGAGGAGGTCGGCCAGCAGCTCGAGCTGCTCGGCCACATCCGCGTTGCGGGGGAGCGTCTTCGCCACGACAGCGATCATAGGGGCGTGAAGGCGGTCGTCTGCTTGCCCACCTACAACGAGCGCGAGAACCTCGAGCGGATGGTCGAGGCGCTCGCAGACAAGGGCGTCTCGGTGCTCGTGATCGACGACAACTCGCCTGACGGAACGGGTGAGCTGGCCGACCGGCTCGCGGCCGAGCACGAGCACGTGGAAGTGCTGCACCGCCCGCGCAAGGAAGGGCTCGGCCCCGCCTACCTGGCCGGCTTCCGCCGTGCGCTGGCGGAGGGCGCGGAGCTCGTGCTCGAGATGGACGCCGACTTCTCGCACGACCCGCAGGACGTCCCGCGGCTGGTCGCCGCCGCAGCCGAAGCCGACCTCGTGCTCGGGTCGCGCTACGTGGAGGGCGGCGGCGTGGGCAACTGGGGCCGTGTACGCCGCTTCATCTCGAGCGGCGGCTCCTGGTACGCCCGGGTACTGCTCGGCGTTCCTGTGCGGGACATGACCTGCGGCTTCAGGTGCTACCGGCGCGTGGTGCTCGAGACGCTCGAACTCGACGCGATCGCCTCCCAGGGCTACGTCTTCCAGATCGAGAGCACCTACCGCACGCTGCGTGCCGGGTTTCGCGTCGTCGAGGTTCCGATCACCTTCGTCGACCGCGAGCATGGCGGCTCGAAGATGAGCCGCCGGATCGTGCTCGAGGCGATCTGGAAGGTGCCGGCCCTCAGGCTCCGCGCGCTCGCGGGCCGCCTGTAGAGTCGCGGGCGTGCTCGAGCTGACCGACGCGACCTTCGAGCAGGAGGTCTTGCAGGCGGAAACTCCGGTGGTGGTCGACTTCTGGGCTCCCTGGTGCGGCCCCTGCCGCGCGGTCGAGCCGATCCTGGCCGAGCTCGCGGCCGAGCACGAAGGCCGCGTCAAGTTCGCCAAGCTCGACATCGACCAGAACCTGCAGACCGCCTCGCGCTACGAGGTGCTCTCGATCCCGACCGCGATCCTCTTTCAGGACGGCGAGGCGCGCGGGACGGTCATCGGCGCCCGCCCCCGCTCGTACTACGAGCAGGCGTGGGCCGAGTGGCTCAGGTAGGCGAGGCGGGCTCGGCCGCCTGCTGCGGCTGCGTGCGGAGCTGGCGCACGACCCGGCGCGAGGCCTGCACCCCTTCGCTGGAGCTGTGCAGGCGGATCCGCGGGTCGAGCAGCGAGTAGAGGATGTCCACGATCAGGTTCGCGATCACCACCGCGACGCTGACCACCAGAACGATGCCGAGGATCACCGGCAGGTCGTTGTTGGTCAGCGAACGGACGAGCAGCTGGCCCATGCCGCCCAGGGTGAAGGCCGTCTCGATGAAGAGCGCGCCCGCGAAGGCGACGCCGACGTCCATCCCCAGCATCGTGACCACCGGCAAGGCGGCGTTGCGGATCACGTGGGCCCGCAGGACGCGCCGCGAGCTCGCGCCCTTCGCGCGCGCGGTGCGGACGTAGTCCTCGTTCAGCTGCTCGAGCAGGCTCGCCCGGATCATGCGCGCGTAGAAGGCCGCGAAGAGGGCGGCGAAGGTCAGCCAGGGCAGGATCAGGTGGTAGGCCCAGTAACGCGGGCCGCCGCAGAGATTCGAGCTCAGCTCGTTGTAGGTGAAGTCGCAGTAGCCGCCGACCGGAAAAGCATGTGCGCGCACGCCGAGCAGGTACTCGAGCATCAATCCCAGCCAGAACGGCTGACAGGAGATGAGGATCAGGACGAACAGCATCGAAGCTCGATCGATCAGCGAGCGCGGCCGCAGCGCCGAGATCACGCCGATCGGGATCGCGATCAGCAGGCAGATCAGCATCCCGCCGATCACGAGCGACGCGGTTATGGGCAGCGTCTCGTGGATCACCTGCGTGACCGGCTTGCTCGAACGCGTCGAGGTGCCGAGGTCGAGGCGCACGATGTGCTCGACAAAGCCGACGTACTGATGAACGAACGAGCCGCGGATGTTGTAGTTCGTCTGCAGCCCGGCGGCGAAGCCCTGCTCGTTGCGCTGCGCGTTGCGCGAGTCGGGGACGAGCATGAAGAACATCACGAACGTGATCAGGCTCATCACGAACAGGAGCATCAGGCCCCAGAGCAGCCGCTTGAAGATGAAGCTCAGCACGAGCGCTTAGGGTTGCCGCTCGCGCCGTTCAGCGCAAGTTGTCGGCCCCTCGCCGACCGAAGTGCTCCCACCCTGCCACGTCTACGAGCTTCCCCTGGAGGTGGATTTCGACTCCCTCGCCCTCGACGCAGCGGCCGATCACCGGGAAGCCGAGGGGGTCCGGAGTGGCGGCGAGCAGCTCGTAGTCCTCGCCGAAGCCGAGGTCCTCGACAGTCGCGCCGGACGCCAGCGGCACGCTTTCGGCGTCGAGCTCGAGCCGGCAGCCGGAGCGGGCGGCGAGGTGGCCCGCGTCGACCGCCAGGCCGTCCGAGATGTCGGTCAGCGCATGGGCGACGGCGGAGAGGCGGCGGCCTTCCCCCAGGCGCAAGGGGGGCCGGGCGTGGCGGCCTTCCCGGAAGGCCACACCTGCGGCGCCGAGCGGGCCGGTGACGACGACCAGGTCGCCCGGCCTGGCCCCCGCGCGGCCGGGGACGCGCTCGGAGCGGCCGACCGCGGTGACGGCAAGCGTGAGCTGAGGGCTGCTGGTGGTGTCGCCGCCGGCGACCGGGACGCCGGGCTCGTTCAGGCCCTCGTAGAGCTCGACCACGGCCGCGAGCTCCAGCTCGCCCGGCGCGGCGAGCGTGACCAGTAGCGCGAGCGGCTCGGCGCCCGAGGCGGCGAGATCGCTCAAGTTGACCGCGGCCGCCCGGTAGCCGAGCTCGCGGAAGCTCGTCCAGTCGAGCCGAAAGTGCACCCTTTCGACGAGCGCGTCCTGCGTGACGACGAACCCGTCGCCGAGCTCGGCCGCGTCGTGGGCGATCCCGCGGGCGAGGCCGCGCCGCTCGAGCTCGGCCAGCAGGCCGGTTTCGCCGAGCTCAGAGAGCCGCATCGATCGCCGCCCGCAGCGCTCGCGCCTCGGCCGACGCACGGATCACGGCCACGCCCGACGCGCCGGCGCGGATGCAATCAGCGGCGTTCGAGACGTCGATGCCGCCGATCGCCACGACCGGGATCGAGACCGCGCGGCAGACCTCGGCCAGCCCGTCGAGCCCGATCGCCGGGTCTGCATCGGGCTTCGAGGGCGTCGCCCAGACCGGCCCGGCGCCGATGTAGGCAGCAGCCTTCCGCTCACCCTCGAGCGCTTCGGCGACGGAGGCCGCGGAGACGCCGAGCAGCAGCCCGGCCGCGGCCGCGCGCTCGGCGCCTTCGTCTGCGCGGCCGAGGTGGACGCCGTTCGCCCCGAGCTGGAGCGCGGCGTCGACGTCGTCGTTCACGACGACGAGCGCGTCGAGCTCGCCAAAGCCCCGGCCCGCCTCGATCAGCTCGTCCGTGCTCGCGCCCTTGCGCCGCAGCTGCACGACGGTGGCGCCGCCCT
>JBJMJY010000104.1:0-35801 GCA_045806105.1 Gaiellaceae bacterium | reverse complement strand
TAGCTGTGGTGGGCGGCGCGCTTGTCGCGCATGAGTTGGTGCACCCGCGCCGCCCGCGAGCCCAGGCCGGGCACGCGGTCGATCACGTCCATGACCAGGTGGAAGCGGTCCATGTCGTTCAGCATGACCATGTCGAACGGCGTCGTGGTCGTCCCCTCCTCCTTGTAGCCCCGCACGTGGAGGTTGTCGTGGTTGGCGCGCCGGTAGGCGAGCCGGTGGATCAGCCACGGGTAGCCGTGGTAGGCGAAGATCACCGGACGATCCGTGGTGAAGATGGCGTTGAACTCGCGGTCGGGCAAGCCGTGGGGGTGCTCGTCCTCGGGCTCGACGCGCATCAGGTCGACGACGTTGACGACGCGCACCTTCAGCTCAGGCAGGTGCTCACGCAGGAGCGCTGCGGCCGCCAGGGTCTCGAGCGTGGGGATGTCGCCGCAGCACCCGAGGACGACGTCCGGCTCGCCGTCCTCGTCGTTCGAGGCCCATTCCCAGATGCCGATCCCGCGCGTGCAGTGGACGATCGCGTCGTCCATCGAGAGATAGTTGAGCGCCGGCTGCTTCCCGGCGACGACCACGTTGACGTAGTCGCGGCTGCGCAGGCAGTGGTCGGCCACCGAGAGCAGGCAGTTCGCGTCGGGCGGCAGGTAGACGCGGATGATCTCGGCCTTCTTGTTGACGACGTGGTCGATGAAGCCCGGATCCTGGTGCGAGAAGCCGTTGTGGTCCTGCCGCCAGACGTGCGAGCTGAGCAGGTAGTTGAGCGAGGCGATCGGCCGCCGCCACGGGATGTGCCTCGTCACCTTCAGCCACTTCGCGTGCTGGTTGAACATCGAGTCCACGATGTGGATGAAGGCCTCGTAGCAGTTGAAGAGGCCGTGCCTGCCGGTGAGCAGGTAGCCCTCGAGCCAGCCCTGGCAGAGGTGCTCGCTCAGCACCTCGACGACCTCGCCGTGTGGGGCGAGGTCCTCGTCGGTCGGCAGGATCTCCGCGTCCCAGGCACGCGCGGTCGCGGCGAAGACGTCGGCGAGGCGGTTCGACGCGGTCTCGTCGGGGCCGAAGAGCCGGAAGTTGCCGGGGTTGCGCGCGACCACGTCACGAAGGAAGCCGCCGAGGACGCGGGTCGCCTCGCTGAGGGTCTTCCCGGGCTCGGGCACCTCGACGGCGTAGTCGCGGAAGTCCGGCAGCAGCAGGTCGCGCAGCAGAGAGCCGCCGTTCGCGTGCGGGCTCGCGCTCATCCGCCGCTCGCCGCGCGGCGGCAGCTCGAGCAGCTCGGCAACCGGCGCGCCGTTTTCGTCGAAGAGCTCCTCGGGCCGATAGGAGCGGAGCCAGTCCTCGAGCAGCCGCAGGTGGTCCTCGTTCTCGCGCACGTCGGGGATCGGCACCTGGTGCGAGCGCCACGTGTTCTCGACCGGGAGGCCGTCGACCTCCCTCGGCCCCGTCCACCCCTTCGGCGTGCGCAGCACGATGAGCGGCCAGCGCGGACGCGCCCCATTGCCTCGCTGCTTGATCGCCGCGACCTCGTCCAGCGCCTCGTCGAGGGCAGCGGCGAAGCGCTCGTGCACCGCGAGCGAGTCCTCGCCGTCGAAGCCACCCGTGACGAGCAGCGGCCGGTACCCGTAGCCCTCCAGCAGCGCGACGAGCTCGGCCTCCGGGATCCGGGCGAGTACCGTCGGGTTCGCGATCTTGTAGCCGTTCAGGTGCAGGACCGGCAGCACGACGCCGTCGCTCTGCGGGTCGAGAAACTTGTTCGAGTGCCAACTCGTCGCGAGCGGCCCGGTCTCCGCCTCGCCGTCGCCGACCACGCAGCACGCAAGCAGACCGGGGTTGTCGAAGGCCGCGCCGTAGGCGTGGGCGAGCGAGTAGCCCAGCTCTCCGCCCTCGTGGATCGACCCCGGCGTCTCCGGCGCGGCGTGGCTCGGGATCCCGCCCGGGAACGAGAACTGGCGGAAGAGCTCCTTCAACCCGGCCTCGTCGAGCGAAACGTGCGGGTACAGCTCGCTGTAGGTGCCCTCGAGGTACGCGCACGCGACCATCCCGGGGCCGCCGTGGCCGGGGCCGCAGATGTAGATCGCGTCGAGGTCGCGCGCGCGGATCGCGCGGTTCACGTGCGCCCAGACCAGGTTGAGGCCGGGGACGGTGCCGAAGTGGCCGAGCAGCCGCGGCTTGACGTGCTCCGGCCGCAGCGGCTCGCGCAGGAGCGGGTTGTCGAGCAGGTAGATCTGGCCGACCGAGAGGTAGTTCGCGGCGCGCCAGAAGGCGTCGAGGCGCCGAAGCTCGTCACTGGCCACGGTCACGGTTTCCTCCTTCGCCGACGTCACGATCCTCCGCTCATCCTCGCTGCGCGACGACAAGGCCGGCGTTCCAGCCCGGCGCGCGCCCTCCATCCGGCGGATGAATCCTCGCTGCATCGAGGCCGCTCCGCGCGATCAGCCACGCGACCACGGAGTTGGAGTTCCACATCTCGCCCGCGTCAAGCTCGTCGCGTCCCCACACCGGCGTCGGCACGCGCGGCGCCAGTGCGAGCAGGCGCCGTGCCTCCTCCGCGTCGTCGCTGCGCCGGCGCGGGCTCTCGACCGCCTCCGCCACGTCCGGGATCGACCCCTCGCGCCAGAAGCGCAGCTCGTAGCGGAAGATCGAGAATCGCCCCGCCCAACGGCTCCCGACGGGGCCTTCGGCAATTACGCCGCGCTCCGTTCCGTCGGCCCCTCGGATGGGAGCGGACTCGATCACGTAACGGCCCTCGGGCAGCCGGACCTCGAGCGCGGAGTGGTACAGGTCGCATGGAGGACGGTGCTCAAGGCGCGAGGAGATTGCCTCGTAGATCCGCCCGTTCAGTCGCACGAAGTGTCCGCCGGCGCCAAGCGGCAGCCAGTACAGGTCGACGCCGTCGCGCGCAGGCATCTACCAGCTCTTCAGCGCCCGCTCGCCCGTGGGCCGGGCGATCCGCACCCGCGCGTCGACCGCGACGCAACCCTCCGGTCCCGCGATCACGGGGTTGAGGTCGAGCTCGGTCACCTCGCGCACATCCTCAGCAAGCCGCCCCAGCTGGTGGACGAGGTCCTCGAGCGCGGCCCGGTCAGCCGGCGGTGTGCCGCGGAAGCCGCCGACCAGGCGTCCGGCCTTGCCGCCGGTGACGAGCTCCTCGGCATCGACGTCGGTCAGCGGGGCGACGCGGAAGGTGGCATCGCCGATCAGCTCCGCGAAGACGCCGCCGGGGCCGAAGGCGACGAGCGGTCCGAAGACCGGGTCCTGAACGACGCCCGCGAGTAGCTCGGTCCCGCCCCGCAGGTACTGCTGGACGATCACGGGCGCGCCGATCCGCTCGACCGCCTCTCGTACCTGCTGCTCGTCCTGGAGGTCGAGCGCGAGCCCGCCGCTCTCGGTCTTGTGCGCGCCGGGCGTTGCGGTCTTGACCACCACCGGGCACACGATCTCCACCGCCGCGGCGACGGCCTCGTCCACGCTTCGGGCGGTGCGCTCCGCGACGAGCGGGATCCCGTAGGCGGACAGCAGCTCCCGTGTCTGGGCCGGGTCGAGCCAGCCCTCGCCGGCCGCGCCGACGACCTCCTGCGCAGCGTCGCGGTCGATCCCGTCGAGCTCCGGAACCGTCCCCGCGGGCCGCCGCAGCCACTCGGCGCGGTCGGCCGCGAGCCCGAGCGCGCGCGCGGCGGACTCCGGGTAGGTGAAGCTCGCGACGTCGGACTCGAGCAGATCGAGCGGCGTGCCCTCGGCGCTCATGACCGCCGCGAGCACCGGCTTGTCGGTCTGCGACGCCTCGACCGCGCGCCGGATCGAGGCCGCGACCTCGGGCGCGCCGGCCACCACCGGCGGCACGAAGAGCACGATCAGGGCGTCCAGGCGCGGATCGGCGAGCAGCGTCGGGATCGCTCGCTCGTAGGTCACGCCCGTCGCCGAGCCGAGCATGTCGACAGGGTTCGCGACGCTGCTGTCGCCGGGCAGCGCCTCCGCCAGCGCGTCTCGCGTCTCCTGCGCCAGCTCCGGCAGCTCGAGCCCAGCCCCCTCGCAGGCGTCGGCGCAGAGGATCCCGAGGCCGCCCGCGTTCGTGAGCACGCCGACGCGCCGGCCACGCGGCAGGGGCTGGCTCGAGAGCAGGCCCGCGACGTCCACAAGCTCCTCGAGCGTCCGCGCCCGCAGCACGCCGGCCTGGTGGAAGAGTGCATCGACCGCGGCCTCCGAGCCGGCGAGCGCGGCGGTGTGCGAGCTGGCGGCTTTTGCGCCAGCCGCCGTCGCCCCGGCCTTCAGCGCGAGGATCGGCTTGCGCCGCGCCACACGCCTGGAGAGCCGGCCGAACTTGCGCGGGTTGCCGAACGACTCGAGGTAGAGCAGCACGACGTCGGTCTCCGGATCGTCCTCCCACCACTCGAGCAGGTCGTTCGACGAGACGTCCGCTTTGTTCCCGATCGAGACGAAGGCCGAGAAGCCGAGCCCCTCGCCCTGCTCCAGCAACGCGAGCCCGAGGGCGCCGGACTGGGACGAGAAGCCGATCCGGCCCGGCGGCAGTGCTCGAGGCGCGAAGGTCGCGTTCAGCTTCGGCTTCGAGGAGGCGATCCCGAGGCAGTTCGGGCCCAGGAGCCGGGCGCCGTGCACACGCACGAGCGCGAGCAGCTGCTCCTGGCGCTCGGCGCCCGCGGCGCCCGTCTCGGCGAACCCGGACGAGATCACGCAGAGTGCGCGGACACCCTTGGCCAGCGCCTCCTGGGCCGCCTCGAGCACGAGCGGCCCGGGGACGCAGATCACCGCGAGCTCCACGTCGTCCGGGATATCGGAGATCGAGCCGTAGCCGCGAACGCCCGCGACGGGCTCGCCGCCGCGGTTGACCGGGTAAGCCGCGCCGGCGAAGTCGGCCTCGAGCACGTTGCGGAAGAGCTCGCCGCCGATCGAGCCGCGCCTGCGCGAGGCGCCGATCACGGCCACGCTCGACGGCTCGAAGAACGGCCGCAGGGAGGCGGCGACGGCGACGTGGTCGCGCCCCTCGACGCGTTCCTGGAAGGCCTCGGTCGTCGCGATCGGGAAGCTGACCTCGACCTCGCCGTGCTCTAGCTCGCGCACGACGTCGAATCCGGCCCCGGTGAAGACGCTCAACATCGCCCGGTTCTCCGCCATCACCTCGGCGACGAAGCGCGTTACGCCGGTCGCGGCGGCGCGCTCGGCGAGCTGCTCGAGCAGGCGCATTCCTATGCCCCTGCCCTGCTCTGCGTCGGCGACCACGAACGCGGCCTCCGCCAGCCGAGGGTCGCGCAGGCGGACATAGTTGGCGATCCCGACGATGCGGTCGCCGAGCCAGCCCGCGAGCGCGCCAGTCTCGACCCAGTCCGGGTCGAGCAGCGAACCGGCCAGCGCTTCGTCGACGTGGCGGATGCCGTGGAAGCGCAGGTAGAGGCTGCGCTCGGAGAGGCCGTGGAGGAACGCGAGAACGGCGTCTGCGTCCGCCGCTGCCGGGGGCCGCAGCCGGAGCGTGCCGCCGTCTTTGAGGATGACGTCGACCGCTCCGGCTGCCGCCTCCTCGACGCTAGATGCCAACTGCGGTTCCTTCACGCTCGCGCTCCTCGCGCCGCGCCGGCTCGCCCTCGAGCACGACCTTCAGCGCGTTGGTCTCGGCGGCGGCAGCGAAGATGTCGTAGGCCGCCATCGTCTCGGCAAGCGGGAAGCGGTGCGTGGCGAACGGCGTCGGGTCGAGCCGCCCGTTCGCGATCAGCTCCAGCAGCCTCGGCGTGGAGAACGTGTCCACAAGGCCGGTCATGATCGTCACGTCCCGGATCCACAGCTTCTCCAGGTGGAGCGTAGCCGGGTGGCCGTGAACCCCGACGGTCGCAACGTGGCCCCCGGGCCGCACGATGTCGGCACAGAGCTCGAATGTCTCCGGCACGCCGACGGCCTCGATCGCGACGTCCGCGCCGAGCCCGCCGGTGAGCTGCATCACTCGCTCCACCGCGTCCTCGCGGCTGTTGTCGATCACGATGTCGACCCCGAACTCGAACGCCTTCTCGAGCCGCGCCGGCGCGAGGTCGATCGCGACGATCCGCCCGGGGGTGTACAGCTTCGCCATCATGATCGCGGCCAGGCCGATCGGCCCTGCCCCGACGACCGCGACGGTGTCGCCCGGCTGCACGTCGCCGTTCAGCACGCCGACCTCGTAGGCGGTCGGGAGGATGTCGGCGACGAACAGCACCTGCTCGTCGGTGAGCTCATCCGGCACCTTGTAGACCGAGGTGTCGGCGAACGGCACCCGTGCGAGCGCGGCCTGCAGCCCGTCGATCAGATGGCCGAAGATCCAGCCGCCGCCCCCCGTGCAGAGCCCGTAGTGGCCTCCCTTGCAGAAACGGCAGCGCCCGCACGAGGTGATGCACGACACAAGCACGCGGTCCCCGGGCTCGAGCGTCGTCACCGCGTCGCCGACCTCGATGACCGTGCCGACCGCCTCGTGGCCGAGGATCGTGCCGGGCTGCACCTCGGGGACATCGCCCTCGAGGATGTGGAGGTCGGTCCCGCAGATCGTCGCCGAGTCGATCCGGACGATTGCGTCGGTCGGCTGCTGGATCGCGGGATCCGGGACCTCGTCCCAGGAACGCTTCCCGGGACCGTGATACACGAGTGCCTTCATGGCTCCTCCTTTCGGCTCGCCCTCAGCCTCGCGTGCCCCCCGGCACACCGCATCAGCGCCCGCACCGAGCCAAGGTCCGGCTTTTCCGCAGTACGCTGAGTGCGTGGAGTCTGCGTCGCCGAGCGAGCTGCGGCTGCGGGCCCTGCTGGAGGCTGGAATCGCCCTGGCCTCGGAGCTGTCGCTCGACAACCTGCTGCAGCGGCTGACCTCGGTCGCGGCGGAGCTGGCGGGCGCCCGCTACGCGGCGCTCGGCGTGATCGACCCGACCGGCTCCCACCTCGAGCGCTTCATCACCCACGGAGTCGACGACGCCACGCGGGCCGCCATCGGCGACCCGCCCCACGGCCGCGGGATCCTCGGCGCGCTGATCCGCGACGCGCGGCCGCTGCGGCTGCACGCCATAGGCGACGACCCGCCCTCCGTCGGCTTCCCTCCGAACCACCCGCCGATGACCACCTTCCTCGGCGCGCCGATCCTGCTGCGCGGCGTCGCCTACGGCAATCTCTACCTCGCCGACAAGACCGAGGGCGCGGACTTCACCGAGGCCGACCAGGAGCTCGTCGGCTTGCTCGCGTCGCAGGCGGCGGTCGCGATCGAGAACGCCCGCCTCTACGAGTCCTCGACGCGCTGGTCGCGCCAGCTAGAGTCGCTGATCGACGGGAGCGGCGAACTTGCGCGCGAGACCGACGTCGACGTCCTGCTCGACCTCCTCGCTAAGCGGCTCAAGGAGCTGCTCGAGGCGCGCCTGGTCGCAGTCGCCCTTCCGGCCGGCGAGGACCAGCTGCGGATCGTCACCGCGGCCGGCGACGGCGCCGACCAGATCGTCGGCCGGATGGTCGAGCGTGCGCAGTCGAAGGCCGGACGGGTACTCGAACGCGGCCGCAGCGAGCGCGTCGACTCGCTGCTCGACGACCGGGAGGTGAACCTCGAGTTCACCCGCGGGATCGGTGCCCGTGCAGGCCTATGGGTGCCACTGCTCGTGCACGGACGGCCGATCGGCGTGCTGACGGCCTACGACAAGCTCACGACGCCCGACGCACGCTTCGAGCACGACGACGTGCGCCTCGCCGAGACGTTCGCGTCGCGGGCGGCGGTCGGCGTCGAGCTTTCGGAGCGCGTCGCGCGCGACGCGCTGCGGCGGATCGTCGCGGCGCAGGAGCTCGAGCGGCAGCGCCTGGCGCGTGAGCTCCACGACGAGACGGGCCAGGCGCTGACCTCGATCCTGCTCGGGCTCAAGCAGCTCGAGGGCGCCGAGCCGGAGTCGGTCGCGCGCCTGCGCGAGCTCGTGGTCGCGACCCTGCAGGACGTGCGGCGCCTCGCGGTCGAGCTGCGCCCCAAGGTGCTCGACGACTTCGGCCTCGTCCCCGCCCTCGAGCGCCTGACGAGCGGCTTCGCCGAGCAGACCGGGATCGCGGTCGACCTCGAGGTCGGAGCGATAACCGACCGCCTGCCGCCCGAGATCGAGACCGCGATCTACCGGATCGTCCAGGAGGCGCTCACGAACGTGGTCAAGCACTCCCGCGCGCAGCGGGTGAGCGTGCTGCTGACCCGGTCGGATGGCAGGATCAAAGCGGTGATCGAGGACGACGGGCAGGGCTTCGACCCAGGGGCGGGGACCGGCGACGGCGTCGGCCTGATCGGCATGCGCGAGCGAATCGAGCTCCTCGACGGCACGCTCACGATCGAGTCGAGCGAGCGGAGCGGCACGACGGTGGCGGTCGAGGTGCCCGTGTGAGCGGTACGCGGGTTCTGATCGTCGACGACCACGCGGTCGTTCGCTCGGGGCTGAGGCTCGTGCTCGAGGCCGGCGAGGGGATCGAGCCCGTCGGCGAGGCCGGCAGCGCCCGCGATGCGATCTTCGAGGCGCGCGCGCTCAAGCCCGACGTGATCCTGCTGGACGTCGTGATGCCGGACCAGAGCGGGCTCGAGATCATCCCGACGCTGCTGCACGAGAACCCGGAGACGAAGATCCTCATGCTCTCGATGCAGGACGACCCGCGCTATGTTCGCGAGGCCTTCGACGCCGGCGCGAGGGGCTATGTGCTGAAGGAGGCGGCGGACAGCGAGGTCGTCGCCGCGGTGCGCGAGGTCGCCGGCGGGGGCCGTTACGTCGACCCGGAGCTCGGCGCCCGCCTTGTGGCCGCAGACTCGGAGGAGCGCCGGCGCGCGGAGGAGGACCCGCTCTCGGAGCGTGAGGGCGAGGTGCTGCGCCTGCTCGCGCTCGGCCACACGAACCAGGAGATCGCGAAGCAGCTCTACATCTCCGTGCGCACGGCCGAGACGCACCGCGCGCACATCATGCAGAAGCTCCGCCTCTCGAGCCGCGCAGAGCTCGTCCGCTACGCGCTCGACCGCGGCCTGCTGGACGAGCACGAATAGGCGAAGGGCCGCCCGAGGGCGGCCCTTGCCGTTGCGACGGGAGGAGCTTCTTAGGCCTTGGCCGCGACACCGCCGTTCGGCGCCTGCTTGCGTCCGAAGCCAAACGCCGGCTTGCCTTCCAGCGCTCCGCCGACTGCCAGGATCCCGAAGCCGATCCCGGCGAGCAGCAACGCGGCGCCCATCGCGATTCCGAAGAGCGAGACGCGCTCGGCCATGTAGCTCGTGTTCAGCGCGGTCGTCAGCGCGGTCTCGGTCACCCAGAGGTTCCGAGCGCCGTTGTCGACCGGCTGCTTCGTGTTCGGGTCGACGAGCGCGTACCGCTCGTCGCTCGTGGCGCCGTGGCCATCGGTGAACCTCGCCGGCGTCCCGGGCTTCGCCATGAAGCGGCCCATCTGCGCGTAGGTCAGGCCGCCAGTTGCCTCGAGCGCGTGGATTCGCATGTACCCCGCGAACGCGCGCGCCTCGTCGCCCGTGTCGATCTTCTTTCCCGCGACCGACGTCGTCGGGAGGCTGAGCTGGTCGACCGGAAGGCCCGCCTTCGCGGCCTCGGCCTTGATTGCCGCCGGCGTCATGTCGGGCGAGCCGACGATCTGCTCCTGCTGGAGGCTCGACTGCACGGTGTCGCGGCCGTTGACGCCGACCACGATCGACGTGATGCCGAACGCGATCAGGATGACGGCTGCGACCACTCCGCCGATCTCGAAGAACTTTCTCACCGTCTTCTCCTTCCGTCGCGGTCGAGCTTTGTGCTACTCGACCTTGTGGACGGAGTCTCCGCGTGATCCCGCTCGGAGCCATCGGTAGCGAGCCGGGATCTCGCTGCGGTCGATCCCGGCTCTCGTTTGCGGGTTTCCCGCACCGGTCACACGGCGTCGAAAGCCGAGTGGCGTGCTGCGCTACCGCGCACGACCAGCACCGGCCGACGCGGTGAGGCCGAATCCGCCGGACGGCGCGACATCGACGGCGGTCACGACCAGCCTGTCAGGTTGGCTAGGTCAGGTCGGGGTCAATCAGCTCGGACAGCGCCGAGACGACCCGATCAGCCGTGCTTGCCGCGGGGCTGCTCAACGAGGCCGCGCCGAGGTCGACGATGATCACGCGGTCGACTCCGGCCGCCCGGCCCGCGGCGATTCCGGCAGCTGTCGTCTCGAACGTCGCGACCGCGCCGGGCGCGATGCCGAGACGGCGGCAGGCTGCGAGGATCGAGTCCGGCTCGGGCTTCGGACGAATGCGCTCGTCCGACATGGCGTGTCCGTCGAGGACGTAACCAACAAGGCCGAATAGCCCTGCGCGGTCGAGGATCTCCGCGGCGTTCGCGCTCGCCGAGACGATGGCGAGCCCCAGGTGAGCCTCACGGGCGAGCTCGAGAAACCGAACGACGCCTTCGTAGGCCCTGATCCCGTCCTGGCGCAGGAGGCGCTGGAGAACATGGTTCTTGCGGGCGGCCACGCCCCATGCCGTGTCGTCGCTCGGCGCTTCCCACGGATCCCCGTTCGGGAGGCGAATCCCGCGGCTGTCGAGAAACCGGTGGACGCCATCGATGCGCGGCCTGCCGTGGAGGTACCGGAAGTAGTCGCCGCGCGAGTCGAACGGTCGCCCGGGTTCGAAGCGGCCGCCCGGATGCTGATGATGCCGAGCGAGGAACTCGTCGAAGGTGGCCTGCCACGCAGCCGCATGCAAGTCCGTGCTCGGCGTGAGCACGCCGTCCAGTTCGAGCACGCACCCTTCGACGACCTCGCCGAGACCCAACCGCGCTCCGCATGCGCGAGGCCCATGCATGTGTCGATGGAGCTGGGCGTGCGTCGTGCCGGCGAGCCGCTCGAGGTCGCGCTCGGTCATATCGCGCTCGTGCCTCAGCTCCGTCACCCTCGTTCCGAGCTCGGCTGTCGAAAAGCGGAGCGCCTGTCGGCTGCGACTTACGGTGTCGAGGCTGTCGGTGGCCGCATCAAGCGCTTCGCGCCATTGGAATGCCGCGCTGTCGAGCGCGAGATCGTCCATGGCCCGAGTGTCCACGTTCGTTGGCGTGGGGACATCGTGAGGTTCCCGCCATTCGGCTGCGGCCTTCCCGCGTATCCGAACCGCGCCGCGTCCCACCGTCAGTGACCTAGCAGAGCCAGCTGTAGCCAGACCATCGCGCCGCCAGCGAAGCGGGGCGCGACCGGCAGGAACGGCTTGAGCTGCTTGACGAACAGGAATGCGAACGGCAGCGCGCCGATGCCGGTCGCGAGCGCCGTCACGAACGCGGCGAGCGTCACCCACAGCGCGTCCACCGCGCGGCCCGCTCAGCCAAGCTGCTCGAGCAGCCGGCCGTACTGCTCCAGGTGACGGTCGCCGAGGAACTCCGCCCCCGCGCGGCCGCGCGCATTCTCGCCGAGCCTTTCGGCCTCGGCGCGATCGCGCAGGAGCGTCTCGACCGCGGAGCCGAAGACACGCAGGTCGCGAGGATCCTCGACGAGCACCCCGTGGACGCCGTCGACGATCTGGTCGACGATCCCGCCGACGGCACTCGCGACGATCGGTCGCCCCTTCCACATCGCCTCCGCCACGGTCAAACCGAAGCCCTCCGCCAGGCTCTTCTGGACGACCACCGAGGCATGCCGCTGGAGGGCGTTCACGATCGAGGCGGCCTCGTCCGGATCGGCCATCGGCGTGCAGGCCAGGTGGACGCGGCTGCGCAGGGCGTGCGGTAGGTCGCGCCAGAGCGCGACGCACTCCTCGAGAACCTCGGCCGCCTCGGGGTCGTCAGCCACGCCCGTGACCGCGGGCCCCGCCAACAGGAGGTGAGCACCGAGCGCCGGATCGACGTGCGTTGCGAAACCGGTCATCACGCCCGGCATGTCCTTCATGCGATCCCAGCGGGACACTTGGACGACGAGCGGCGCGTCGGGCGGCGGCGGCGGACCGGTCTGGAGCACGTCGACGCGGCGGTTGATCCGTCCGGGCGAGCCGTCGCGGCGCGTGAAGGGCACCGCCGGAACGCTTCCGTCACCGCCGAGCAGGCCGACGTACGCGAGCGCAAGCCGGACGTTTCGCCGCGAGATTGGCTCGTTCTTCGCGGAGAACGGATCGATCGACGGCGGAATCACGTGCGTACGCTCGGGGGCGGCCCACGAGGGAGCGAACGCGCGCCGCGAGAACACGAACGCGTCCACCTCATCAAGGTAGGGCCGCAGGAACGCCCAGGCGCGCTCGCTCCATTCGTTTGGCTCGTCGATCCCGACGTGACAGCGCCAGACGATCCGCGCACCGGCTCCCCGCAGGGCGGCCGCAATGCCAGCCGGCTGCGGATCGTGGACGAGCACCACGTCGCCGGCCCGGACGACCGCCAGCAGCTCCTCCGCGTTCCGACGCGAGACTCGCTCGTAGTGAAGGCGTTCCGCCTCGCCGAGGGCGGCGCCGTCGCCTGGTGACCCGTAGAGACCGTTGTGGATCCGCTTCGTGATCGCGAAGAACTCCGGATCGCCCTGGATCACGAGCCAGCGGACGTCGAGGCCCGCGCCGCGGCCGTAGGCGAGCAGCGTCTGCAGCATCTCCGCCACGCCCCCGCCTGTGGCCGTCGAGTTGACGTTCAGCACGGCTCGTCCGGCAAGCCGCGTCTGCGTGGCCTCTGCGATCGCCTCGTAACGAGCGAGCCGGCCCGGCCCGATCAGCGGCTCGAGCCGAGCCGCGTCAAGGGCCTGGACCTCCACTTCCCGCGGCCGAGCGGCTTCGTCGACAGGCATCAACGGCTCAAGCGGCGATTTCGGCAGGAGCCCGGCTGGCACGGACGACGAGCACCGGCCGACGGGCCTCGCGCAGGATCGCGCGCGAGACGCTGCCGAGCAGCGCGCTCGCGAGGCGGCCGTGGCCGCGGGAACCGACGACGATCATGTCGGCGTCGATCGATCCTGCGTAGGCCACGATCTCGTCCGCCGGATCGCCGCGCAACAACGTAGTGCGTGCACTGACGTCGGCCTCGGACGCAAGTCGCAGCGCATCGTCGAGCGGCTCAGAGTCGGCGGGCGTCAGCTCGTGCGGGACAGCCCCCGTCAGCCCAAAACCGCCGGTCGGATACACGTCGACGCCGGGCACCACGTACGCGAAGGTCACCGCAGCGTCGTGCTCGCCAGCGAGCTCGAGCCCATACTCGAGAGCTTCGAGCGCCGAAGGTGACCCGTCGGTTGCGATCAGGATCCTCTTCACGGTGTCCTCCTTGACGGCCAGTGATAGGCCTCGTGCGCTACCTGCGGCCCGTCTTCGAGCAGGGGTGCCCAGGCGGCGAACGCGGCGGAATGCACCGGGTCGTTGACCAGCTTTGAGACGCTCCGTTCCACGTGTGAGCCCTCGAACGAGAACACGGCGATTCCCTCGCCGAGGTATACGTCGTGTCGCTCGAGGCCGAGCTGTCCCGGTTGGAACGGCGGACCGGCGGCCAGCAGGCGCTCTGCCGCGGGCTTGGATCCCGGCCGAAGCCTTGCCGCGACGAGTATCCGCTCCATGAAGTGATCTTCCGCAGGCCATGGGCTGGAGCCCTCGGCAATCGCCCCCGATCTGCTGCGTAGTTCGCCGCAGGCACGATCAGCGTCGTTTCCAATGCCGCCGCAGAGGCTCCCGAGCAGGCTCGTCATATGGAGCAGAAGCGCGACGTCACTCAGGTCAGGCTCTGCAGGCTGGAGAGCGTGGGCGGCCGTTCCGTCGCGTGCACGACGAAACGGTGCGCGTTCTGGGAACGCGGTGACAGGGCGCAGAAGAGTCGATGCGCGTTCGACGGCCTCGACTGCTCGGGTCGACCGGACTTCGCGCAGTGGCTGCTCGACATCCGCACCGCGGTCGAGACAGCCTCGACCGAAAGCGAGGAGGCCCGGGCTCGGCGTGAGTTCTACCGGCGCATGAACGCGGGCCGCGGGGACTGATACGGCTACCGGCCGCCGAGCCTAGTAGCCGCTGAAGCGGTCGGGGAGCAGCTGCTCCTCCGGGACGCCTGCGCCGGAGAGTCCCCCCGTGACCGCCTCGACCATCGCCGGTGGCCCGGCGATCAGATACGTGTAGTTGCCGAGCTCGCCGCCGAGGTGGTCGCGCAACAGGTCCGGGTCGATGTAGCGCGTCTCGCCTTCCCAGCCCTCGTCCTGCGTCATCGTCAGCACGAGCCGGAAGCCCGGGATCCGCCTCTCGAGCTCCGGGAGCTCGTCGAGGAACGGTGTCGACTCGCGGTCCCGGTTCGAGTACACGAGCGTGACGCGGTACGGCTTCCCGGTGTCGGCGATGTAGCGCAGCATCGAGCGGAAGACCGTGATCCCGATCCCGCCCGCGAGGAAGACGTACTCACGGCTCGTGTCCTCGGGAAGCTGCCAGTCGCCCTTGGGCTGCTCGACGTCGACCTCGTCCCCGACCTCGAGTTCCGCGAGCGTGTTCTTGAAGGCCGTGTCGCGCATGCGCGTACAGAGCCCGAGGACACCGCGCTCGGTCGGCGAGGTGACGACGGAGATGTGGCGGCGGAGCCCCTTCTCGTCCTGGTAGCCGCGGTCGGGCAGCTCGACCCAGAAGTACTGGCCGGGCCGGAAGTCGACCTCCTCGCCCTGCAGGTCGAAGATCGCGAGCACCGTCCCCAACGCGACCTCCCGTTTTTCCTTGATCCGCGAACGCACGCCGGGAGGCTATACCCGGCGCGACGTCAGTCGGTTTCCACAGCCAGTGCGGGCGCCCGCTCGGCCTCGCCGTGCGGCACCATCGGTCGGTCGCGCAGCAGCGCCACCGCCAGTCCGGCCGCCAGCGCGGCGAATACGCCGCCGACGACGAAGGCCAGCTGGTAGCCCGCGTTCAGCGAGGCCGCAGCAGTCTCGCCACCGGTCTTCCACGCCGCGAGGCTCGCCAGGACCGCGAGGCCGAGCGCTCCGCCCATCATGAAGCCGGTGTTGACGATGCCCGAGGCGAGACCGGACTCCTCGGGCCCCACGTCGCTCATCGCCGCCATCAGCACGGGGTTCATCGCCATCCCGACGCCGACCCCGAGCACGATCATCGCGGGCAGCACGTCGATCCAGAAGTCCGCGTCCACCGGCGCGCGGGCGAACAGCAGCAGGCCGAGCGTGACGAGGCCCATGCCGACCCCGATCGGGATCCGGGTGCCGAAGCGCATCACGAGCCGTGCCGAGAGGCCGAGCGAGAAGGCACCCATGATGATGTTCGCGGGCAGGAACGCGAGCCCGACTTGCAGTGGGTCGTAGCCGAGCACGAGCCCGAGGTACTGCGCGGCGAAGAAGAACCACCCGAACATGGCGGCCGCCCAGAGGACGCCGACGCCGTTCGCGACGGACACGTTCCGCTTCCGGAAGATGCCCAGCGGCACGAGCGGGGTGAGCACTCGCAACTCGATCAAGATGAAGGCCGTGAACACGACGACCGCGACCGCCAGCAGCCCCAGCGTCTGGGCCGAGAGCCAGCCCTTGTCGTTCCCGTTGACGATCGCGTAGACCGCCGTGATCAGGGACGCGGTCACCGTCACGGCGCCTGCCACGTCGACGCGCCCGCGCCCCTCCGAGGCGGGCCGATCGCCGGGGAGCAGCGGCAGGCAGAGCGAGAAGACCAGGATCCCGACCGGGATGTTGACGAGGAAGATCCAGTGCCAGCTAAGAGTGTCGGTCAGCACGCCGCCGAGCAGGACGCCGATGCTTCCGCCGCCCGCCAATACGAACCCGAAGAAGCCCATCGCCTTCGTCCGCTCCGCCGGCTCCTGAAAGAGGATCATCAGCAGCGACAGGGCGACCGCCGAGACGACCGCGCCGCCGAGCCCCTGCACCGAGCGCGCGGCGATCAGGAACCCCTGCGACGTCGAGAGCCCGCACGCGAGCGAGGCCAGCGTGAAGAGCGCGATCCCGCCGAGGAAGAGCCGCCGGTGCCCGAAGAGGTCGCCCAGCCGCCCGCCCAGCAGCAGGAAGCCGCCGAAGGTCAGCAGGTATGCGTTCACGACCCACGCGAGCGACTCCTCGGTGAAGCCCAGGTCGGCGCGGATCGAGGGCAGGGCGACGTTCACGATCGTCGCGTCGAGGACGATCATCAGGTCGCCGAGACACAGCACGTAGAGGGCGAACCAGCGGGTGCGGTGATCGAGGCTCATTAGCTCCTTTCGAACGGCGTCACACTCGTTCGACTTCCCGGCCGCTGGGAAATCATCGGCCGGCCTGCGATGAGTTTCGGGCCGGGAGACCGTCTTGTCTCATGATGCTGCGACTCTCGTGCGACGTGGGCGCGCTGCCGGCGGACGGCGACGCGCTGGACGCTCTCGCGCGGCTCCGGCTTGCGGCGCGCCGGGCGGGGCTCGAGCTGCACCTCTGCCACGCGTCTGACGACCTGTGCTGCCTGATCAGGTTCACGGGGCTGGAGGAGGTGCTACGCGTCGAGCCGGGGCGGGAGCCCGAAGAGCGGGAACAGCGTCTCGGTGTCGAGGAAGAACGTGAGCTCGGCGATCCCACCGCCTGAGAGCTCGAGCACCTGCAGCGCCCAGGGCTCGTGACCCTCGCCGGACTCGCTCGGCTTGTACTGCCCGAAGGCAGGCGACCCGTTGGCCGAGACCACCGGGATCACGCGCGAGCCCTTGCAGCCGATCCCTGGTCCCGCCCACCAGGTGAAGATGTCCTCGCGGCCGCTCAGCCAGAGGTCGTACGGCGGCATCGACTGGATCGCGTCTTCGTGGATCAGCGAGGTGAGCGCGTCGAAGTCGTACGCCTCGAACGCCTTCACGTAGCGGTCGAGCAGCTCGCGGTCGGGCTCCTCGAAGCTCGAGTCCGGCGAGAGGTCGATCTCCCCGAGAGTCGCGCGCGCCCGCTGCAGCGCGCTGTTCACCGACGCGACGCTCGTCCCGAGAAGCTCCGCGACCTCGTTCGCCTTCCAGCGTAGGACCTCGCGGAGGATCAGCACCGCACGCTGCCGCGGGGGCAGGTGCTGCAGGGCGGCGACGAACGCGAGCCGAATCGTGTCGCGCGAGGCGACCGTCTCGGCCGGGTCGCCCACGAGCGAGTCCGGCACCGGCTGCAGCCAGGGCACCTCCGGGGTGCCCAGGTTCTCGACGATCGGCTCCGCCGCCGGGCCCAGGTCCATCGGCCGCGCGCGCTTGGCCCGCCCCTCGAGCATGTCGAGGCAGACGTTCGTCGCGATCCGGTAGAGCCACGAGCGCAGCGCGGAGCGGCCCTCGAAGCGGTCGAGGTTCTTCCAGGCGCGCAGGAGCGTCTCCTGGACCGCGTCCTCGGCCTCGAACGGGGAGCCGAGCATGCGGTAGCAGTGCGCCGTCAGCTCGCGACGGTGCTCCTCCAGCTCCTCGAAGGCCGGCGTGCGCTCGAGGGTCGACTTTTCCACGACCGCCATCCTAGGCAAGACCAAGCGGCCGCCGAAAAGTCATCGCTCAGTAGCCGCCGCCACCGCCCTTGCCGCTGTTGTCCTCCGTCGTCGTGCCGGTGCCGGTCATGCCGCCGGTGCCGCCCTGCACGGCGAGCGCGCCGGCCATCCCGGAGCTCTTGTGGTACTTGCAGTAGAACGAGATGACGCCGGACTGCGGGATCGTGACGGTGACCTCGCCCTCGTCCCCCGGCTCCAGGTCCTTGTCGACGCTCTGCGCGTCGATCGTGAACGAGTGCTCGTCCTGGCCCTCGTTCTTGAGCTCGAGCGTCACCTTCTCGCCCGCCCTGCCCTCGAGCACCGTCGGCTCGAAGTAGAAGTCGTCGAGCTCGACCTCGGTCTTGCCGCTGTCCTCGACGGCCTTGGTGCCGTGGTCGTTGGCCTTGACGCCGGCGATCGTCTTCTGGCCGCCGCCGCCGCTGCTCTCGGTCGTGCTGCTCGAGCTGCTCGAGCTCGAGCCGCAGCCAGCGAGCACCGGCACGAGGCCGAGGACCAGCACGGCCAGCGTCAGCACAGTTCGTCTCATACGCGCCACTACGGGCGCGGGCCAGGGTCGGATTCACGCGGCCCGCGTCGGCGTCACCCGAGCTGACTGCATGATCCAGTTGGTGTCCCAGCTCTCGCCGTCGTCGAGCGAGAAAGCCTGCTCCCAGGTGGCCGAGCTCCCGGTGATGGCCTTCCAGGTGAAACGGACTCTCAGCGAAACGCCGTCGACCACGTCCTCGCCCTCGAACACGCCGACGCCGTTCCGGAACCTCCCAACGACGGGCGGGTCGAGCTGGCCGTGTCCGATCGTGGACGCCCACCAGATGCGCCAGAGGCCGGTGCCAGGGTCGAACAGCCGCAGAGAGCAGCCCTCGAAGCCGGGCCGGCCCGGGAACCGCGGCGCCTTGAAGGTGTCGACGTTGCCGAGCCCGCCGAGGATCGGGAAGACCTCGGTGCGCGACTCGAACTCGATCCAGCTCACGTCGTCTCGCACGAGCAGGTCGGCGCGCTTGCGGTTCTGCTGCTGCCACCTGCCGTAGAAGAAGTCGAAGTCGTGGCGGCCGTCGTCGACCGCCGTCACTGCACGCTCTGCCATCAGCCGTACCTCCTGTCGCTCGCGTGAGGTCGGCTCCAGGCTACGAGACATTGCGGTCAGTTTTTGTCCGCAGAGGTGCTTGAATAATGACCATCTCCCGCCCCGCGTCCCGACTCCTCGCGTTCCTCGAGCTGCTGCAGAGCCGACTCGTCGTCGACGGCCCGGCTGCCGCGGCCCAGCTAGGTGTGAGCGAGCGGACGATCCGCCGCTACGCGGTCGCCCTGCACGACATCGGGATCCCCGTCGACGGCCAGCCGGGCGCGGGCGGCGGCTACCGCCTCCGAGCAGGCTCGCGCCTCCCGCCGCTGATGCTGTCCGACGAGGAGGCGGCTGCAGCCGTGTTCGGGCTCGTGATGGCCGAGCAGCGCGGCCTGAGCGGCGCGGAGGGCGCGCTCTCGAAGATCGCGCGCGTGCTCCCGGACCGGCTCACGCGGCGGGTCCGGCGTCTGCGCGACGAGCTCAGGCTCGTGGGCGAGCCCGATCCGGCGCCGGCCTCGAGCGAGACGCTGCTCGTGATCACCGAGGCCGTGCGGCGCAGACGCTCCCTCCGGATCGGGTACACGCGCGGCGACGGCACGCAGAGCACCCGCGAGATCGAGCCGCTCGGCCTCGTCGCGCGACGTGGGCGGTGGTATGTGCCCGCCCGCAACCCCGGCAGCACCGAGGTGCGAACGTTCCGCGCGGACCGGATCGCCGGCGCGGCGATCGGCGACCCGGTCGAGCCGCCGGACCCGGGCTTCGATCCCGTCGACCACGTTGTCCGGATGCTCGCGCGCCTGCCGTGGGGCTGGGAGGTCGAGGTGCGCCTCGACGCGCCGCTGGACGAGATCGCGGCGAGGGTGCCGGCGACGCTCGCGGAGCTCACTGCGGACGGAACCGGGACGCGCCTCGCGCTGCGAGCCGATTCTCTCGAGTGGGCCGCCGGCTTCATCGCCGGGCTCGGAGCGGACTTCGAGGTCGTCCGGCCCGACGAGCTCCGCGAGCACCTCGCGCAGCTCGCGGCGAGGCTCTTCGCCGGCTCTCAGCCCGCGAGCCGGAGCCGCCGCGCGCCGTAGAAGCTCGAGGCGAGCCAACCACGCAACCGCTCGAACCGGACCCGCGCTCGGGGACGCGGAGCGTGGATCACCGCTCCGTGGCCGAGGTAGATGCCGACGTGGCCGAGGCCGGAGAAGAAGATCAGGTCGCCGGGCGCGAGCGCCCGCCGGAAGACGCGCCGCCCGTACCGCCATTGCGCAGCCGCGTAGTGCGGGAGCGAGATCCCGGCCCGCCCGTAGACCCACCGCGTCAGCCCGGAGCAGTCGAACCCGCCGCGCGGCGAGGCGCCGCCCCAGCGGTAGGGAACGCCCACCGCACGCCACGCGAGCATCACGATCTGGTTCCGAGCCCTCCGCCGAGCGGCGACGAGGCGGACCCGCCGCAGCTGCGCCGCCCGTTGCCGCACATGCAGCGCGGCGGCGTGGTGGGTCGTCCGCGCGGACCTCGGCGCCGCCGCCACCGCGTGCGCGCCGGCCAGCGCGAGCAGCCCGGCCGCGCAGGCGGCGCAGACCAGGATGCAAGCGGCGGTTACCGCGGAGCGGCGCATCGTCCGATGGAAGCGGCTGCGCGCCCCGCGGCGTCTGGCCCATCCGGGTCAATCGGCACGCGCTTGACAGTTTCCCGAGGCCGCGCTCAAACTCTTAGTCACTCGACTAAGGAGAGGACGAATGGCGATCGCAACCGATCACGAGCTGGTCACGCAGGTAGCCCTCGACTACTTCGAGGGCTGGTTCGACGGCGACGCCGAGCGGATGGACCGCGCGCTCCATCCCGACCTCGTGAAGCGCCGCGCCGCCGACGAACTCGGCATCACCACGAAGGAGCGGATGCTCGAGCTGACGCGCGCTGGCGCGGGCCGCGTGGACGCCGCCGACCGCCGGCTCGACATCACGGTCGAGGACATCGGCGTCGAGATCGCGAGCGTCACCGTGCGCGCCGCGGTCTACTACGAGTACCTCCAGCTCGTGCACACGAGGAGCGGCTGGAAGATCGCGAACGCGCTCTGGCAGGCGATGTGACGCGTCACGCTTGACTTCTCCCTTCGGTCTTGGTCAAATGACTAAGTCGTATGACTAAGACGAGGAGGGAACTATGGCAACCGTTGCAGCGCCCCCAATCGACGGGCAGAAGCTCGAGCAGTTCGTCTTCAAGGCGGTCGACGAGGTGGGCGCGACGCTGAACGCGGCGCTCGTCGTGATGGGCGACCGTCTCGGCCTCTACCGCGCGCTCGCCGAGGCCGGCCCGCTCGCCCCCGCCCAGCTGGCGGAGCGCACCGGCACCGCGGAGCGCTACGTGCGCGAGTGGCTCAACGCGCAGGCCGCCGGCAGCTACGTCGAGTACGACGCCGCGACCGGGCTCTACGCGCTGCCGCCCGAGCACGCGGTCGCGCTCACCGACGAGTCGAGCCCGGCGTACCTGCCCGGCTTCTTCCAGCTCGCGCTCGGCTCGGTGACGGACTACGAGCACATCACCGAGGCGGCACGAAACGGCGGAGGCTTCGGCTGGGGCGACCACGGCCACGACGTGCTCGAGGGTTGCGAGCGCTTCTTCCGGCCCGGCTACCACGCGAACCTCGTCGGGACCTGGCTGCCGGCCCTGGACGGCGTCGTCGAGAAACTCGAGCGCGGCGCGCGCGTCGCGGACGTCGGCTGTGGCCACGGTGCCTCGACGGTGCTGATGGCGACGGCGTTTCCGAACTCGACCTTCGTCGGCTCCGACTACCACGAGGGCTCGATCGCGACGGCGCGCGCGCGGGCGGAGGCGGCCGGCGTGGCCGACCGGGTCAGCTTCGAGGTCGCGCCGGCGGCCGGCTACCCGGGCGAGGGCTTCGACCTGGTGACGATGTTCGACTGCCTGCACGACATGGGCGACCCGGTCGGAGCCGCGCGCCATGTCCGCAGCACGCTCGCGCGCGACGGGACATGGATGATCGTCGAGCCCGCAGCCGGCGACCGCGTCGAGGACAACCTCAACCCGGTCGGGCGCGCGTACTACGGGTTCTCGACCCTGCTCTGCACGCCCGCGTCGCTGTCACAGGAGGTCGGGCTCGCGCTGGGCGCCCAGGCCGGCGAGGCCCGCATCCGCGAGGTCGTCGAGACCGGCGGCATCAGGCAGTTCCGCCGCGTTGCGGAGACGCCGTTCAACTTCGTCTTCGAGGCGAGGCCATGATGTGCGGGTGACCGAGCCGGCCCAGAAGACGTCGGCCCGCTCCGCGGCGGAGGAGGCGCTCCTCGACGCCGCGGAGCGGCTGCTGGCCGAGGCCGGCCACGCCGGCATCACGACGCGCCGCGTCGCCGAGGAGGCGGGCGTCAACCACGGCCTCGTCCACTACTACTTCGGCTCGGTCGAGAACCTGCTCGTCCGGGCGCTGGAGCGTTTCACCGAGCGGCTGATCGGGAGGCAGCGCGAGCTCTACGCCTCCGATCTCCCGTTCGCCGAGAAGTGGCGGACGGCGATGCGCTACCTCGTCAGCGAAGACGTCGCGTACGAGAAGGTCTGGCTCGAGCTGCAGGCGCTCGCCTGGAACAACGAGGACCTGCGCGGACGGCTGGCCCGCGTGAACGACGAGTGGCGAGCGCTGTTGACGGAGGCATTCGCGGAGCCGCATCGCGAGCTGGGGATGCCGATCCCGCTCGACGCGCTGGTCTCGCTCGTGATGACGTTCAACCTGGGGATCATCGTCGAGCGCCTAGGCGGCATCGAGGCCGGCCACGACGCCCTGCTCGAGTGGATCGACGGATGGCTGTCGAGCTGACGACGGCCGCCGGCCGCGAGCAGACGCGGGCGCGCTACCCCGACGAGTCCGGTTTCGTCGAGCGGGACGGCATCCGCGTCTACTACGAGGTCTACGGCTCGGGCGAGATGACGATGCTCCTCCTGCCGACCTGGTCGCTCGTCCACTCGCGGCACTGGAAGATGCAGATCCCGTACCTGGCGCGGCACTGCCGGGTGGTCACCTTCGACGGACGGGGAAACGGGCGCTCCGACCGCCCCGCGGGCGGCGAGGCCTACGGCGAGCGGGAGTTCGCGGCCGATGCGCTCGCCGTGCTGGACGCGACGAGCACGGAAAGCGCCGTGCTCATCGGCTTCTCGCTCGGCGCGGAGCGCGGCCTGCTCCTGGCGGCCGAGCATCCGGAGCGCGTCGACGGCGCCGTCTTCATCGGACCGAGCTTCCCCGGCGGGGGCGTGCCGCTTCCGGAGCGCACCGTCTACGACTTCGACACCGAGTACGACACGGCCGAAGGCTGGGCCAAGCACAACCGCTACCACTGGCTGCGTGACTACCGCGATTGGGTCGAGTTCTTCATCGCGAAGATGTTCACGGAGCCGCACTCGACGAAGCCGATCGAGGATGCCGTCGGCTGGGGCCTCGAGACGGACGCCGAGGTCATGCTCGCGACGATGGAGGCCCCGGGCCTGACCCCGGAAGAGTCACAGGCGCTCTGCCGCCGTGTTCGCTGCCCGGTGCTCGTGATCCATGGTGAGCACGATGCGATCACGTCCGTCGCGCGCGGGGCGGCGTTCGCAGAGCAGACGGGCGGCGCGCTCGTCGTGCTCGAAGGATCGGGGCACGCGCCCCACATTCGCGATCCGGTCAAGGTCAACCTCCTCGTCCGCGACTTCGTCGTGCCGCCGAAGCCGCCGGCGCGCTGGACGCGGGGCAAGTCGCGCCGCAAGCGGGCGCTCTACGTCTCCTCGCCGATCGGTCTCGGCCACGCGCAGCGGGATGCCGCGATCGCGGACGAGCTGCGCAAGGTCCACCCCGACCTCGAGATCGACTGGCTCGCCCAGCACCCGGTCACGGCGGTGCTCGAGGCGCGTGGCGAGCGGATCCACCCCGCCAGCGCACTCCTCGCCAACGAGTCTGGCCACATCGAGAGCGAGTCGGCCGAGCACAACCTGCACTGCTTCCAGGCGATCCGCCGAATGGACGAGATCCTGCTGGCGAACTTCATGGTCTTCGACGACCTCGTGCGGGACGAGCCGTACGACCTCTGGATCGGCGACGAGGCCTGGGAGCTCGACTACTACCTACACGAGAACCCGGAGCTGAAGCGCGCGGCGTACGTCTGGCTGACCGACTTCGTCGGCTGGCTGCCGATGGCGGACGGCGGCGCCCACGAGTCGTTCCTCACCGCCGACTACAACGCCGAGATGATCGAGCACATCGGCCGTTTCCCGCGGCTGCGCGACCGGGCGGTCTTCGTCGGCAACGCGGACGACGTCGTGCCGGAGGCGTTCGGGCCGGGCCTGCCGCAGATCCGCGACTGGACGGAGCAGCACTACGACTTCGCCGGCTACGTCACCGGGTTCGATCCTCGGGTGCTCGGCGACCGCGAGCTGCTCGGCTACCGCGACGACGAGCGCGTCTGCATCGTCACGGTCGGTGGCTCGGGCGTCGGCGGCGACCTGCTGCGGCGCGTGATCGCGTCGTTCCCGGAGGCGAAGGAGCGCGTCCCCGACCTGCGCATGGTCGTCGTCGCAGGCCCGCGGATCGACCCGGCGAGCCTGCCGCAGCACGACGGCCTCGAGGTGCGGCCGTACGTGCACGAGCTCTACCGCCACCTCGCCGCGTGTGACCTCGCGGTCGTGCAGGGCGGCCTGACGACCTCGATGGAGCTGACCGCGGCGCGGCGGCCGTTCCTCTACTTCCCCCTGCGCCACCACTTCGAGCAGAACTTCCACGTGCGCCACCGGCTCGAGCGCTACGGCGCCGGCCGCTGCATGGACTTCGAGACCGACGGCCCCTCCGAGATCGCCGCCGCGATCGCCGAGGAGATCGGCCGCGAGGTCGAGTACCGCCCGGTCGAGACCGACGGCGCGGCGCGGGCCGCGTCTCTGATCGCCGAGCTGCTCTGAGAGGGGTGGGGCGCCGCGCGCACGGCGCCCCCGTGGGAACGTCCCTATGCCGCCCGCATCGCGTCGTTCCAGCGGACGATCAGCGCGTACAGCACGACGACGGTGAGCGCCATCGCGGTGAGCGCCCACAGCGGGTACTGCGCGCTGCCGACGAACCCAAGCTGCGCGATCAGGTTGAGGCTGCCGACGACGATCGCGAACCAGCGGGCCCACGAAGCCCCGGAGAGGAGTCCGAAGCCCGCGAGGAGGAGCACGATCCCCCAGATGATCATGATCCACCCCCACGTGGTGAGGTCGAAGACCACGATCTGGTTCGGGGTCAGCACGTAGTAGTCGTCGCGGATCACCGCGATCAGACCTTGGAAGAAGTCCAGCCCGCCGACGATGATGATCATCAGGCCGGCGAACGAGATCCAGCCGGACCAGCGTTCCGACGTTGCCATACTTGCGCTCCTTTCAGGCACCAGCGTTCGCTCCCGGTTCGCTTTCCCCGCCGCCTTTCCTCTCGCGCCAACGAGCTAGGCTCGGGCGATGGGCGCGCTGCTCCTTTACGGCAACACGGAGCGCTCCGCCGCGATGCGGCACGAGATCCCGCTCGCGATCATCGATCCACTCCTGTTCGCGGAGGTTGACGGGCGGCGCTACGTGCTGACGACTCACCTCGAGAGCGAGCGGGTGAAGCGCGCACTCGGCGAGGTCGAGGTGCTCGACTACATCGAGCTCGGCTACCGGGAGCTCGTGTCGGGCGGAATGAGCTTTCCCGAGGCGGCGCGGGAGATCGAGGCGCGCGCGGTGCGGCAGATCGGCCTGGGCGAGGCGGCCGTCCCGGGGGACTTCCCGCTCGGGCTCGGCGACCGGCTGCGCGCCGACGGCGTGGTCCTGACGGTCGACGACTCGGCGGTCGAGCTACGCCGCCGGGCGAAGAGCGCCGCGGAGCTCGAGGGCATCCGCGCCGCGGTGCGCGCCGCCGAGGCCGGAATGGCCGCGGCCGCCGCGCTGCTCGCGCGCGCCGAGCCCGGCGAGGGCGCCCGGCTCGAGGTCGACGGCGAGCCGCTCCGGGCCGAGGAGGTCCGGGCCGCGCTGCGCGAGGCCTGCGCCGAACACGGGGCGCCCTGCCCGCCGGACGTGATCGTGGCGTCGGTCTGGCAGGGCGGCGGGCACGAGCCCGGGAGCGGGCCGCTCCCCGCCGGGCTGCCCATCCACGTCGACCTCTGGCCCCGTCACGAGGAGAGCGCCTGCTGGGCGGACATGGCGCGGACCTTCGTCGTCGGCGAGCCCGCGCCGGAGCACGCCGAGACGATCGCCGAACAGACGCGGCTCGCCCGCGAGACGCTCGAGCAGGCGGTCGCCACCGCACGGCCCGGCATCACCGGCCGCGAGCTCTTCGACGGCGTGTGCGACCGGTTCGAGGCCGCCGGCTGGCCGACCCAGCGGACGTCAGGCGCCGACGAGGAGGAGGGCTTCCTTTACTCGCTGGGCCACGGCGTCGGGCTCGAGGTGCACGAGGCGCCGCCGCTCGGGCTCGCAGGCCACGACCCCCTGGTCGCCGGTGACGTGGTCGCGATCGAGCCCGGCCTGTGGCGCAACGGGATCGGCGGTGTGACGTTCGAGGATCTCGTGCTCGTGACCGAGGACGGCCACGAGGTGCTCACGCGGTTCCCGTACCACCTCGACCCGAGCGCGCCATGACCGCGTGCAGCCGCTCGAGGCTTTCGGCCGGCCAAAGCTTCTTCGAGTCGTAGTAGACCTCGACCGCCGGCACCGAGTCCGGCAGCGCGACCCACGGCAGCTTCGACCTCGTGTAGATGTGGACGTCCGGCGGGACGCTCGAAGGATCGTCGAGCGTCCCGCCCCGGACGAAGCGCACCTCGGGCCGCCCGTACTCGCTGAAGACCGCCACCTGGCAGTCGGGGCAGCGGTAGATCCGCTGCGCGCTGCCGTCGTCGCGCGGAACGTCGACCGGCTGCGGCTCGCCGGCGAGCAGCTCCACGCGGTCGGCCTCGATCAGGAGGTTGATCACGAACGCGCTGCCGGTCTGGCGCTGGCAGTTCAGACAGTGGCAGCAGTGCACGAACATCGGCTCGGACTCCAGCCGGTAGCGAACGGCTCCGCAGGCACAGCCACCTTCGCGCGCGCTCATCTCACGGACTTGCAACGGCGGAGGGCTAAAACGTCATCCCGGCGTCGGCCGCGAGCGCTCTAGCGAGGCGTTGTGCCCCAGCGCTACAGAAGTGGTTTCGCTCGACGGTCGAGGTCGTGTCGAGCAGGTCGTACGCCGGATTGCGGACTCCACGTCTTCTGCGCCCGCCCGAAGCGGCAGCGATACGCAGCCCTGAGCGAGCCGGCGAAGCGCGGCGAGCGCAACCGCCTGCGCGGAGGCTTCGGCGGTACTCAATCAGCGACCGTCGCCGTCTTGCGCGACGGGTTGAAGAACGGGAGCTCGACAACGGTCGCCGGCACCCGGCTGCGCCGCGCTTCCACCGTCCACTCGACCTCGATCCTCGTCCCGGGCCCACTCTGAGCCGCCTCGACCGACGCCAGGGCAACCATCTTCTTCAGGACCGGGCTCCACGACGTGCTGGTCGCCTTGCCGATCTGGCGGCGCCGCGCGTACACAGGCACGGGCGCGCGCGAGGGTGCGGGGTCGAACATCGGTGTCAGCCCCTTCGCCCGGTACAGCTCCTCCAGGGGCTCCCAGTCGAGCTCCAGCCCGACGAGCCTCCGCGGAGGCCCGCCATGCTTCTGCTCTCGCTCGAGGGCTCGACGACCGACGAAATCCGCCGGCTTCTCGAAGTCGACGAAGCGGCCGAGGACGCCCAGCTCGAAGGGCGAGAACGACTGCTCGGGGATCAGCGCTCGCCGCACCGAGTCGAAGTCGACCTCGATCAGGATCAGTCCCGCCTCGATCCGGGTGACGTCGAGCGCGAGCATCCCGGCGGGGGTGACGCCGTAGGGGTGTCCGGCTCGCACGAACGCGTCCCACATCTCCACCGCGTCGTCGGCCTCGACCCACACCTCGTAGCCGAGGTCGCCGGTGTAGCCGGTTCGGGAGACGTCGACCGGTATCCGCCCGACCTGCGCGGCGCGCCGGCCGAAGTACTTGAGGTCCCCCCACGCCGTCTCGGTCGCCGCTTCGAGCACGTCGCGGCTCAGCGGGCCTTGCACCGCCAGCGCAGCGACGCGCTCACTCACGTCCTCGATCTCGACGTCCAGGCCGCGGGCGTTCATCCGGAACCAGCGCAGCGATGGATCGGCGGCCGTCCAGCGGTAGGTCCGCTCGTCCAGGCGAGCGACGGTCCCGTCGTCCACGACGCGGCCGTCCTCGTTGCACCAGGACGTGTAGTAGACGCGGCCGACGGCGAGCTTGTTGGCGTCGCGCGTGATAACCCGGTCGACGAGCCGCTTCGCGTCCGGACCGGAGACGAGGTACTTGTAGAGCGGAGAGACATCGATGAGCGCGGCCGCCTCGCGGATGGCGTTGTACTCGATCTCGTGGGAGTGGTGGTAGGCGCTCGCAGCGAGGTAGCCCGACCACTCCCGCCACTGGAGCTTGCGATTGAGCGGCGCGGCGCGGGGATAGAACGCGGTTCCGACGGACACTGCGCGCGATTCTCGCAGAGGCGTTACGGCATAGTCCTCTCTCGCTGCTGATGTCGACCTCGAGGGGCACATCCGATCGTGCGTACGACGCCGCCGTCATCGGCGGCGGCCACAACGGGCTGACGGCAGCGGCCTACCTGGCGCGCGCCGGCCTGAAGGTCGTGGTGTTGGAGCGGCGCCACGTCCTGGGCGGCGCGGCGGTGACCGAGGAGGTGTTCCCGGGCTTCCGGTTCAGCGTAGCCTCGTACGTCGTCTCGCTGCTCCGTCCCGAGATCGTTCGCGAGCTCGAGCTCCCGAGACACGGACTGGAGATCCTGCCGCTCGACGGCACGTTCACACCGCTCGACGACGACTACCTGTGGCGCGTGAACGACCACGGCACCACGATGCGCGAGCTTCGGCGGTGGTCCCCGAGCGACGCCGAGGCGTACGACGACTACGGCCGCCTGATGGTCGAGATGGCGAGGTTCATCAAGCCAATCCTGTCCATGGCCCCGCCGGACCCCGGCCGCCTCGCTCCGCGCGAATGGCTCCCCGTCGCGCGACTCGCCCGTGCGTTCAAGGATCTTCCCCACGAGCAGCAGGCGGTCTTCGTCCAGCTGATGACGATGAGCGCCGCCGACTTCCTCGACCAGTGGTTCGAAACCGACCCGCTCAAAGCCACCATGAGTGCCTCGGGAATCATCGGGACGTTCCAGGGGATCCGCTCACCGGGCACCGCCTACGTCCTCCTGCACCACTACATGGGCGAGATCGACGGCGTCCTGCGGGCCTGGGGAATACCGAGGGGAGGAACCGGCGGAGTCAGCGAGGCAATTGCGGGCGCAGCCCGAGCGCTCGGCGCCGAGATTCGCACCGACGCGGCCGTCGAGCACATCCTCACCCGGGGCGGCGAGGTGACCGGCGCCGTCATATCTTCGGGCGAGGAAGTGACCGCGCGGGTGACGCTGTCGAGCCTCGACCCGCGCCAGACGTTCGTCCGGCTCGTCCCTCCCGGCCACCTCGACGCGTCGTTCCTCGAGGAGGTCGAGCGCTACCGGTACCGCGGCTCCAGCGGAAAGGTGAACCTGGCCCTCGACGGGCTTCCGGAGTTCACGTGCCTGCCCGGCGACGGCGACCACCTGCGCGGCGCGATCAGCTTCAGCCCCAGCATCGACTACATGGAGCTCGCCTACGACGACGCCAAGTCGGGGCGCTTCAGCCGGCGTCCGTACATCGACACGGTCATCCCGACCCTGGTCGACCCGTCGATGGCGCCGCCCGGCAAGCACGTCATGAGCTGCTTCGTCCAGTACGCGCCGTACCACCTCGCCGACGGGGACGAGTGGGACGATGCCCGGCGCGAGGCCTTCGGGCAGACGGTCGTCGACACGATCGCGGAGCGAGCGCCGAACATCCGCGACCTCATCCTGCACGCGCAGGTGCTCACGCCGAGAGACATCGAGGACCAGTTCGGCCTCTCCGAGGGCAACATCTTCCAGGGCGAATTGGCGCTGGAGCAGCTCTTCTTCAACCGGCCCGTCCCGGGGTGGGCGCGCTACCGGACGCCGCTGCGGAACCTCTGGATGTGCGGCTCGGCCACGCACCCCGGCGGAGGAATCATGGGGGCGTCCGGGCGTCTCGCGGCCCTCCAAGTCGTCCGCTCGCTGCGTGCCGGGGCGGCCTGAGAGCCCGTGGCCCGCGAGCGATACGACGTGATCATCGTCGGTGCGGGCCACAACGGCCTCGTGACAGCTGCGTACCTGGCGAGGTCGGGCCTGCAGACGCTCGTCCTCGAACGGCGCACTCGGGCCGGCGGTCTTCTCGTGACGGAGGAGGTCGCCCCCGCAGTTCGCGCGCCGGTGGCCGCCGACGCCGTGGGAGGTCTCCGCGCCGGCGTCATTCGAGACCTTCGGCTGGGATCGCACGGCTTCCATGCCATCGAGCCGGACGTGGTGGCGTTCGCCCCGTCGGCGGACGGCGCGAGCCTCACGCTCTGGCGCGACCCGGTCAGGACGGCGACGGAGCTCCGGAGCCGGCCGCAGCCGCGTGACGCCGACGCGTTCATCGCCTTCGACCACAAGATCCGCTCCCTCGCCGGCTTCGTGGCTCGACTTCAGGCGACAGAGCCTCCGGATCCGGCGTCTCCGTCTCTGGCAGACGCCGGCGCCGGCGTCACACTGGTGAACGCCCTTCGGCAGCTCGGCCGGCGGCAGGTCCGCGAGACCCTGCGTGTCCTGCCGATGTCCGTGGCAGACCTCGTGAGCGAGGCAGTCGAGGACGACGCGCTGAGGGGCGCGCTGGCGGCGAGGGGCGTTCGGTACGCGGCGATGGGGCCCCGGTCAGCGGGAACCGCGTTGAACTTCCTCTGGGACTCGGCCTCCGGCGGGGGCGCGGCGGGACGCACTGTTTTCGCGCGCGGCGGGCCTGACGCGCTGACCGAGGCGCTCCTATCCGCCGCACGAAGCCACGGCGCAACCGTCCGGTGTGGCGTCGAGGTCTCGGGCATCCGCACGAGGCAAGATGCCGTCGAGGGGGTGGGCCTGGCGAGCGGCGAGGAGATCGACGCGCGGATCGTCGCTTCGAACGCCGACCCCAAGCAGACCCTCCTCCATCTCCTCGACCCCGTCGAGGTCGGGCCGACCCTGGGCTGGCGCGCGCACCACATCCGCATGCCCGGGGTCGTGGCGAAGGTGACTTTCGTCCTCGACGGCCTCCCGGCGATCCGCGGCGTCGACGAGGAGCGCCTGCGGGGGCGAATCGTGATCGCGTCCAGCCTCGACGACCTCGAGCGAGCATTCAACGACTCGAAGTACGGCCGGATCTCCGAGGTCCCGTACCTCGAGGCGACGATCCCGACCCTCTCGGACCCCTCGCTCGCGCCGGCTGGCACCCACGTGATGACCGCCCTGTTTCAGTACGCCCCACGGGACCTTCGGGACGCGGACTGGGACGACGCGGCACGCGATCGCGTTGCCGACGCGACTGTGCGGACGCTCGAGGCCCACGCGCCGGGAATCGCGAACCGAATCGTCGCTTCCCACGTAGTCACCCCGGCGGACCTCGAGCGCGAGTACGGCTTGAGCGGCGGCCACCCCATGCACGGCGAGCACGCCCTCGACCAGTTCTTCGCCTGGCGGCCCCTCCTCGGACACGCTCGCTACCGGCTTGCTGGGATCCGCGGCCTCTACCTGTGCGGGTCCGGCGCACATCCCGGCGGCGGCGTGACCGGCGTCCCCGGGAGGAACGCGGCCCGCGCGATCCTGGCCGATGCCCGGCGAGACCAACGGCGCGGCGCGATACGTCGCATACCCGGCGTGTCTGCCGGACGGAGCGCCTGAGTCAGGCCGGCGGGCGCTCCTCGGTCGGCCGGTCGGGCGGCGGCGTGCCTCCTGCTGCCGCGCCCTCGTTCGCAGGCGTAGGCGGCGGGGGCCGGGGTGCCCGCGCGGCAAGGACGATCAAGGCGGCGCTCCCACCGGTGACGAGCACTCCGCCGATGAGCAGCCCGATCGCAACCCAGAGCAGGAACGACAGCTTGGCGCCGAGATCGACGTCGGCAGCGATGCCGCGTGAGCCGTCGGCATTCATGAGCACGACCGACCAGTCGCCCTCGCGCACCTTCCACGTCAGCGTCTGTGTTCCAACCCCAGACGCGGAGGCCGCCCAGAAGCTCTGCTCCGTCGGCGCCGCGTCGGGCGCGTCTCCCGTGATCGGCAGGTATGTGGCCCGGAAGGGATCGAGCTCGATGTCCTGGACATTCGCGTGGGCGACGTCTCCCAGGTATCTGGCCACCTCCGCCTGCGGTCCGATGCCGATGAAGAGCGTCTTCGCCCCGGCACTGTCGCCACGGATGCGAACCTTCCCGAACCAGCTCTCGTTCAAGACCCAGCCCGGCCCGTCGCTATCGACCTCGAGCCGCGTGCGCGTGAGCGCGTAGGTCGGCGTCTCGAACCGCTCGGTCGGCGTCGTCAGGTAGCCGTCCTCGCGCTGCGTGCGATCGGCCCAGAGCAGGAACCCTCCCCCGGCCATCACGGCGAGCCCGAACAGGACCCCGATGCTGCCGAGGACGATGAGGACGACGCGACCCGCGCTCAAGGGGCCCCCGGCGACCGCGGTGGTGCCGGCACGACGTTGAAGCTGAACATCATCCCGCTCTCGTGGTGCTCGGCGATATGACAGTGGGCCATCCAGCGGCCGGGATTCGTGACGTCGAGCAGGATGTCGACCGTCTCGCCGGTGCGGACGAGGACCGTGTCCTTCCAGACGAGGTTTGGCTCGAGGACGTCGTCGCGCGCGAGGATCAGAAATCGGCCGGCGCCATGGACGTGGAACGGGTGCGGCATCGGATGATCTGAGTTCATCTCGTTGACCAGGCGCAGCTTCACCTGGTCACCAACGTGGAATGTCCAGTCGATCTGCGCGTTCTCCGCCGCTGTCTCGCGGTCGACGAGCTTCCAGCGCATGTTCGACGGGGTCGTCATTCGATTGACGGCGACCATGTCGTCTTCCCACTCGATTCCCTGTGCAGTGTCATGGCCGTGCTCCGGCTCGCCGTGGCCGTGATGTCCGTGCCCCGAATGCTCCCCGTGACCGTGTCCGTGGTGACTGTGCTCGCCCGGCTCCGCCTCGGCTGCTTCGCCTTCGTGGCCGTCGCCGTGGCGGTGATGGCCGTGCCCGTGACCTTCGTGCTCGTGAGCATGTTCGTGGTGCTCGTGGCCGTGCTCGCCAACAGCCGCGACCAGGCTTTCCGGCACGAGCTTCATGCCGCACTTCGGGCAGTGGTCGGGCTTGTCGCTCGTCACCTCGGGATGCATCGGGCAGACGTATGTCGTCTCCTCTGCGGCCTGCGCGAGCAGCTTCATGCCGCACTTGGGGCAGCTGCCCGGCTCCTCGCTCACCACCTCCGGGTGCATCGGGCAGACGTAAACGACGTCCACGCCTTCCGGCACGCCCATATCCATCTCGGCGACGAACGAGAGGGTCTTGTCCGGTGGCGCTTTCAGGAACGGTTCGATCCGCTCGCGGAGCGCCGTCATGTCGGCGTTCGTCCGCAAGCGCGCGAACTGATCGGAAAATGACCGCTCGGACGGCTCCTCGGCCACGGTGATCGACGCAAGCCGGTACGTGCGCTCGGGCGTTCTGTGCTCGAGCTCGAGCTCGCCGGCCTCGCCGAGGAGCGCGTCGACGACGACGCGCTCGGAGGGTGCAAGAAGGACCTCGTCGACGAATTCCTCTCGCTCGTAGTGGCCGGCGTCGGCGCCGATCAGCTTCAGCTGCGCGCCTGGCAGCGTCACGTTGAAGACCCGGGTGTTGGCGGTGTTGGTGAGGTAGAAGCGCACGACCTCTCCGCGCTCGGCCTCCAGCGAGAGATCGGGCTCGCCGGCGACGAGCATCACGTTGCCGAAGCGGCCCATCGCCACGTGCGTCGTCTCCGACTCACGGAAGGCGGCGATCTGTCCGTCTTCGATCAGGATGTCGTCGAGCGTGAGCAGCAGCTCGCGATTTGCAGGCGGCCAGTAACCCGCCTCCGCCGGGGTGACGAGGATGTTCCCGTAGAGGCCCAGCTCCTGGCCGTAGTCCTCGCGGATGTGCGGGTGGTACCAGTAGGCGCCGGGGTCGGGCACTTGCACCTGATAGGTGAAGGTCTCCCCCACCGGGATCGGCGCCTGCGTGTCGTGGGTGCCGTCGTAGCGGTTCTCGAGGCGCAGCCCGTGCCAGTGGACGGTCGCATCGAGGTCGCCATGGTTGGTGACGTGGACGGTGACCGTCGAGCCCTGAGGGACCTTGAGTGTCGGGCCGGGAACGGAGCCGTTGTAGGCCAGCATCCGTACCGTGGCATCGCCGATTCGCTTCTTGACGGGGCTGATCTCGAGCTCGAACTCGCCGCCGTCGGCGAGCTCGATCAGCTCTGTCTTGCGTGCCTCGGGAAGCCCCTCGGTCTCGCGCGGGAATTCGGCGGTCTGACTGTGGCTTTCGTGGTTGTCCATGGGTCACACCCTTTCAGTCGAACGAGGCTCAGCGGATGCCGCCGTGCCGACCGCCGTCAGCGCCTTCGATTCCTGGGAGGCAGCGATCTGCTCGGCGATGAACCTCGCGTCGTTTTTCACCCAGCCGATCAGCGCCGAGCCGCGCGTGTGTTGCCACGTGAGACCGAGGAAGTAGAGCCCGGGCACGTCCGTGACTCCGCGACGATGGCGCAGCCGACCGGCTTCGTCGAAGATCGACAGCTTGATCCAGGCGTAATCGGGGCGGTAGCCCGTCGCCCAGATGACGGCGCCGACCTCGAGCGCGCTGCCGTCCTGGAAGCGAACCGTGTGGCCCTCGACGTCAACGAGGCGCGGTTTGAGCTCGACGCCATAGCGTCGCTCGAGCTTGCGCGGGCGCGAGCCGATCAGCGTCTCGCGCGTGCTCAGCCTTTGGCCCAAGCGCGAATCGACCGTCTTGTCGAGGATTCGCATCTTCGTCAGCCACCAGAAGAGGTCGTGCCCGACCAGGCGCTGCGGCAGCGGCTTTTGGCGCGAGCCGACCGAGAGGACGACCTCGTGAGTGGCCGAGAGTTCCTTCGCGATCTGGAAGCCGGTGTTTCCGCCCCCGACTACGAGAACGGTTCCCGGTGGCACCGCGTCGGGCCTGCGGTAACCGACGGCGTGGGTCTGGAAGACATCGACTGCGAGCCGCTCGGCCACCGGCGGCACGTACGGGGTCTGAAACGGCCCGGTCGCAACCACGACCTGGTCGGCGGTGATCGTCCGTCCACCGAGCTCGAGAACGAAGCGGACGTCGTCTTCCCGGTAGAGCTCTTTGACCTCGGCGTTGAGCTCGATCGGTAGTTCGAAGGTGTTGGCGTACCGCTCCAGGTAGGCGATCACCTCGTCTCGTGTCGGATAGCCGTCCGGATCCCCGGGGACGGGGAGCCCTGGCAGCGCGCTGTAGCGGCGCGGCGTGAACAGCGTCAGCGAATCCCAGCGCTCGCGCCAGGCGGGTGCGATCTCGGAGGCGCGCTCGAGGATGGTGAGGCGGCGCTGCCGGCGGGCAAGGAAATGGCCCATCGCCAGGCCCGCCTGTCCCGCACCTACGACCGCGACCTCGTAGTGCGCCTCCGAGCCGTTTCGAACAGATGTGTTCGTGGCATTGCTCGTCACCCTGATCAGCTCCCGGTCGGGATAGCCGGGGCGTCCGGCGCTTCCTCGCGGACAGCGCCCTCGGCCGAGAGCGACGGCAGCCACTCGAGCCAGCGCGGCAGGTACCAGTTCCAGTCGCCGAGCAGCTTCATCGCCGCCGGCAGCAGGACGCCGCGAATCAGCGTTGCGTCGAGCAGCACGGCCACAGCGAGCCCGACCCCCATCTGCTTGATGTCGAGCGTTCGGAGCGAAGCGAAGATGGCGAACACGCCGACCATCACGGCCGCGGCCGCGGTCACGGTCGATGCGGTCGAACGGATCCCACGGGCGACGGCTTCGTCGGTGGGCACACCCCTGTCGACCAGCTCCTTGACGCGGCTGAGGATGAACACGTGGTAGTCCATCGAGAGCCCGAACAACACCGTGAAGAGGAACAGCGGCAACCAGGTGACCACGGCTCCGTTGGAATGAAAGCCGAGCAGCCCCTGCAGGTGGCCCTCCTGGAAGATCCACACGAGCACCCCGTAGGCCGCCCCGACCGAGAGCAGGTTGAGCAGGATCGCCACCGCCAGGCCCACGCCCATCTGCTTGAACTCGATCATGCTGAGGCTGGCGAAGATCGCGAACACGGCGACCATCACCACCGCCGCGCTCGTGACCACGCCGGCGGTCGCCTTGATGCCCTCGGCGACGGCGCGGTCCGTCGACATGCCGCGGTCCACGCCCTCGCGGATGCGGCTGATGATGAACACGTGGTAAT
>JBJMJY010000103.1:0-4302 GCA_045806105.1 Gaiellaceae bacterium | reverse complement strand
GCTGATCCGATCCTCGAACTCGGCGAGCTTCCCGACGCTCTGCTCGCGGCACACGGCGACCACCTCGTAGCCGCGATCGAGCGCGTGCTCGACCATGTAGCGCCCGAGCTTCCCCGACGCGCCGACGATGCAGACCCTCATTGTCGTGGTCATGTCAGCGTTCCTTGGAAGTCGCTAGGGGAGGCTCAGGCGGGGCCGGTGCCGTCGCGGCCGGCACGACGTCGCCGGTGTACTGCCGGACCAGCACCGCCGGTCGCAGCGGGGCGGGCCGCGGTCCTTCGACCTGCACGTTCGGTAGCCAGGACAGCCAGCCGGGCAGGTACCAGTTGCGCTCGCCGAGCAGCCGCATGGCGGCGGGGATGAGCAGCAGCCGCACGAGCGTGGCGTCGAGCGCGAGCGCGATCGCGATGCCGAAGCCCATCTCCTGGAAGGCGACGAGTTGGCCCGACGCGAAGCCGCTGAAGACGACGATGATGATCGCCGCGGCGCCGGTGATCAGCCGCGCGGTGGACGCGACGCCGTGGACGATCGCCTCCGGCGTATCGCCGGTGGCTGCCCAGCGCTCGTGGATGCGGCTGAGCAGGAACACCTGGTAGTCCATCGAGAGCCCGAACAGCACGCTGAACAGGAAGATCGGGACCCACGCGTCGATCCGCTCGACCTGGGTGAAGCCGAGCAGGTCGGCGCCGACGCCCTCTTGGAAGACGAGCACGAGGATCCCGTAGGCGGCGCCGACCGAGAGCAGGTTGACGGCGATCGCGGTCAGCGGGATCGCGATCGACCGGAATGCGAGCAGGAGCAGGAAGAAGCTCAGCGTCAGCACGAACGCGATCACGATCGGCAGCCAGCTCCGGTTGACCGCGAACGAGTCGTGCGCCTCGGCCGGCGTGCCGCCGACGAACACGCGATCGGCTGCCGTGCCGAAGGCGGCCGGCACGTAGTCGTCGCGTAGTCGGTCGATCGCGGCGGAGCCGCGTGCGCTGCTCGGCTCGACGGTGAGCGGCACGGATGCCACGGCGACGCGCGGGCCGGTCTCGACCGTGAGCGCTCGGACGGCGAAGTCCCGATCGCCCCCTAGCTCGGCGCGCAGGCGCGCGAATCCCCGCTGGGCGCCCGGGTCGTCGGGCGAGCCGTCGAGTACGACGGTGACCGGCTCGGTCGCGCCGCTGGGGAAGTCGCGCTCGAGCGCCAGCAGCCCTTGCTTGGCCACAGTGTCGTCGGGCAGCGACGATGTTCCGGCGGCGCCCAGCTGCAGGCCCAGGACGGGGAAGGCGAGCGCCAACAGGACGGCTGTGGTGCCGACGAGGCTGATCGCCGGTCGGCGCATGACCGCGAGCACGGCGCGCCGCCAGAGCGGGCCCTCTTCGCCGGCCGACGCTGCGACACGCCGCCCGAGCCACGGCACCCGCAGGCGATCGACGCGGTCGCCGAGGACCATCAGGATCGCGGGGTGGAAGGTGAGCGCGACGACGATCGAGACCAGCCCGACGATGACGGCGCCCAGGCCGAGGCTGCGCAGGGTGGTGTCGGGCACGAGCAGCATCGCGATCATGGCCAGTGCGAATGCGGTGCCGCTGAAGACGACCGCGCGTGTGGCGGTGTTGGCGACGGTCAGGATCGCCTCGCGCGTGCCGCTGCCGCGATGGCGCTCTTCGCGCAGGCGGGAGACGATGAACAGCGAGTAGTCGATCCCGAGCGCGAGGCCCATCGCGACGATCATGTTCAGGACGAACAGATTGAGCTCGAACGCCTGGCCGACGACGGCGGTGACACCCAGCGCGACGATGATCGAGATGATCGCCATCAGCATCGGGATCGCGACGCCGACGAGCGTGCCGACCACGAGCAGCAGCACGATCAGCGCGGCGGGGAGCCCGAACTGCAGCTCGCCCTTGCTCAAGTCGCTCGCCGAGAGCTCCGTGAAGTCGCGGTCGAGCGTGTTGGTGCCGGTGATGTGGGCGGCGAACCCTCCTCTGCCGTCGCTGCGCTCGACGAGCGAGATGAGGTCCGCGATCCGTTCCTCCTGCGGATGGGCAACGACGACGGGCAACACGGTGGCGTGCCGGTCCGCGGAGATCAGGATCTTGCCGCCCGGGTCCAGGTAGCTGGAGATCTGGGTGACGGCGTCGCTCTGACGGGCCTGCGCGATCAAGGCACGCACATGCGTGACGAAGGCCGGATCGGTGACCACGGAGCCCTCCGAGCGCACGACGATGACCTCGTCGACGGCGCTCTGTCCCGGAAGCCGTGCGTCAATGAGGTCTTGGGCCGCAGCGGACTCCGGATGATTCGTCAGGCTCGAGTCAGAGGTCAGGCCCGAGCCCAGCAGCGTCCCTGTCAAGCCGAGCGACACGAGCACCACCACGCCCCATACGGCAAGAACCCGCCCGGGTCGCCGGGTGGCGAACTCCGCGAGCCGTTGCGGGCCGAGCCTGGAACCCCGCCCGGAGGGGTCGGGCGTGCTCGATGCTGAGCGCTTCGACGAGAAGAACGACATATCCGGCTCCTTACAAGCGCGTGAGGCGGAGGGTCGCCGGTCGGGACCGGCCCTCCTGGGGTTTCCTTCGTACATCGCGGGCGGTAGGTTCGCCGTACGCGTGGTGGCTGGCTTCCTGTCTTGCGTCGTGCTTCCACCGTCCCGGTCGACGGTCGCAGAGGGCTGCCGCGTTCGCGCCGGTGAAATAGCCGGGTCGGTCGCCGGAGTTCGTTCGACAGCGCAGACATGCGCGCGACGGCCGTGCCGCTAGTCGAGGTAGCCGCGTCGCTCCATGGCCGTACGGGCGAGCAGGAGCGCCTGTTGGGTCTGCTCGGCGACGCCCGCGTTGGGCACAGCGGCGCCGTGGTGGTGGTCGGCGAGCCCGGCGCCGGCAAGTCGGCGCTTCTCGACATGGTTCGCACCGCCGCCGAGGGGATGTTGGTGCTCGAAGCGAAGGGCGTCGAGTCGGAGGCGAGGCTGCCGTTCGCTGCGCTGCATCAGCTCCTGCGGCCCGCGTTCGGGCTCCTCGAGCGGCTGCCGTCGCCGCAGGCGGACGCCCTCCGCGCCGCCTTCGCGCTCGAGGGTGGCGGTGCGCCCGACCTGTATCGGGTGCCGCTGGCGGTGCTGACGCTTCTTGCCGAGGCTGCGGAGGAGCAGCCGCTCTTGTGCGTGATCGACGACGCGCAGTGGGTCGACGGTGATTCGGCCCAGGCGTTGACATTCGCTGCTCGCCGCCTGCAGGCGGAGCGGATCGCGATCGTGTTCGCGGCGCGTGAAGGCGGGTTCGATGCTGCGGCGCTGCCTGAGCTGAGTCTCGAACCCCTGGACACCACCGCCGTGGAGGCGATCCTGGCGGCGCGCGCGGGGGCGGCTGTCGCTCCCGACATCGCCCGTCGTATAGCGTCGGCCACCGGCGGCAATGCGCTCGCGGTCGTCGAGCTTGCACCGCTGCTGACCCGCGAACAGCTTGCCGGGGGCGAGCCGCTGCCGCAGCCGTTGCCGATGTCTTCGGGCGTCGAGCGGCTGTTCGCCGACCGCGTCCGCGACCTGCCGGCAGATGCGCGGTTGCTGCTGTTGATCGCGGCTGCTGAGGACACCGGCAGACCCGACGCAGTGGCAGCTGCCGCGAGGCGCCTCGGCTCAGATCTGGCGGCACTTGAAAGCGCAGAGGAGGCCGGGCTCGTCCGCGTGGAGGCGGCGGAGATCCGTTTCCGGCATCCGCTTGTCCGCTCGGCGATCTATGGAACCGCGAGGTTCGCCCAGCGGCGCGCGGTCCATCGCGCGCTCGCAGAGACGCTTATGGATGCGGGTGAGATCGACCGGTATGCGTGGCACCTCGCGGCGGCAACGCTCGAGCCGGACGAGGAGGTGGCCCGGGAGCTCGAGCAGGCGGCTGGACGCGCGCGGTCGCGGAATGCGTTCACGGCCGCGTCGGCGGCGGCCGAGCGCGCCGCCGACCTGTCTCCGTCGCCGCACGAGAAGGGACGCCGACTGGCCGAGGCAGCGTCCGATGCGTGGTTGACAGGGCTCCTGCCGCAGGCGGCCCGCCTGATAGAGGCAGCCGAGCCGCTCGTCGACGACCCCGTGCTGCTCGCCAACTGCCACCGGCTCCGAGGCTCGATCGAACTCGCTGCCGGGACCTCGACCACGGCGATCAACATGCTCGTCACCGGCGCCAGCCGTCTTGGCCGCGTCGATCCGCGCCGATCGCTCGAGCTCCTCGCGCTGGCAGCAGAGGGAGCCTCGCTCTCACTCGACGCCGACGCAAGCAGGACGATCGCCGAGCTGGCGTCATCGCTCGACGTCGGCGACGACGAGCACGACCG
>JBJMJY010000102.1:0-12174 GCA_045806105.1 Gaiellaceae bacterium | reverse complement strand
CTTGATGTTCTTGATCCCGGCGTCGTACGAGCCCTGCAGCTTGGTCAACGTCACGCCCGTGTAGCCGGTCGAATGGTCGGCGTTGAACGCCTCCATGCCCGGCACGGCGGCGCGGACGTTGGCCTGCGCGGCGGACTTGTTGGCCCGCGTGCGGAAGCTCAGGTACGAGGGGATCGCGATCGCAAGCAGGATCCCGAGAATGATGATGACGACGAGGAGCTCGATCAGCGTGAAGCCGCGATCGTCTCTCGTCAGACGCTGCCGCATGGTGTGCATTCGGTGGCTCCTTCGACTAGTGAACTGCGGTGGCGGCCGTTAGATCGGCACCCCACGACGGGCCGCTCACCCCCGAACGGGTGAGCCCACGCCCGGTAGCTAGCAGCCGCCGGGCTGGATGTCGCCCGACGGGCCGGACTTGTGGTAGGTCACGATCGCCGGCGAGGTGTTCTCGACGCAGTAGCCGCCCTGGGTGGCGGCGCGGACGGTCACGTTCTTGATGCCCGCGTCGTACGAGCCTTGCAGCTTGCCGAGGTTGACGCCCACGTAGCCGGTGGCGTGGTCGGCGTTGTACGCCTCCATCCCCGGCACCGCCGCGCGGACGTTGGCCTGCGCGGCGGACTTGTTGGCCCGCGTGCGGAAGCTCAGGTACGAGGGGATCGCGATCGCGAGCAGGACGCCCAGGATGATGATCACGACGAGCAGCTCGATCAGCGTGAAGCCGTGCTCGTCCGTCGATGTCCGCCGCGCGAAGCTCATCGTCGGCCTTATCGGCTGCAAACGCGGTCGCCCTTAGCCCAAAAAGAGAGGGCGCGGTCTCCCGCGCCCTCTCGGAACCAGCTCAGACGGGCTCTAGCAGCTGCCCGACTTGATGTCGGCGCCCGGGCCCGACTTGTGGTACTTCACCGTGCCGGGAACCGTGTTGACGATGCAGTAGGTCGTCGAGTTGGCGACCGAGACCTTGATGTTCTTGATCCCGGCGTCGTACGAGCCCTGCAGCTTGGTCAACGTCACGCCCGTGTAGCCGGTGGCGTGGTCGGCGTTGAACGCCTCCATGCCCGGCACGGCGGCGCGGACGTTGGCCTGCGCGGCGGACTTGTTGGCCCGCGTGCGGAAGCTCAGGTACGAGGGGATCGCGATCGCAAGCAGGATCCCGAGAATGATGATGACGACCAGAAGCTCGATGAGGGTGAAGCCCTTCTCATCGCGCCGCACCTGGCCGAGACGGTGCGAAAGTGCAGACATGCGTGGTCCTCCTTGAGGGGGTGCGCAGATGGCCTTCGCCCTCTATCGGGGCCGCCACCCCGGCGGCGCACCCCCCGAAAAGGGGAAGCGGGACGGGCCTCCGGACCGCCCCCGAGCAGACCCTCAAGTCAGTGAATGGCCGTGCCGATAGCCCACGCAGCGGCCATGGCGGACATCCCGTACTCGATCGACGACCTGCTGGAGCAGATGGTGGCGCGGAACGCGTCCGACCTGCACGTCGCCGTGGGCGCACACCCTGTCGTACGCGTGCGCGGGAAGCTCGAGCCGCTGCAGGACATCCCGCCGCTGACGCCCGAGGTGACGCAGCAGCTGCTCTACCGGATCCTCTCCACCGAGCAGCAGAAGCACCTCGAGGTCGACCGCCAGATCGACCTCGCGCATTCGATCCCCGGCCTCGCGCGCTTCCGCGTGAACGTGTACTGGCAGCGCGAGGCGCTCGGCGCCGCCTTCCGTCTCATCCCGACCGAGATCAAGACGCTCGAGGAGCTGGGGATCCCCTCGGCGCTGCACTCGCTGACCGACAACCCGCGGGGGCTCGTGCTCGTCACCGGCCCGACGGGCTCCGGTAAGTCGACGACGCTCGCGGCGCTGATCGACGAGATCAACCGCAAGCGTGCGGAGCACATCCTCACGATCGAGGACCCGATCGAGTTCGTGCACCGCCACAAGCGCTGCGTCGTCAACCAGCGCGAGATCGGCGTCGACGCGATTAGTTTCGCCGAGGCTCTCCGCGCCGCGCTCCGCCAGGACCCCGACGTGATCCTGCTCGGCGAGATGCGCGATCTCGAGACGATCTCGACCGCGCTGACCGCGGCCGAGACCGGGCACCTCGTCTTCGCCACGCTGCACACCCAGAGCGCCCCGGGCACGATCGACCGAGTGATCGACGCCTTCCCGGCCGCGCAGCAGGACCAGATCCGGATACAGCTTGCCGCCACGCTCGAGGGCGTCGTCACCCAGGCGCTGCTCCCGACCGCCGACGGCAAGGGCCGTGTGCCCGCCCTCGAGATTCTCTTTCCCGACGACGCCGTGCGGAACCTGATCCGCCAGGCGAAGGTCGAGCAGGTCTACTCCGTGATGCAGACCGGCACCACGCGCGGGATGCAGACGATGGAGCAGTCGCTCGCCGACCTGACGCTCCGCGGCGTCGTCACCTACGACGTCGCGCTCTCGCGCTCGAGCCGGCCCGAGCAGCTGGTCGGCATCCTCGAGCGCGCCGGCTTCGACGTCCCCGCCGACGAGGCTGCGCCAGCGACCGCGCTGCGGCTGGCGGAGGGCTAAGCGGTGACCGACTGGAACGAGAAGGTCGGCTTCGGCCGCGACGACCCCGCCGAGGAGCCGGTCGAGGAGACGCCGGCGGCCGACGAGCTCCAGGCGGTAGACGAGACCGCGGAGCTTCCGGAGCCCCTGGCCGAGCCTGCGCCCGAGCCGGAGCTCGTCGCCGAGCCCGAACCCGAGCCCGAGCCGGAGCCGGAGCCTGACTTCGAGTTCGAGCCCGAGCCCGAGGAGAAGACCTCGCTGCTCAAGAAGGAGATCTCGTTCCGGCGCAAGCCGAAGGAACCGAAGCCGCCGAAGCAGCCGAAGGCAAAGAAGGAGAAGCCGCCGAAGGCTGTGAGCGCGCCGAAGCCCAAGGGCTCGGGCCTGAAGAAGGAGATCTCGTTCAAGCGCAAGCCGAAGGCCGAGCGGGCGGTCGTGGACGACGAGCCCAAGACGAAGGCGCCGCGCCGGCGAAACACCGGCCACAAGCGCACCAAGCGTCTCGTCGGGCTCAAGATCGGCGGCTCCCAGCTCGCGGCGGCGCGCGTCGTCAACAACGGCTCCCCCGAGCTCGTCCAGGTCGCCCGCGAGCCGCTCGAGAGCGGCATCGTCGTCGGCGGCGAGCTGCGCGAGCCGGAGCTGCTGGCCGAGGCGCTGCGCGCGTTCTTCCGCAAGCACAAGCTCCCGCGCCAGGGCGTACGGCTCGGCATCGCCAACAACCGCATCGGCGTCCGGATCCTGGAGATCGCGGGCATCGCCGACCCGAAGCAGCTCGAGAACGCGATCCGCTACCGCGCCCAGGAGGCCCTGCCGATCCCGCTCGAGGAGGCGGTGCTCGACTACCACGTCCTCGGCGAGCGCATCGACGAGGAGGGCCAGCGCATCCGCCGCGTCCTGCTCGTCGTCGCCTACCGCGAGCTGATCGACCGCTACGTCTCCGCCTGCAAGAAGGCCGGCGTGCGGCTGGCCGGAATCGACCTCGAGGCATTCGCGCTGCTGCGCGCGCTCGGCGACCCGAAGCCCGATGACGAGGCGCCGTCTGACGCGGCGCTCGTCGTCGTCTCGGTCGGCCACGACCGCTCGACGTTCGCCGTCTCGGACGGCCGCGTGTGCGAGTTCACGCGCGTGCTCGACTGGGGCGGCCAGACGCTCGACGTCGCGATCGCGCGCGAGCTCGACTGCGCGCCCTCGGAGGCCGAGCCGGTGAAGCGGCGGCTCTCGCTCTCCGGCACCAGCGTGCCCGAAGGGATGACTCAGGAACAGGCGGATCGTGCTCGCGAGGCGGTGAGGCGGCAGCTGCAGGCTTTCGCGCGCGAGCTCGTCTCCTCGCTCCAATTCTACCAGAACCAGCCGAATTCGCTGGGCATCGGCGAGATCGTGATCACGGGCGGCACCGCACACCTCGGCGGCGTCGCCGAGGAGCTCCAGCGGCTGATCGGCGTGCGCGTCGCGGTCGGCGACCCGCTGCTGCGCGTGAAGCTCGGCAAGAAGCTGCGCGAGACCGCGCAGCTCGGCTCGCTCGCCGTCGCCATCGGCCTCGGGATCGAGGACTAAGAGCCAATGCGCGCGATCAACCTGCTGCCGAAGGACGATTCACGCCGCGGGCGGCCGCAGCGGCCGCAGTGGCTCGTCCTCGTTCCCGTCGTGCTCGCCGTCCTGCTGGCGGCCGTGATGTCGGCGATGTTCCTGTCCGCGAGCGGCAAGGCCAAGGACAAGCAGGCCGCGCTCGCGTCGCTGCAGGACGAGCTGCAGGCGATTCCGACGCCCGACGCGACGAAGGTCAAGACCCAGTCGGCCCTCGCGGCCGACAAGCAGGCGCGCGTGACCGCCCTCAGCACCGCGCTCTCGCGCCGGGTCGCGTGGGACCGCGTCTTCCGGGAGCTCTCGCTGGTGCTGCCGGACGACGTCTGGCTCGCGACGATCTCGGCGAAGGCGCCGGTGCCTTCGTCGGCGGCGACTCCGCCGGCGCCTGCCGCCGCGGGCGCCGCCCTGGCGGCGACCCAGTTCACGCTCGACGGCTTCACCTACTCGCACGCGGCCGTCGCACGGCTGCTGTCGCGACTCGGAGTCGTCCCCGACCTCGTCAACGTCCAGCTGCAGCAGAGCACGCGGACCAAGCTCGGCGCGGCGAACGCAGTGCACTTCACGATCGCCGCCGACGTGCGCCGGCCGGGAGGCGGCCAGTGAAGCGCGCGATCCCGCAGCCGCTCGTGATCGTCCTCATCGTGCTCGGCTTCGTGATCGCCGGCCTCGGCGGCTGGTTCCTGCTGATCGGGCCGCAGCGCTCGAAGGCCACCGACCTCGAGCACCAGATCGTCGACACGCAGAGCGCGATCGACGCCGCGCAGGCGCTCACGCTCGAGGCCAAGAAGGGCGCGGAGATCCGCGTCGCCGATCTCTACCGGTTGACGAAGGCGATGCCCGACCAGACCGACATGGCCGGGATCCTGCTCGAGCTGAACCAGGTCGCCGCCGACAGCGGGATCACCTTCGAGCAGATCACGCCCGCGACCACCGCCACGCCGATCTCCGGGTACCTGGCGATCCCGATCACGGTCGAGTTCCAGGGCAACTTCTACGACCTCTCGGACTTCCTCTACCGGTTGCGCAACCTCGTGGACGTCCGTCAGGGGACACTCGACGCGAACGGCCGGCTCTTCGCGATCGACGAGGTCGACTTCGCGGAGGCCCCGCCGCCGCCCGGCTTCCCGCAGATTCGCGCACACCTGGTGATCGACGCGTTCGTGTTCGGCACCGGCACCGCGCCGACGGTCGTGCCCGCGGGCACGACAGGCGCCACGGGTGTGACAGGCGCCACCGGCGCGACCGGTGCCACGGGGGCGGGCGGCGCGACTCCGGCCCCGACGGCCCCCGCGCCTGCCGACGCAACCGCGACCCCGGCGGGGACCTGACATGGCGAAGAAGATCGACCCGAAGGCCAAGGCCAAGCGGCAGAAGATCTACGCCGGCGTCGGCGGCGTGATCCTGCTCGGCGTGCTCGCCTTCCAGGTGCCGCGGACGATGAAGATGCTGCATCCCGCCGACCAGAGCTCGTCCAGCTCCGCGACCACGACGACCTCGTCGAGCGGCACCGCCGCGCCGATCGCGGCGCCGTCGCTGAGCGGCGGCAACGCGACCGCCGGCGCCGCGGCGGCCGGCGGCGACGGCCTCGTCGACGCCGATGCGGTGCCCGCGCCGCAGTCCGGGCAGCTGCTCGCGTTCGGTCTCTTCCGGACGAAGGACCCGTTCGTGCAGCAGCTCGACGTGAACGGCGCGACCGGCGCTTCCGGCGCGACGCCGGCCGCGGGAGCCACCGGCTCGAACGGCGCGAAGCCGTCGTCTCCGGCGACGGGCGGCGGCAACGGCAGTGGCAGCGGGAGCGGCGGCGGCACGGGCGGCGGGACGAGCAGCGTCCCGGCAGCTACGCCGGCGCAGGCCGTCGTCACGACGGCAGAGATCTCGGTGAACGGTGTCGCGCAGACGGTTCAGGTCGGCGCCGTGTTCCCCTCCTCGGATCCCTTCTTCAAGCTCGTCTCGCTGACGAAGAAGAGCGCGAAGATCTCGATCGCCGGCGGCTCGCTGGCCAACGGCGCGCCGACGGAGACGCTCACGAAGGCGAAGCCGATGACGCTCCAGAACACGAGCGACGGTACGCGCTACGTGCTGCGCCTGCTGTCCGTCTCGTAGCGAAGAGCCACGTCCGGGGTCTGACCCCGGGCATGTCCGCTTCGGACATGCGCGCGCGTGCTTGTGCGCGGCTCAGTCAACCGTAGGTCTTCGTGCCGGCTGCGGGCTGCGGCGTGCCAACGTGTCCGCGTCGGCCACGTCCGGGGTCTGACCCCGGGTCAGCCCGTGGACTGGTCGAACGTCGACGCGAGGCGCGAGAGTGGGCGCGCCGAGAGCTTCGCCCCGTCGCGGACGACCACGGTCACGGCCTTGAGCGCGCGCCCGCCGGTCGGCGTGGTCGTCGTGATGTAGGTGTCGACCCGGTATGGCTTGCGGTCGGCGCCGGTCACCGTGCGGCTCGGGAGGCACTCGTTCGGCAGCGGCGAGCCGCTGCAGGTGGTCGTCGTCTCACCCGAGGTCGAGTTCGGGCACGACGAGCCGAGCGCGGTATCGCACCTGTACGTGTCGTCGACTGCGGCGAGCGACGTGCTGTCCAGCGCGATCGCGACGTAGGTCACCGCCCGGTAGAGCTCCATCTGCTGGTCGGCGAGTGCCGAGGCGGTTGAGAGCCTGCTCGCACGGTTGAGCGCGAACATCCCGGTCTGGAACGCGGCCACGATCGCGAGGATGCCGATGTTCAGCATCACCATCGCCATCAGGAGCTCGATCAGGCCGAAGCCGTCCTGTGAGCGGAGCCGCGCGCGCACTTGAGCCCTATCGGCACGCCGCTCGCATCCCTCAAGCGGGCGAATCCCCCTGCCGATAGGGCGTCTGTATGGCGGCGTACACCTACAGCGCGATCAACGCTGAGGGTCTGCGGCTCGACGGCCAGGTTCACGCCCCGGACGTCGAGGCGGCACGCGAGCAGCTGCGTGTGCGCGGCCTGCTCGCCGAGTACCTCGAGGAGCTGCCGGCGAGCGGCGAGGAGGGCGTCCGCACCGTCTTCAAGAAGATCAAGCCGAAGACGCTGCAGATCTTCTCGCGCCAGTTCGCGACGATGATCGAGGCCGGCCTCAACGTGGTCAGCTCGCTCGTGATCCTCGAGGAGCAGACCGACGACCCGTACTTCGCGCTGGTGATCCGCGAGCTGCGCGCCGACGTCGAAGGCGGCCTGCTGCTCTCCCAGGCGATGGCGCGGCACCCGAAGATCTTCAGCCGGCTCTACATCGCGATGGTCGAGGCGGGCGAGGCCGCCGGAATCCTGGACCAGGTGCTCGACCGCGTCGCGCTCCAGATCGAGAAGGAGACCCAGATCAAGCGACGCGTGAAGAGCGCGATGATGTACCCGACGATGGTGCTGATCTTCGCCACCCTCGTCCTGATCGGCCTGCTGATGTTCCTCGTGCCGGTCTTCGTGAAGATCTTCGCGCAGCTGAACGGCGAGCTGCCGATGCTGACCCAGTGGGTCGTGGCCGCGTCCGACCAGCTGCGCAACCACTGGTACATCATCTTCCCGGCGATCGGCCTGATGATCTGGGGCGTCCGGCGCTTCAAGAGGACGGAGGCGGGCCGCCAGCTCTGGGACCGGATCAAGCTGCGCATCCCGATGAAGATCGGCGACGTCGTGCTCAAGGTCACGATGGCGCGCTTCTCGCGGACGCTCTCGACGCTCGTCGCGGCCGGCGTCGACATCATCAAGGCGCTCGAGATCACCGGCCAGACCGCCGGCAACTGGGTCGTCGAGGAGGCGCTCGCCGGCGTCCGCCAGAAGGTGCACCAGGGAGTGCCGATCGCCCAGCCGCTGATCGAGAACCCGGTCTTCCCGCCGATGGTCAGCCAGATGGTGAAGATCGGCGAGGAGACGGGAGAGCTCGAGAAGATGCTCGGGAAGATCGCCGACTTCTACGAGGACGAGGTCGACACGGCGATCTCCTCACTCACCGCGATCATCGAGCCCCTGATGATGATCGGCGTGGGCGCGATGGTCGGCGTGATCATCATCTCGATGTACCTGCCGATGTTCAAGCTGCTCTCGCTCGTCAAGTAGCGAGCGAGCGAGCGAGCGACGACCGACTCAACATCGCCATGGTGCTACCGTTCGTAGCACCATGATCGGCGAGATCGACCGCGACGACGCGCTTCCGCTGCACGAGCAGGTGGCTGCCGAGATCCGTCGCGCGATCGCCGACGGCGAGGCGGGCCCGGGGGACAGGCTGCCGCCGGCCCGCGACCTCGCCGCGGTACTGGGCGTGAACTCGAACACGGTCCTCCGCGCGCTGCGGATGCTGCGCGACGAGGGCCTGCTGGAATTTCGCCGCGGACGGGGGGTGACCGTCGCCGGGACGCCGGAGGAGGGGGCGGTCGTGGCGAGAGCACAGGAGCTGCTGTTGTTCGCGCGCAAGCACGGGTACCGGCGCGAGGAGCTGATCCGGTTGCTCGAGAGGCTGGCGTAACGGCGTCGCGGGTTGTCTCAGTACGGGCTGCCGGCGACGAGTCGCGCAGCTAGGAACGCGAGCCCGATCACGAGGCCGACGATCAGCGCCAGCGAGGTATAGAGGATGGCGACGAGCTGCCACAGCGGCCGGTCGGCAACGGGCGTCGGTGGGGCCGCGAGTCGCCAAGGGCGCACGCTGAGCAGGGCGCGTTGAACCGGTCCCGGAGGAGCAGGCGGCTCCAGCGTCACCCCCGTCGTGTGCCACGAGGCGGCGACGACCGGCCCGCCGGCGAGGGATGCGCTCTCGAACCGAGGAACGTCGAGCTCGAGCAACCGCCCGTGGTCGTTCATGTGAACGAGCTCCCGCTCGGCGACCACGGACTCGACCTCGGAGGCGAGGAGAAGGCCGCGGCGTCCATCGACCAGGTGGATCGCGAGCGCGGCCGGCTCGCGCGAGGACCCGAGCCAGGTTTCCTCGACCCAGCCGATCAGCCCTTGGTCGGACTCGATGCGAAAGCCGTCGCAGCCGAGCAGCTCGTGTCGGACGGTGGTGGCCACGCCCCTCTCATGCCCGCTTTCGCGGTCCGGGAACCACCGCAAGCGCTCCTACGGCGCGAGCCGCTCCTCGCGCCAGCCCTCGCGCGCGCGCGTGAACCTGATGCGCTCGTGCAGACGGTCGTCGCGGTGCTGCCAGAGCTCGATCGCCTCCGGCTCGAGCAGGTAGCCGCCCCAGCGCTCCGGCCTCGATGGCTCGCCGAGCGCGAGCTGCTGCTCGAACCCGGCCTCCAGCGCCTCGCGGCTCGCGATCGGCTCGCTCTGGCGAGAGGCAGCTGCGGCGGCGCGGGACCGCAGCGGCCGCGTCGCCCAGTACGCGTCGGACTCCTCGGGCGAGAGCTTCCGCACCGCGCCCTCGACCCGCACCTGCCGGCCGAGCGGGCGCCAGTAGAAGACGAGCGCCGCGCGCGGGTTCTCAGCCAGCTCGCGGCCCTTGCGGCTCGCGTAGCCGGTGAAGAACGTGAAGCCCCGCGCGTCGGCGCTCTTCAGCAGCAGCATCCGTGCGGAGGGGCGGCCGTCGGCGCCGGCGGTGGCGAGCGTCATCGCCTCGGGCACCTCGACCCCCGCGGCCCGCGCCTCAGCGAACCACTCGTGGAACGTTGCCAGCGGATCGATCAACGCCAGCCGCTCTCCAGGAGGTCGCGCAGTTCGTCGACCCCCGCCTGCCACACACGCGCGACCTGCTCGTCGGGGAGCTCGTAGGCGCCTTCGAAGACGCCGTCGCCGAGCAGCTCGCGCACCTGGCCCGGCCCGGCGACGCGGTACGCCGCCTGGTCGAGCGCTGCCTTTCGCTCCTGCGGCAGCTCGACGCCGGGAAGCCGGGTCCACGGGAAGTTCTCGAACCAGTTGGCGTGGCTCGGCTCCGGGTCGACCTCCTTCGCGGCCGCCTGCACGCGGGGGCTCGACCACCAGCTGTGGAAGATCGCCTGCGCATCGGGGTGCGCGGCCGTCCACTCACGCAGCAGCGACTGGCCGGCGATGTTCCCGCCGTGCCCGTTCACGACCAGGAAGCGCCGGAAGCCCTGGCCGTGCAACGAGTCGAGCAGATCGCGCAGCACCGCGAGAAAGGTCTCGAGCCGCAGCGTCGGACTTCCCGGGTAGGCGGCGAACGACGGCGTCAGGCCGTAGGCCAGCGGCGGGAGGACGAGCACGCCGAGCGGCTCCGCGGCCTCGGCCGAGACGCGCTCGGCAAGGATGTTGTCCGTCTCCAGCGAGAGGTAGCCGTGCTGCTCCGTCGAGCCGACCGGGAGCACGGCGCGGTCGTCACGCGCCAGGTACTCCTCGACCTGCATCCAGTTGAGGTCGCGCGCCCGCGTCACGACCGCTCGAGCGAGGCATGCCGCCGGCTGAGGACCTCGAACCAGCGCAGCAGCGCGTACCCCGCGATCCCGTAGATCGCGCCCACGAGCAGCTCGGCCCCGAGCAGGTCGGCGACGTCGCCGAGCGACGCCCCTGCAGCCAGCTGGCGGGCAGCCTCGATGGCGTGCGTGAACGGCATCCCTTGCGCCGCGGTGCTCATCCAACCCGGAAGCGAGTCGAGCGGCACGTTCGCGCCCGTGAAGATCAGCAGGAAGCCGAAGATCACGTTGGAGAGCACCGCGTTCTCGCGGATCCGCAGGCTGAGGGCGGCGTTGACCAGGCCCAGGCCCGTGCAGGACAAGGCCGCAATCAGGACGACGAGCATCAGCGGTGCGAGCGAGCTCGTGGGCAGGTGCACCCCGAGGATCAGCGATCCGACCAACAGGGCGAAAGCGGCTACGAACGCGCCGTTCAGGACCACAGGCAGCGACCGTCCGAAGAAGAGCGGGATCCGCGGGGCGGGGCTGACGAGGATCGCGCTGAGCGTGTTCTGGTACCGCTCGCCGCCGATCGCCTGCGCCATCGCGAACAGGCACGGGATCGAGGCGTACTGCAGCGCGTTTCCGATCAAGTAGAACTCGTCCGACTCCAGGCCCGCGGAGCGCCCGATGTACGCAAAGAGCAGGATCTGGAAGAGCGGTGCGATCAGCATCGTCGGCACGTAGATCCACGGTGTCAGCCAGTAGAAGAGCGCCCGGAAGCTCGTCAGGCCGCCGACGAAGAAGATGCGGGCCGCGACGATCACGTCAGCGAGAGGGAGCCGCGGGCGCGTGCGTCGTCGAGCACGCGGTTCGTCACGAGCACGGCGAAGCCGACGTAGACCGTACCGAGGCCGAGGCACAGGAGCAGGTCGGGCAGCGGGGTGCCGCCGAGAGCCGACTCACGAATCGCATTCATGCCCCAGGTCGGGGCGAGCACCCACGAGACCGGGCGGACCCACGACGGGAGGAGCGTCAGCGGCACGAGGAAGCCGCAGATCAGCCAGACCGGGTACTCGAAGAAGTTCCCGAGGACCCACGCGGCACGGAAGCGGACGAACGAGACGGCGAAGAGCAGGCCGAGCCCGGCGAACGCGAGCACCGTGCCCATGATCGAGAGCACGAAGAGCGGCGGGTGCTCGACGGCAAGCGGGATGCCGAAGGCGAACCGGCCCCAGAGGAGGGTCGCGGTCAGGTTGTAGATCCCCACCGTCGCAAGGCCGAGCGTGGACGGGAACAGGATGAGCGAGAAGTGCCGTGGCGCGGCGACGAGGAGCTCGAGCGTCCCCCACCAGCGCTCGCGCTGCATCGCAGAGCCGGCCGAGGTGCTGACGGACGACCACATGCCCATCACCGCGGCTCCGAGCGACGCATAGATCAGCGTTCGCGGGCTCTGCCCGGCGCGGAAGACGAAAAAGGCCGTGGTGGCGAAGAACAACGGGTAGAGGACATTCCCGATCCCGTCGAACGGCGAGCGCAAGATCATCTTGAACTGGAGGTACCAACCCACTCTGAGCAGCCGCAGCGTGCTCATTCCGCGGTGACCAGCGCGACGTAGGCATCCTCGAGCGTCGGCTCCCGCCGCGAGATCCGCCCGACTTGGCCGCCGTCGAGGTGACCGAGGATCGCCGAGGTCAGCTCCGTGTCGGCTCGCGTCTGGACGACCAGCACCTGAGCCTGTTCCCGCTCCTCCACCGAAACCGCCACGACCCCCTCGAGCTG
>JBJMJY010000101.1:0-10983 GCA_045806105.1 Gaiellaceae bacterium | reverse complement strand
GCCGTCGACTCGCCGAAGTACCAGACGTTGCCGCGGCCGTCCTGCGTGTACCAGTCGGTCGTCCGCTCGGCAAGCTTTCCGCTGAGATAGAGCCGGTCCTTGACGACTCGGCAGGGAGCTCCGTCGATCTTGGCCACGTCGTGGGTGACCGTCACGGCGTCACGAGCGGGTTTGCCGTCCTTCATCCCCTCGTAGACGTACACCGTCCCCGGCCGCAGCGGGAACCAGGAATTGTCGACGCGTGCGCTGAAGCCGGACGGCGCCAGGGCGATCAGGATGGCCAGGGCAGTCGAGATCACTTCTGGGAGTTTGGCGAACCCTTGAAGGGGAACGTGTGTTCTGGTAGAACATACGTTCCCATGATCGCCTGCCTCGCCATCCCCGGGTTCGAGCTTCGTGCGGCGCTGCGCGAGCGGCCGCGGCTGCAGCTCGAGCCGGCGGCGCTCGCCCCGGAGCCGGGAGCGGAGGCGCTGGTGGGCTCGGTGACCGCGGCCGCGGAGACGGCCGGCGTTCAGCCCGGGATGCGGCTGGGGGAGGCGCTCGCGATGTGTCCGTCGTTGCGGCTCGTCGATCCCGATCCCGCCGCGGCCGAGGAGGCGTGGGAGGAGATCGTGCGGCGACTCGAGGACGCCGGCTTCTCCGTCGACTCGGCCGCGCCGGGCTGCGCGTACTTCGAGACGCGCGGCGTGGAGCGGCTCTACGGCGGGCTCGAGGCGGCGCTCAAGCGCGCTCTGAAGGCCGTGGGCGCGGGCTGGGACGCGCGCGTCGGCGCGGCAACGCGGCGCTTCGCGGCTCTGGCCGCGGCGAACGTGGCGCGCTCCGGGCAGGCGCTCGTGGTCTCGGACGAGCGGACGCGGGAGTTCCTCGCGCCGCTGCCGGTGAGCCTGCTGCCGATGGACGCCCGCCGGCGCGAGGAGCTGGAGGAGCTCGGGGTGAAGAGACTTGGCGAGTTTGCCGGGCTTCCGGGTGGCGCCGTGGCCGAACGTCTGGGGCCGGACGGCCGGCGCGCCTGGAGCCTGGCGAGGGGCGGCTCGAAGCGGCGCGTGCGCGGGCGGAGGCCGGCGGCGGAGCTGTTCGAGACGCTCGAGTTTCCGGAGGCGGTCGGGAACGAGCTGACGCTGCGCCGGTCGCTCGGCGTCCTGCTCGACCGGCTGCTGGCCCGGCCGGAGCGAGGCGGGCGGGCCCTGCGTAAGGTCGCGCTTGCGGGGCGCCTGGTCGGCGGCGGCTCGTGGCGGCGGACGGTGACGCTTCGCGACGCCACCGCCGATCCCGCCCGCCTGCGCACCGCGCTCGCATCGAAGCTCAACGACCTGCCGGCGCCGGTCGTGATGCTGCGGCTCGAGGCGCTCGTGCTCGCGGAGTCGGTGGGCAACCAGCTCGAGCTCGTGCGGCCCGAGGGCGACGAGCTGCGGGCGCACCTGAGCGAGGGCCTGCGCCAGGTCCGCGCCGGAACCGGATCGGGATCCGTCTGCACCGTCGTCGAGGTCGCGCCGTGGTCACGCCTGCCCGAGCAGCGCGCGCTGCTGGTTCCTCGCGACGACTGAGGCGTCGCTTGCGATGCCGTTCAAGAGTCGTGCTGGCTTTGCCAGTGCGACGTCTCAATCGTCGCTTGCGATGCCGACCATAAAAGCCGGGCCGGCTTCGCCGGTGAGGCGAATCAACGAGCCTTTTCCCGTGCGCGTCGAGGCGCATGTGGACGGCTCGCCGCGGCGCGTGAACCGCGTGGAGGTCGCGCTGGTGCGGGAGGAGTGGCGCGTCGTCGACCGCTGGTGGACAGAGGATCCCGTCAGCCGGCGCTACTTCGACGTCGTCCTCGCCGGTGGCGAGCACGCAGTTGTGTACCTCGACGAGGAGGCGGGCCGCTGGTTCAGCCAGCGCGGCGTGTGAGGCGGTTACGCGCGGAGCCGGTCGACGAAACCGCCGGGCGGCGCGTGCAAGTTGAAAAAGCGGATCGGCTCCGGCCCGGCGTGTCGGAAGCCGTGGACGGTGCCCGGTGGGGCGGCGACGAACGTCCCCGGTCCGGCGACCTGCGGCTCGTCCCCGACGCGAAACTCGACCTGCCCCTCGAGCACGTAGAAGGCGTCGACGTGGTCGGGGTGGGTGTGCGGGTCGACGCCCTCGAACTCCGGCTGGAAGGTCATGTCGATCGCGGTCAGCTGCGGCAGGTCGCAGAGGACGTAGTGCGTGCTCGTCTCGTGCTGGAGCGTCTCGGCGCTGCCGGGGTCGGCCACCGCCGCGTCGGCGAACGGGCGGCCGCCGTCGGCAGGCGGCTCGTGCTGGTCGAAGTCCACGTCCTTGCCGCGGATGTGGTCGCCGAAGCCGAACGACGGCACGTGCAGGTTGAGAAAGATCGCCGTTTCGTCGCTGGAGTTGCGGAAGGTGTGGACGACATCAGGCGGTGCGGCTGCGAAGGTTCCCGGGGTCGCGCGGACGGCCTGCAGCTCTGGGCCGAGCGAGACCTCGATCTCGCCCTCGAGCACGTAGAAGGCATCGGTGTGGTGGTGGTGGACGTGCGGGTCCGGCCCCTTCTCGCCGGGCTCGTAGCGGAACCACGTCAAGATCAGCTCCTCGAGCTCGACGAGGATGCGCAGCGTCCGTTCGGGACGATCGGTGACGATCTCGCCCTCGCCGGGCGCTAGGAGCAGCGGGCGGTGGTCGTCGAGCTGCACGCGCACTCAGCCTATTCGTTCCTCGACGGCGCGTCGCTGCCGGAGGAGCTCGCCGCGCGGGCCGCCGAGCTGGGCTACGAGGCGCTCGCGCTGACCGACCACGACGGCGTCTACGCCTCGCTCGAGTTCGCCTACGCGGCGAAGGCCTTCGGCGTGCGGCCGATCACCGGCGCCGAGGTGACGCTCACGGACGGCTCGCACGTGACGCTCCTGGTCGAGAGCGCGCAGGGGTACGCCAACCTCTGCCGGCTGCTGACCGCGGCGCACGCGGAGACCCGGCCGAAGGAGGGAGCCGAGCCGCTGCCGCCATCGCTCGACGCGTCCCTCCTGACGCAGCTGAACGACGGCCTCGTCTGCCTCTCCGGCTGCGCGCGGCACGGCATCGCACTGCGCGACCCGAACGGAGCCGCCGAGCTTGCGCGCGCGTTCGGCCGCGAGCGCTTCCTGGTCGAGCTGCAGCGCCCGTACGAGCGTGGCGACGCGCGCCGGCTCGCGGCGCTGCGCGATCTCGCCAAGGCGCTCGGGGTCGAGACGATCGCGACCGGCGACGTCCACGCCCACCATTTCCGTCGCGCCGCGCTCCAGGACGCGCTGGTCGCGATCCGCTGCCGCACCTCGCTCGACGGCTGCGAGGCGGAGCGGCGCGGCAACCGCGAGAGCGTCCTCGCCTCCCCCGTCGAGCTCGAGGAGCGCTTCCCGCTCGACCGCGACGCGGTGCGGCGGACGGCCGCCCTCGCAGAGCGGCTGGAGTTCGACCTGACCGAGGACCTCGGCTACCGCTACCCGGACTTCTCCGACACCGGCGAGCCGGCGATCCGCCAGCTCGCGCGCGTGTGCGACCGCGCCTTTGCCGAGCGCTACGGCACGCTACGCGTTCCAGAATCACGTTCACGACTGCGGACCCTGGCGCGTGAACGACTTGACGACGAGCTGAAGCTGATCGACGAGCTCGGCCTTGCCGGCTTCTTCCTGCTGCACTGGGAGGTGCTCGAGCTGGCGCGAGAATGCGCGGTGGAGGTGCGCGGCGGCTCGCTCGCGCGCAACGTCCTGCCGCCGGGCCGCGGACGCGGCAGCTCGGTCGGCTCGATCGTCTGCTACCTGACCGGCCTCTCGCACGTCGACCCGGTCCACGCCGGGCTCTCGCTCGGCCGCTTCCTGAACAGGGAGATGGCCTCGGTGCCGGACATCGACCTCGACTTCCCGCGCGACATCCGCGAGAAGCTGATCGTCGCCGTCTGCGAGCGCTACGGCCACGAGCACTCGGCGCTCGTCGCGAGCTTCTCGACCTACCACGCGCGCGGCGCGATCCGCGACGTGGGCAAGGCGCTCGGCCTGCCGTTCGGCGAGCTCGAGCGGCTCGCGCGTCTCACCGACGGCAACCCGTACCGCGTCGGCGAGGAGCTGGCGAAGCTGCCGGAGGCGGAGGCGAAGCTCGCGTCGCCGCGCTGGCGCTCGCTCGCGGAGCTCTGCGGCGAGATCGGCGGCCTGCCGCGGCACGTCTCACAGCACCCGGGCGGGATGGTGATCTCCACGCGCCCACTCGTCGAGCTCGTCCCGGTGCAGCCGGCCGCGATGGCGGGCCGGCAGCTCTGCCAGTGGGACAAGGACTCGTGCGCCGACGCGGGCTTCCTGAAGATCGACCTGCTCGGACTCGGGATGCTGTCGGCGGTCGAGGACTGCGTCGAGCAGATCGCACGCGTCCGCGGCAAGACGATCGACCTCTCGCGCGTGTCGCTGGACGACCAGGACGTGTACCGCGAGATCCGGGCGGCGGACACGGTCGGCGTCTTCCAGATCGAGAGTCGGGCGCAGATGCAGTCGCTGCTGCAGACGCGGCCGGAGAACCTCGACGACCTGACGATCCAGGTCGCGCTCGTGCGGCCGGGGCCGATCCAGGGCGGCGCGGTACACCCGTACATCGCGAACCGGCAGCAGCTGCGCGAGGACCCTGACTTCGTGCCGTCGGTCGACCACCCGCTGCTGGAAGACCCGCTGCGAGAGACGCTAGGGGTGATCGTCTTCCAGGACCAGGTGCTCGAGGTGGCGACGGCGCTCGCAGGCTTCTCGATCGGCGAGGCGGAGGGGTTGCGTCGCGCGATGAGCCGCAAGCGCTCGCTGGAGGCGATCGAGGCCTTCCGGGGCCGCTTCGTCGAGGGCGCGGTCGCGCGGGGGGTCGGCGCAGAGGTCGCGAACGCCGTCTTCGATAAGCTCGTCGGGTTCTCCGGTTTCGGCTTCCCGAAATCGCACGCGGCGGCGTTCGGGTTGCTCGCGTACCAGTCGGCGTGGCTGCGCCATCACCACCCGGCGGAGTTCCTGTGCGCGCTGCTGAACGCGCAGCCGATGGGCTTCTACCCGCCGGCCTCGCTCGTGCGCGACGCACAGCGGCGCGGGGTGGAGGTGCGGGCGCCGGACGTCAACCGCAGCGCTGCGAAGTGCGCTCTCGAAGAGGAGGCCGTGCGCGTCGGGCTCTCGTACGTGCGCACGCTGGGCGAGGAGGAGGCGGAGACGGTCGCGGCGGAGCGGGAACGGGCCGGGCCGTTCTCGGGCGTGCGGGAGCTGGCGCAACGGACGGGGCTCGACCGGGCGCGGCTGGAAGCGCTCGTCGCGTCGGGGGCGTGCGATGGGCTCGGCCGGGGCGGACAAAGGCGGCGCGCGCTGCTGTGGGAGCTCGGCTTCACGCCCCGGGCGCAGACGGTCCCGGGGAGTGGGGGCGAGGAGAGCCAGCTCGCGCTGCCGCTCGACCCGACGGCGAAGACCCCGGCCCTGCGCGAGCAGACGCCGTGGGAACGGATGCTCGCCGACTACCGCACGACCAGCCTCTCGGTTGGCGCGCACCCACTGTCGCTGCTGCGGCCGCACCTACCCGAGCGGACGCTGTCGAGCCGGGACCTCGCGGAGGCGCGGCCGGGAGGGCTCGTCGCGGTCGCCGGGATGGCGGTGGCGCGGCAACGGCCGGCGACGGCGAACGGCGTCGTGTTCATGCTGCTCGAGGACGAGTTCGGTCAGATGAACCTCGTCGTCCCCCCGAGCGTGTACGAGCGGTTCCGCGCGCTGGTGCGGGCCGAGCCGCTGCTGCTGGCGCGCGGCCGCTTCGAGCGCGTCGGCCGGAACCAAAACGTCCTCGTGCGGGAGCTGGAGTCCCTTGGGCCGCTGGCGCGGCGGTGTGCAGACGAGGCCGACGTCTTCGGCTCACTACCGCCTGCGCACCACTTCGGCCATCGCTGACGAGCACCCGGCGCTCCGCCGAAAGCCCACACCCCCACCCGAGGGTGGGGCTGCAACCCACCTCCCTCGTGGTCGACGGTACCCGCCTCAAACGCGCACCTGGGTGACGGCTTCGTGCCGGTTCTGTGCCGGTTCCTCCCGGAGACCGCCGCGGCGGTGGGCAGAATCCGCGCCGATGGAGCGCGTTGACGGCTACGCCCCGATCCGGGAATACGCGGTCGTAGGCGACGGCCGCACCGCGGCGTTGATCGCGCGCGACGGCGCCGTCGATTGGCTCTGCCTGCCCAACGTCGACTCCCCGTCCGTGTTCGCCCGCCTCCTCGACGCCGAGCGCGGCGGGTCGTTCCGGCTCGAGCCCACCGCTCCGTTCGAGGCCGAGCGGCGCTACCAGCCGAGCTCGAACGTGCTCGAGACGACCTTCGCGACCGGCGAGGGACGCGTCCGCATCACCGATGCGATGACGCTCACCGACATTAAGCGCATCTCGCCGATGCGGGAGCTGGTGCGCAAGGTCGAGGCGCTCTCCGGCACCGTCCCGCTCCGCTGGTCGCTCGAGCCGCGCTTCGGCTATGGACGCGCCGAGACGCACATCGAGCGCCGCCACGGCCGCTGGTTCGCACATGCCGGGTCCGACGCGCTCGTGCTCGGGCTGTGCGACGCGGGAGAGGGCGAGGCGCGCGACGGCGTGGTCTCGGGCCGGGTCCACCTCGCAGAGGGCTCGAGCGCGATCCTCTCGCTCGCTGCTGCTCACCAGGAGCCGGCCGTCATCCCCGGGCGGGAGGACTCCGAGCGCCGTCTCGACCGCACGATTCGCTTCTGGCCGGAGTGGGCGAGCCGGGTCGAGTACGAAGGCGCATGGCGCGACGCCGTCGTGCGCAGCGTCCTCGCTCTGAAGCTCCTCACGTTCGCGCCGTCGGGCGCGATCGTGGCCGCGCCCACGACGTCGCTGCCGGAGTGGATCGGCGGCGCGCGCAACTGGGACTACCGCTTCACCTGGCTACGCGACGCGAGCTGGACGCTCGACGCGATGCTGCGGCTCGGCTTCCACGACGAGGCGCACGCGTTCTTTTGGTGGCTGATGCACGCTTCGCGCCTCACCCAGCCGCGGCTGCAGATCCTGTACTGCATCGACGGCTCGGAGCACACGGACGAGCGCGAGCTCTCGGAGCTCTCCGGCTACCGCGGCTCCTCGCCCGTGCGGATCGGGAACGGCGCGCGAACCCAGGTGCAGCTCGACCTCTACGGCGCGGTGCTGGAGGCGATCTGGCTCTACAGCGAGGAGGTCGGCCGCCTCGACGGTGACACCGGCAAGGAGGTGGCGCGCATTGCCGACTACGTCGCGCGCCACTGGCGCGATCCCGACAACGGCATCTGGGAGGTACGCGACGAGCCGACGCATTACACGCAGTCGAAGGCGCTCTGCTGGGTCGCGCTCGACCGAGCCTGCGCCCTCGCGGACGAAGGCAGGATCCCGAACCGCAACAAGCGCTGGCGAACCGAAGCCGACGAGTTGCAGCGCTTCGTCGACCACGAGGGCTGGGACGACGAGCGGCGCAGCTACGTCCGCGCGCCGAACCTGCGCGAGCTCGACGCGAGCCTGCTCACGCTCGCCCTCCTCGGCTACCACCAGCCGCGCGGCGAGCGGATCAACGGGACGATCCGGGCGATCGAGCGGGAGCTGCGCAAGGGCCCCTACGTCTACCGCTACCTGGGCGAGGACGGGCTCCCGGGCGACGAGGGCGCGTTCCTCACCTGCTCGTTCTGGCTGGTGGACGCCTACGCGCGGACCGGCCGCATCGACGACGCCAACGCGCTGATGGAGCAGCTGGTCGGCCTCGCCAACGACGTCGGCCTCTACTCGGAGGAGATCGACCCAGGCACCGGCGAGTTCCTCGGCAACTTCCCCCAGGGGCTGACCCACCTCGCGCTCGTCAACGCTGCGGTGTCGATCGCGGACGCAGATGCCGGGAGGAAGGCGGCGTGACGCTCTGGGGCGCCCTCGCCGGCGGCGCCGTCGGCACCATCGTCCTGACGAGCGGGCTGCGCATTGCGCAGGAGCTCGGCTGGACGCGGATGGACATTCCGCTGCTGCTCGGCACGGTGTTCACCGACCGGCGCGGTCCCGCCAGCGTGATCGGCTACGTGATCCACTTCACGAACGGCCTGCTCTTCGCGCTCGGCTACTACGCCATCTTCCGCGCGGTCGGCCACGCCGGGTGGCTGTTCGGGGCCACGCTCGGCGTCGTTCACGCGGGCCTCGCCGGCGGCGCGCTGATGACCGTGCTCCTGCCGGCCGTCCACCCGCGGATGGGGACCCCGTGGTCGGACGCGGAGGAGACGCCGCTACTCGAGGCGCCGGGGTTCCTGCTGCGGAACTACGGACGGCGGACCGTGGTCTGGACGCTGCTCGCGCACGTCGTCTACGGCGCGATCGTCGGCGGCTTCGCGGCGCAGCTGGGCTAGCGATTCTCGATCTCGAGGCCGAACCGCGGCAGCCGCTTCGTCACCGCGCGGTTGAACTCCGCCTCGTACTCGTCGGCCGCGGCTTCGTCGAGCGTCGAGCCGAAGTTGTCGCGCAGGTCGGCGAGGGTCTCGGTGCCGGTCTCGACAAGGTCCTGGTAGTCGCCGAACCGCTCCTCGGCCTCGTCGCGCTCGGCGCGGTCGTACGCCCGCTCGGCCGCGTCGCATTCGTCCAGCAGCTCGAGGTTGTCGCGGACGAAGAGGTCGAGCTGCCGCGCGACGACGTCGGCGAAGCGGCGCCTTCTCAGCACGTTCCTAGACTAATCCGGCCCGTGAGCCTGCTCGTCCGCACCTGGAACGTCTTCCACGGCAACACGAGCCCGCCCGAGCGGAGAGGGCACCTCGAGGAGCTGGTGCGCCTCGCGAGCGCGGACGAGCCGGACGTGCTCTGTCTGCAGGAGGTGCCTGTCTGGGCGCTGCGACACCTCGCCGAGTGGAGCGGGATGCAGTCCTTCGGCGCCGTCGCCGCCAGGCCGCGGCTCGGGAGCGCGGAGCTCGGCCGCCTGATCACGGAGCTGAACTACGGCCTCTTCCGGTCCGCCTTCACGGGACAGGCGAACGCGATCCTCGTCCGAAAGGGCCTGCGCATGCTGGAGACCGACTCGATCGTGCTCAACCCGCCCAGCTTCCGCCGACGCGTCGCGCGAGAGCTCGGGCTCGAGGCGCGCCGGCAGCTGAAGTGGGCGAAGGAGCGCCGCGTCTGCCACGCCGTGCGGACCGAGGAGCTGACGGTCGCGAACCTGCACGGCTCCGCGGTCCACGACTGGCGCGTCGCCGACGCCGAGCTGATGCGGGCTGCGGTGTTCGCGGATGCCTTCGCGGAGCCGGACGACGTGCTGGTGCTGGCCGGCGACCTCAACGTCATCCGCGAGCGCTCGTCGACGCTGGCGGCGCTCGCGGGATGGGGGTTCACGAAGCCGATCGCGTGGATCGACCAGGTGCTCGTCCGCGGCGCAAAGTCCAGCCACGCGCACCGCTGGCCCGACGAGCGGCGGCGCGTGCAGGGCAAGCTCCTCTCCGACCATGCCCCGGTGGAGGTGACGATCGGATGACGTTCGACGAGGCGAGGGCCCAGTTCCCGGTGCTCGAGCAGCTCGCGTATCTGAACGCGGGCACGAACGGCCCCCTGGCGCGCGCGACCGCCGAGGCGATGGCGGAGCAGGAGCGCGCCGACCTCGAGCGCGGGCGCGGCGGCCCACCGTACTTCGAGCGGGCGCTCGAGCTGCGGGAGCAGGTGCGGACGAAGCTCGCGGCGGCCGTCGGGGCGCCACCGGAGACGCTCTCGCTCGCGACGTCGACCACCAACGGCTGCAACATCGTCCTCGCCGGCCTCGGGCTGCGCCCGGAGGACGCGGTCGTGACGACTGACGGCGAGCACTTCGGGCTGCTCGGCGCGCTCGCCGCCTCGCCGGCGCAGGTGCGGGTGGCCGAGGTGCGCGAGCTGGCACCAGAGGAGTCGCTCGAGGCGCTTCTCGCGGCCCTGACGCCGAAGACGCGGCTGATCGCCCTCTCGCACGTCTGCTGGATGACCGGCAACCGCTTCCCGGTCGAGGAGCTGAAGCGCGAGAGCGGCCTGCCCGTGCTCGTCGACGGGGCGCAGTCGGCGGGGGCGATCCCCGTCGACGCCACGGCCCTCGACTACTACGCCTTCTCGTGCCAGAAGTGGCTCTGCGGGCCCGACGCGACGGGCGGCCTCGTCGTCGCCGACCCGGAAGCGCTGCCCGTGACGGCGCCGAGCTACCTCTCGCAGCAGGGCTACGAGCCGACGGGCGTCTTCACGCCGCGCGCCGGCGCCGCGCGCTACGACTCGAACTGGACGCCGGTGCCGTCGCTCGCCGGGTTGAACGCTGCACTGGACGTCGCGCCGGAGTGGCGCTTCGAGCGGGCGGCGGAGGCCGCGGCACGCTGCCGCGAGCTGCTGGCCGAGCGCTTCGACGTCGTCACCGCGCCGGCCCAGGGGACGCTCGTCACCTTCCGCGTCGACGGCGACTCGGCAGCGCTCGTGCGGCGGCTCTACGACCAGGGCATCGTCGTCCGCGACCTCCCCGGGCTCGGCTGGATCCGCGTCTCGTGCGGCTGGTGGACGAGCGACGAGGACCTCGACCGCCTCGTCGCCGCGCTCTAAGGCGTCGCTTGCGATGCCGTTGGGCGAACGTGCGAGCTTGGCTCGTGCGCCCGTCTTAGCCCGTGCGCAGACCGAGCTCGCCGGCGATCGGCCGCATCGCCTCGACGACGAACCGGATGTGGTCGTCGAGCTCGACGCCGAGCTCCTCGGCGCCCTCGTAGACGTCCTGCCGGTTGACCCCGGCGGCGAACGACGGCTGCTTCAGCTTCTTCTTCACCGACTTCGGTTTCATGCCCTCGATCCCTGTCGGCCGCACGAGGGCGCAGGCGGTGACGAACCCCGACATCTCGTCCACCGCGTAGAGGACCTTCGCCATCAGCGTCTCCCGCGGCACGCCGAGGAAGTCCGCGTGGCCGGCGACGGCGTCGATGACCTCCTGCGGATATCCCCGCTCCTCGAGCTCCTTCAATGCGAATCGCGGATGGCCCGTCTCGAGATCGGGGT
>JBJMJY010000100.1:0-23720 GCA_045806105.1 Gaiellaceae bacterium | reverse complement strand
CAAGCAATCTGAAAAGTATACACGGCCTCGCCGATGCGTCCAACCAGCAGACATCTGTCTTGGACACATACGCCCATCAGTCACGACGGCCAGCCATTCCGGCCGATCAACGGGACGAACACACAAGGGCTTCCGGACCTGGTTTCAAAGGTGTCGCCGTGGCGCTCGACGGCTGTGAGGTGCTGAAGGGACGGCGGACCGACCGGGATAACCAGGCGCCCGTTGTCGGCGAGCTGATCCCGCAACGCGTCCGGCACCGCCGGGGCCCCAGCCGTCACGAGAATGCGGTCGTATGGCGCAGCCTCCGGATATCCGAGGGTCCCGTCGCCAATAACGATGGTGACATTGGAAATCCCGAGCTCCGAGAGCAGTGCCCGCGCGGCATCCGCGAGGGCCGGGTGACGCTCGATCGTTGTGACGTGGCGGGCAAGCTGCGCAAGGACGGCGGCCTGATAGCCCGAACCAGTACCGACCTCGAGAACTGAATGCTCCGGCTCCGCTCCCAGACTGAGGGTCATCAGCGCCACGATCAGAGGCTGCGAGATGGTCTGCCCTTCCGCGATCGACAGCGGCCGGTCATCGTATGCCTGGGGCTCCAGGTCGCTTGCCACGAACCGGTGACGCGGCACTCTACGCATCGCGTCGAGCACCCTCTCGTCACGCAGGCCGCGGGCGATGACTTGAGTTTCGAGCATTCGCTCCGCCCGCAGCCGCCAGTCGTCCATCGCTGCCATTTGCTGTCTCCCTCCCTGGCGTGACCTATACTTTGCAGCATGCCTGATCCGGGCGCGGAATCGTTTATTTGTTGATGGACATCCTCGAATCCCACATCGACATCCACTCCGATCTCTTTCGCGCCAATGCCGAGCGGATGACGACGCTCGTCGCCGAGCTGCGCGACCGGACGTCGGCAGCCCGCCAGGGGGGCGGCCCTAAATATCTAGAACGACATCGCGCCCAGGGCAAACTCCCGGTCCGCGAGCGGATCGACAGGCTGCTCGATGAAGGCTCCCCGTTCCTCGAACTGTCTCCTCTCGCCGCTCTGGATCTCTACGACAACGACGCACCAGCTGCCGGCGTGATCACCGGCGTCGGCCGCGTTTCAGGGCGTGAGGTCCTGATTGTGGCCAACGATGCCACAGTAAAGGGCGGCACCTACTATCCGCTGACCGTCAAGAAACATATTCGCGCACAGCAGGTCGCACTGGAAAACCGGCTGCCGTGTGTCTACCTGGTTGATTCCGGCGGAGCATTCCTGCCGCTCCAGGCAGAGGTCTTTCCGGATCGCGAGCACTTCGGCCGGATCTTCTTCAACCAGGCACGCATGTCGGCCGAGCGGATCCCGCAGATTGCGGTAGTGATGGGGTCCTGCACGGCGGGAGGCGCGTACGTACCGGCGATGTCCGACGAGACGATCATCGTCAAAGGCACCGGCACGATCTTTCTCGGAGGTCCCCCGCTGGTGAAGGCCGCCACCGGAGAAGACGTCAGCGCCGAGGAGCTCGGCGGCGCCGACGTGCACACGCGCCTCTCCGGAGTCGCCGACTACTTCGCTGAAGACGACGACCACGCGCTGCATCTCGCGCGAAACGTGATCGGAACGCTGAATTCCAGCAAGCGGCTTCCCGCCGACGTCGCGATCGCCGAGGATCCCATCTACGATCCACGCGAGATCTACGGCATCGTCAATGCCGACACGCGAAAGCCGTACGAGGTGCGCGAGGTCATCGCCCGGATCGTCGATGGCTCACGCTTCGATGAATTCAAGGAGCGGTACGCGACCACTCTCGTGACCGGATTCGCGCGGATCCACGGGTTCCTGGTCGGGATCATCGCGAACAACGGCGTGCTCTTCTCGGAATCGGCGCTGAAGGCCACCCACTTCATCGAGCTGTGCAACAGGCGCGGCGTGCCGCTGATCTTTCTGCAGAACATCCCCGGGTTCTTGGTGGGGCGCGAGTACGAGCGCGGCGGCATCGCCAAGGACGGCGCCAAGATGGTGCACGCGGTGGCGAACTCGGTCGTGCCGAAATTCACGGTCGTCATCGGCGGATCGTTCGGCGCCGGCAACTACGGGATGTGCGGGCGCGCCTACTCGCCGCGGCAGCTCTGGATGTGGCCGAACGCGCGCATCTCGGTGATGGGCGGCGAGCAGGCTGCGACCGTGCTCACGATGGTCGGCGACGCCGACCCTGACGAGATCCGCGCCAAGTACGAGGCCGAGGGCAATCCGTACTACTCCACCGCGCGCCTCTGGGACGACGGGATCATCGATCCGCTCGACACGCGGCGGGTTCTCGCGCTCGGCATCTCCGCGGCGCTGAACGCTCCGATCCCCGAGACGACCTTCGGCGTCTTCAGGATGTAGGCGTGGGCTACTCGATCGCCCACGTCGACGAGATCGAAGGCGGCGGCCCCGGCGGCGGGTTCCACTTCGTGCGCCGCGAGCTCGGCGTCGAGGCGTTCGGCATCAACTGGATCGACCTCCCGCCCGAAGCCGAGGGCTACGAGCACGACGAATCCGAGACGGGACAGGAGGAGGTCAATGTCTGCGTGCGCGGGTCGGGGGTCTACCGGGTGGAGGGCGAGGAGGTGCCGGTTCGCGTCGGCACGTTCCTGCGATTCGATTCCGATACGACGCGCGTCCCGGTCGCAGGGCCGGAAGGTATGACGTTGCTCGCCGTCGGCGCGCGGCGGGGTAGCTACGAGCCGAGGGGGCCGTTTTGAATCACACGCTGGAGCTGAACGACGACGAGCTGCGGCTGCTGCAGGCCGCACTGCACTCGTACCTCGACGACTTCGGGCACGAGGAGGCCGACGTGCTACGGCAGATCAAGGTGCTGATGGCTCGGCTGCCGACCGCCGGCGTCCCCGACGAGTGACCGTCCGCCTGCTCCTCTGGAGCCTCGCCGATTCGAAGACGACCCTCGACGAACTGCGCGCGAAGCTGCCCGACTTGCCGGAGGGCGACCACTGGATCTCGGACGAGGCCGGCGAGCGCTTCGGCCTGATCGGGTTCTCGGGCGCCGACGACCCGGCGGCGGAGGTGCGCGATCTGATCGGCAAGGACCCCGAGGTCGGCGAGGAGTTCGAGCTCGAGGCCTAGTACCGGCTCAAGGGCGCGCCGGACGGGTCGAACGCCGCCACCGGAGCCTCCTCGGCGCCGGCGCCCTCGACGTCCATGTGCGGGAGCACCCGGTCGAGCCATGCCGGCACCCACCAGCTGCCCTTGCCCGCCAGGACGAGCACTGCCGGGGCGAATGCGAGCACGGTCACGGCGGCGAGCGCCACGCCGACCGAGAGGCCGACGCCGAACTGCTTGACGGTCGGGTCGGCGTTCAGGATGAAGCTTCCAAAGACGGCGATCATGATCAGCGCCGCAGCGACGATCACGCGCGCACCGTCGGCGAGGCCGCGGCGGATCGCGTCACGGTCGCTCCCTCCCTCCGCGCGATGCTGCTCGATCCTGCTGATCAGGAACACCTGGTAGTCCATCGAGAGCCCGAACAGGACGGCGAACATCATGAGCGGGACGTAGCTCGCGATCGGATCGGTCCCGCTTGCAGTGTCGAGCCCGACGAGACTCAGCCCCCAGCCCTTCTGGAAGACCGCGGTCAGGACGCCGAACGCGGCCGTCACCGAGAGCACGTTGGCCACCGCCGCCTGGACGGCGAACAGGAACGAGCGGAAGGCTGCCAGCAGGATGCAGAAGCTCAGCCCGATCACCGCGGCGATCACGAGGGCCAGCCTCGAGGAGATCCCATCGGCCAGGTCGACGTAGCTCGCCGTCTGGCCGCCGACGAAGGCCTGGAGATTCGTGCCCTGCGTCGCTTGCGGGATCGTGTAGGTGCGCAGTGTCTCGACCAGATCTGCGGTCGCGGTCGCCGCCGGGGCGGTCTTGGCGACCACGGTGAACGTCGCGGCATCGCCCGGCTTGTTGATGCGTGGCGGTGCGACGACCTCGACGCCGGCCGGGCCGGCAAGCGCCTCCTGCAGGTCCACGAGCCGGGTATCGGTGCCCCGCGGATCCCCGCCGGCCTTCGTTAGCTCGTCCGTCAACTCACTTTTCAGCTGCTCGGCCTGCTTCTGCTGGCTCTGGGCGGTCTGCTGCTGGTTCTGCAGCGTCACCTCCTGGGTCTGCAGCTGCGCGGCCTGCGTCTGGAGATTCGCCGCCTGCGTCTGCAGCTTCGCCGCCTGGACCTGCAGGTTGGCGGCCTGCTGAACGAGCGCCTGCTTCTGCTTCACGAGCCCGACGGCGTCCATCGCAAGGGCCGCAGCCTGCCCGGCGAGCGCAATCGCGCGGTTGGCGACGCTCACCTCCTGCTCGCGGAGGCTCTTCGCGTCGGCGAGCAGCGCCTCGGAGGCCTCGCGGTTGGCCTGCTCCTGCTGTACGAGTTTCGTGAGCTGCTGCTCGAGCCTGGTCTCCTCGTCCTGGAGCTTGCGCAGCTTCGCCTCCAGCTTGGCCTTCTGGCTCGCGCTCTTCGCGTGCTTGATCTGCGTCTCGACCTTCCGCTGGTCGGCCTGGTTCTTCGTCAGCCGGCGCAGCACCGACGTCAGCTGCTGCGTAACCTTTGCCCCGTCGCTGACCACCTTGTGCGCCTGAGATCCCGTGGCCGCGATTTGCTTGTTCAGCGCGACCTGCTCCGCCTCGAGCTTGTTGGCCGACGCCTGGAGCTGCGTCTGCTGCTGCGTGTCCGCGGTCGCCTGCCGCTCGAGCGCCGCCTGCTGGCTCTTCAGGCTCCCTTGCTGCTGCTCGAGCTGCTGCTGCTGCGCAGTCAGCTGGTCGCCCCGGGCGTTGAGCGCGTTTGCCTGCTCGGTCAGCTGTTGCTGCTGGCTCTTGCCCTGCTTCTGCTCCTGCTCGAGCTGCTTCTGCAGGCTCTCGACCTGCTGCTGCTGGCTCGTGTACTCGCTGCTCGGCTTCGGCGGGGTGCCGAGCTTGACGGCGACCAGGAGCGGCCCGTTGTAGCCGACGCCGAAACCCGCGGCCATCAGCTCGTAGGCCTGGCGCTCCGTGGTGGACTTCGGTGTCGCGCCCACGTCTTCCTGGCCGAGGTTCAGGGAGAGGAACGGGACGATCAGAGGGATCATGAGCGCAAGCACACCGGCGATCGCCCACCAGGGATGGCTCGTCAGAGCTCGCGCCCAGCCACCCCAGAACCCATGCTCGAGATCCTTGGGTGACGGCCGCAGGAACGCGGGCACGCGGGCGGACTCGATGTGCGGCCCGACGAGGGAGAGCACCGCGGGGAGCAGCGTGACGGCTGCGATCACGGCGGTCACGACGGCGACCGCCGACGAGTAGCCGAGCGCCGTCACCAGCGGGATCCCCGCCACGAGCAGCGTGAGCAGCGCGATCACGACCGTCGTGCCCGCGAAGACGATCGCGCTTCCCGAGGTGGCGACCGCCCTCGCGATCGACTCGTCCAAGGCCATCCCCTGCTTCCGGTTCCCACGGTGGCGGCTGACGAGGAAGAGCGCGTAGTCGATACCGACGCCGAGGCCGATCATCGTCGCGAGGGTCGGCGCGATCGCGGGGACGGTCACGACGTGGCCGAGGAGGACGATCAGCGACAGCCCAGCGGCCAGGCCGAGCACAGCCGAGACGATCGGCAAGCCCATTGCCACGAGCGTTCCGAAGGTGAACGCGAGGATGATCATCGCCGCGATCAGCCCGATGAGCTCGCTGCTCTCGGTCGCGGGCTCCGAGAGCTCACTCCCGACGGAGCCGCCGACCGCGACCTCCATCCCCGCCCGGAGGCCCGGATTGCCGGCGTCGAGCACGCTTTGGGCGATCTCCTCGGTCAGCTCGTCGCCGCCGATGTCGAGCAGGACAGGGATGAACGCGGTCTGCTTGTCCTTGCTGATCTGTGCGGCGCCCTGCTTGCCGAAGGGATCGACGGCGCTGGCGACGTGAGGGAGCTTCTTCACCCGTGCGAAGGACGCCTCGATCGCCTGCTTCGCGTCAGCGTCCGTGACCTTGCCGTTGCGCGCGTGGAAGACGAGCGGATTGCTCCCGTTCTGCTGCGGCGGAAACCGCGCGGCGAGCAGGTCGGACGCCGCCTGGCTGTCGGTCCCGGGGAGGCGGAGGTTGTTGCTGGTGTTGCTGCCGAAGCCTCGGGAGAGGGCGATCAGGACGGCGAGCAGGACGATCCAGCAGGCGACGACGAGCCACTTCCGTCGAGCGGCCAGCATGCCGAGCCGGTGAAGAGCCCGGGCCACGCCTTCGAGGCTAGTGCTCCGGCCGGGAATCGTCTAGAGCGGCATCGCACTGACGCGTGCGCCAGGCTCGCCGCCCTAGAGGACGAGCGTTTCCGGGAAGTCGACGCCTTCCTCGAAGCGCGAGAGGCGGTACGGGCTCAGGTCGAGGCTCGGGCTCTCGCCGAGGATCTCCTCGGCCAGCGCCTTGCCGACCGCCGGTGACTGCATGAAGCCGTGGCCGCTGAAGCCGCACGCCGCGTAGACGCCGTCGGCGACCGCGCCGAGGATCGGGTGCGCGTCGGGCGTCATGTCGTAGAGGCCGGCCCACGCGTCCTCGATCGCCGCCCCGGCCGAGGTGGGGTAGCGGTGGTGCAGACGCGCGAGGCGGTCGTCGAAAAGCGACTCGTCCACGACCTCGTCGAAGCCCCAGCGCGGCTCCGGGTCGACCATCGCCAGCACGAGCCGCTTCCCACGGCGGCGGAAGTGGAAGCCGGTCTCGGCCTCGAGCACCATCGGCAGGCGCTCGGGCAGGTCGAGGTCGCCCGTCGCGAGCAACTGCCGGACGAGCGGGCGCACCGGGAGCTGAACACCGAGGGTCTCCCCGACCTGAGCCGACCACGGCCCGCAGGCGATCACGACGGTGGCGGCCTCGAGCGTCGTCGCGTCGCAGCCCTCGCGAACCTCGACGCCGAGCTTCGTCGCGCGGCGGACGAGCTCGCGGGTCACTGAGGGCGGGTCCGCCGTGCCGTCGGTCCTGCAGACGACCGCACCGACGACGTCGTCGGTGCGCAGACCCTCGACGTAGGAGGCATCGACCGTCTCGACCGGCACACCGAGGTCCTCCTGGATGGCGCGCCGCTCCTCAAGCTGGGCCAGGCCGTCCTCGGTGGTGGCGACGAAGAGGTAGCCGACCTGGTCGAAGAGCGGCGGGCCGAGCTCCTCGAAGAAACGGATGCTCGCCTGCGCGAGCCGCACCTCGGCGGCGGTCGAGAACTGCTGGCGGACACCGCCCATCGCCTTGGCCGTCGCGCCGCCGGCGACGCGGCCGCGGTCGGCGAGCACGACGTCGCGCGCGCCGAGCGAGGCCAGGTGGAACGCGATCGAGGCGCCCGTGGCACCGGCGCCCGCTACGACGATTCGAGCCACGCGTCCAGCTCGCGCTTCTCGTCGTCGCGCAGCCGGCGCAGGGGCGCGCGCACGTCCTCGCGCACGGCGATGCCGCGGCGGCCGAGGACGTACTTCGCCGCCGCCTGGAACGGGAAGCGGTCGAGCACCGCACGGAAAGCGCCGACATCGCCGTCGCCGTCCCGGACGAGCGCGACGACGCGCTCCGGGAAAACCGAGCCGAGCCCGGAGACCGCGCCGGCCGCGCCGCGCTCGATGCCCGCGAGCACGAGCTCCTCGGCGCCCACGAAGACGTCGAGCCCCTCCAGCAGGTACGGCTCGACCGCGTCGAAGGGCCGGTCAGAGACCTTCAGGCCCGCGAAGTTCGGCGCGCGCTCGCGCAGGCGTTCCACCACAGGCACCGGCACCGCGTAGCCGCTGCGCGCCTTGAACTCGTAGACGTAGAACGGCACCTCGCCCGCCGCGCCGGCCGCCGCCGCGAGGTGGGCGAGCAGCGCGTCATCGTCGAGCGCGAAGTACGGCGGCGAAATCACCGCGACGCCTGCGGCCCCCGCGCCCGCCGCGTGCTCGGCGAGCGCCGTCGTCTCCGCAGTCGTCTGCGCGCCGCAGTGGACGATCACCGGCAGCGGCCCCTCGAGGAAGAGCTCCGCCGCCCGCCGCCGTTCCGCCGCCGAGAGCAGGATTCCCTCGCCCGTCGTGCCGAGCGCGAGGATCCCATCGAGCCCGGCCGCGGCCAGGAACTGCAGGTACGGCCGGAAGGCCTCCTCATCCAGGGCGGCGCCTTCATCGCGGAGAGGCGTGACGGCGGCCGCGAGCGCTCCGCGCAACATCGCAGGGCAACTTTACGATCCCCGGCTATGGGAGCGCTGCGGATCGAGCAGGAGGCCGACCTCCTCCACGTCGTCCTGGCACGGCCGGAGCGGCGCAACGCGTTCGACGCCGGCTTGATCGCGGAGCTGACCGAGGCGTTCGCCGCGGTCCCCGACGACGTCCGAGCGGTGCTGCTCTACGGCGAAGGCAAGAGCTTCTCCGCCGGCGCGGACGTCGACTGGATGCGCAGCTCGATCGAGCTCAGCTACGAGGAGAACGTCGCCGACGCGCGGCGCCTGCGGAAGATGCTGGAGACGATCGACTGGTGCCCGGCACCCGTCGTGACCCGCGTCCACGGGCACGCGCTCGGCGGAGGCTGCGGCCTCGTCGCCTGCTCGGATGTGGTCGTCGCCGCGCCCGATACCGTGTTCGCGTTCTCGGAGGTGAAGCTCGGGATCATCCCCGCCGTGATCTCGCCGTTCGCGCTGGCGAAGATCGGCCCGAGTGCGGCGCGACGCTACTTCGTGACGGGCGAGCCCTTCGACGCGGCGACGGCGCTTCGGATCGGGCTCGTGCACGAGGTCGCCCAGGAGCTCGACGCGGCGATCGCCCGGATCGTCGAGCACCTGCGCTCTGCAGGCCCCGAAGCCGCGCGGCACGCGAAGAAGCTCGTTCTCGAGCGGCCCGACAGCCTCGGCACCGAGCGCCGGATCGCGCAGCGGCGGACCAGCGAGGAGGGTCAGGAGGGCCTGAGGGCGTTCCTCGAGAAGCGCCGACCCGGCTGGTCCCGCTGACCGCGTTTTCCTATTTACAACTCGGGTAGCAGCGCCCCCTGTCAAGCATCACGACGAAGGGGGGAACCATGTCGCGCAAGCTAGCCGCCCTGGCCGCGTTACTCGCAGTCGCGGCGCTCGCGTTCACGGCCTCGGCCATCAGCTCCGCCGGCACGACGCGGACGGCCAAGGCAGCGTCGGCTCAGACGACGACCACCCAGGTCGGATCGGTGACGGTGCGCCTCACCGTTTAACCGGTTCGTGAAGCGCGGGAAGCGTCTCTACGCCGTCGGCACCGCGATCTCGCAGTTCACGCCGACCGCGGAGCAGGCGCAGAAGTACCCGTCGAAGACCGCCCGCCGCGCGTTCACGGCGCCCGTCCGGAAGCTGAAGCGAATCCAGGCGGCGCAGCGAATCTGCCCGGTCCTCGATCTGACGCTCGGGCCGCTCGATCTGAACCTGCTAGGGCTGATGGTGCACCTCGACACCGTGCATCTGACGATCACGGCCGACTCGAACGGTGGCATTCTCGGCAGCCTGCTCTGCTCGCTCGCAGGGCGCGGTGGTCCCGGCTTGGCCACGATGAAGGCCGCGAAGACCTTGACTCGGGCGGTCCACCGCAGCGGCCTCTCGACGAGGGGAGTCCGCGTGGCCGTCCCGCTCTACCAGACGACCTCCGGCAGCGGAGCGACGACTCTCAGCACGACCAAGTCGCCTATGGCTATCTGCACCGTCCTCGAGCTGACGCTAGGGCCGCTCGACCTGAACCTGCTCGGCCTGATAGTTCACCTCGGCGGCGCGGCGCCGACGGACCCCGTGCACCTGTTGATGACCGCCGACTCCGAAGGCGGAATCCTCGGCAGCCTGCTCTGCAGCCTCGCCGGGGGCGGCAGGCCCTCCCCGTAGCACCACCGGCAGGGATGGCCCGAGTCGCCGGGTCATCCCTGCTTGCTGGATTAGCCTGCGTCCGTGCCGATCCGGAAGCTCCTGGTCGCAAACCGCGGCGAGATCGCGCTGCGGGTCTTCCGCGCGTGCCATGAGCTCGGGATCGAGACGGTCGCGGTCGCGCCGGCGGACGATGCCGGCTCGCTGCACGCGCGTTCCGCCCACGAGACGGCGGCGATCGGCTCCTACCTCGACCCTGCAGAGCACGTGCGCGCCGCGCGGGAGACCGGCGCCGACGCCGTCCATCCCGGGTACGGCTTCCTCGCCGAGAATCCCGAGTTCGCGGAGGCGGTCGAGGCCGCCGGGCTGACGTGGGTCGGCCCGTCACCGGCGGCGCTGCGCGCGGGGGGCGACAAGCTCGAGGCAAAGCGACTCGCCCGCGAGGCCGGCGTGCCGGTCGTGCCGGAGGGCGAGCCGGAGGAGATCGGCATCCCGCTGATGATCAAGGCGGCGGCCGGCGGCGGCGGGCGCGGGATGCGCGTCGTGCGCGAGCCGGGGGACCTCGAGGAGGCGTTTGCGGCGGCGCGGCGCGAGGCCAAGGCAGCCTTCGGCGACGACAGGGTCTTCTGCGAGCGCTACGTCGAGCGGCCGCGCCACGTCGAGATCCAGCTGCTCGGCGACTCGCACGGCAACGTCGTCGCGCTCGGCGAGCGCGAATGCTCGGTGCAGCGGCGCCACCAGAAGGTGCTCGAGGAGGCGCCCTCGCCCGCGCTCGACCCCGAGCTCCGCGCTCGGATGGGCGAGGCGGCGGTCGCCTTCGCGCGCGCGATCGGGTACCGCAGCGCCGGCACCGCCGAGTTCATGCTCGACGGCCGCGACTTCCGCTTCCTCGAGCTGAACGGCCGCATCCAGGTCGAGCACCCGGTCACGGAGCTGGTCTCGGGGGCGGACCTGGTCGCGGAGCAGATCCGGATTGCGCAGGGCGAGCCGCTGCGGGCGGAGCCGCGGCTGGTCGGCCACGCCGTCGAGGTGCGGCTCTACGCCGAGGACCCGACGACGTTCCTACCGCAGACCGGCCGTTTGGAGCGCCTGCGCTTGCCGAACGGCATCCGCGTCGACTCGGGGGTCGAGGAGGGCGACGAGGTCGGCACGTCGTACGACCCGCTCCTCGCAAAGCTGATCGCGCACGGCTCGACCCGCAAGGACGCGCTCGACCGGCTCGCCGCCGCGCTCGATGAGACCGAGGTCGGCGGCGTGGTCACGAACCTGCCCTTCCTGCGCTGGCTCGTCAAACATCCCGCGCTGCGCGCCGGCGCGACGACGACGGCGTTCCTCACCGAGTACCCGCCGCTCTCGGCGCCACCGCTGCGGCTCCCGGACCGTCCCTGGCGCGGCGGCTTCCGCCTCAACCTGCCTCCGCCTCCCCCCGCGCCGCCGCCTGATGCCGACGCGCCCGTCGAGCACGGCGGCGCCCACGAGCAGTCGACGCTGACGGCGCCGATGCCGGGGACGGTGATCCGCGTGCTCGTGACCGAAGGGGAACGTGTGCAGCCGCGGCAGCCGCTGGTCGTGCTGGAGGCGATGAAGATGGAGACGCCGGTCGTCTCGCCCTACGAGGCCGTCGTCCGCGCAGTGCACGTGCGCGAGGGCGAGCAGGTCGCCGGCGGCACCGTCCTGGTCGAGCTCGAGGAGTGAGCGGCTAGAACAGCTTCTGGAGCTTCATCGCCTGGCCCATGTCCCCCTTGACCTTCAGCTTCCCGGACATGTAGGCGGCGGTCGGGTTCTGCTCGCCGTTCGCGATCTTCATGAAGGTCTCCGAGGACGTCGAGATCGTGCAGTCGGCCTCGCCGCCGTCCTCGGTGACGGTGACCTTGCCGTCGTCGACGTCCACGTGCCACGAGCCGGCGCCGTCGATGTCGAACTTGTAGCTCGCGCTCATCCCCGCCGCTTTCGAGGAGTCGACGCGCGACTCCAGGGTCTCGAAGAAGTCTCTGGGGCTCGCCGGCACGGGCGCGGAGACTACAGGACCGGCTCGGGCTCGAGGCGGCGCTGCGGGCGCGTCGCCGGCAGCAGCGCCGCGAGGGCGACGGCCACCAGCGGAGCGGCGGCGGCCGCGTACATCGCCGCGCGCAGGTCGACGGAGTCCGCGAGGGCGCCGAGGCCGACCGCCGCGACGCCGCCGAGGCCGATCGAGAGGCCGATCGACAGCCCGGACGCCATCCCGATCCGGCTGGGCAGGTACTCCTGGCTCATCACCATCGTCACGCCGAAGGTCCCGATCACGCAGACACCGACGAGAGCGAGCGCGATTGCGCCGGGGACGCCGCCGACGGCGACGTAGGTGAGGATCAGCGGGGCGGTGACGACGCAGCTCGCCAGCAGCACGGGCCTGCGGCCGAGGCGATCGGCCAGCGGTCCGGCCGCGAGCGTCCCGAGCCCGCCGGCGAGCAGCATCAGCGAGAGCAGCTGCGCGCCGTGCGCCTTCGAGTGGCCGAGCGAGACCTCCCACAGCGGCACGAAGGTGATCAGACCGAACCACGCGACACTGCGGAAGGCAATCACGCCGAGCAGCAGGACGAGGGCGCCGGGACGGTCCTCGCCGCGCGCCGCCTCCCGGCTGCGGGCGTCCGGGGCAAAGCCGGCGAGAAACGGCATCGCCAGCAGCAGCGCCGCCGCCACGGCGAGCACCGGGAGCGCGAGCAGCAGGCCGCCGGCGAGGCCGAGCACGAGCACGAGGGGCGTCGTCACCGTCGGGCCGAGCGCGTAGCCGACATTCCCGCCGATCGAGAACAGGCTCATCCCGCTCGCCCGCCTGCGACCGCTCGCGTACGCGGCGAACTTCGAGCCCTCGGGGTGGTACGCCGCGCTGCCGAGCCCCGAGACGACCACGAGCACGAGCACGAGCCAGTAGACGGGCGCCGCAGCTGCGAGCGCGATCCCGATCCCCGCGAGCGCCACCCCGGCCGGGAGCAGCCAGATCGCGCCCCGCCGGTCCGACCAGGCGCCGAAGAGCGGCTGGATGAGGGACGACGACGCCGTGGACGCGAGGATCACCGCCGCGGCCAGGGTGTACGAGAGGTCGAAGCGGTCGACGAAGAACGGCAGCAGCGCCGGCAGCGCACCGTTCGCGAAGTCGGTTGCGAAGTGACCGGCCGAGAGGGCCGCCATCGCCCGCCTGTCCAGCTCCGCTCGCACCTCGCGAGCCTAGCGCGGGGTGTCTGCTAGGCCGCCGTGGCCTGCGCCGGCAGGTGCGTGTCGATCAGCGCGTGGCCCAGCTCCCACTGCGCGCGGGCGAGCTCGAGGCGGTTGCGCTCGAGCGCCCTGTCGCCGGCGCCGCGCTCGCGGAGCTGCTGCCGCTGCGCGACGAGGATCGCGATCCGAGCCGTGAGCTCCTCCGCGCTCGCGCGCGTACGGCTCCGCCGGAACCGCGCGGGCCGCAGGCGCCCCAGTGACGTGCCGCTCGCCACGAAAGCGTTATCGGCAAGACGGCGCGAGAGGTGAATCCCCCTCATGCGGCGGCAGCCTAGGAAGGCGGTCGGCTAGCATCGCGCCGCGATGCAGGTCGAGGTCCAGGCGGTTGCGCCGGAGCAGGTCGAGGCCGACGTCCTCGCGGTTCCCCTCCCTGCGGGCGGAGACGGCGCGCTCGCCCGGCTGGACGGCCCGCTCGACGGCCTACTGACTCGGCTCACGGCCGAGGGCGAGCTGCGCGACGAGCTCGGCCGCGTGGCCGTCGTGCACGTGGACGGGAAGCTCGGAGCGCGCCGCGTCGCCAGCGCCGGTGTCGGGCCGCTGGAGCGCATCGACGCCGACGCGCTGCGCACGGCCGCCGCGGCCGTCGTCCAGGTCGTGGGTGAGTTTGCGCAGCGGATCGCCTGGGCGATCGACGGCTCCCTCCCACTCCCGCCGGCCGAGCAGGCGCGGGCGCTCATCGACGGCACGCTGCTCGGCGCCTACGTCCCGGCGCGCTGGAAGCGCGACGAGGAGCGGCCGAAGCTCGCGACGCTGGTGCTCTGCGGCGACGCGGACGGCCTCGACGAGGCGGTCGCGCAGGCCTCGACGATCGCGGCCTGGACGAACCGGGCGCGCGACCTCGTCAACAGCCCGCCGAACGAGACCACCCCCGAACGGGTGGCGGAGCGCGCGCAGGAGATCGCGTCCGGCTCTGAGCATTTGACGGCCGAGGCGCTCGGTCCCGATGAGATCCGCGCCCACGGGATGGGCGCGCTGGCCGCGGTTGCGCAGGGCAGCGACAACCCTCCGCGCCTGGTCGTCCTGCGGTACGAGCCGCCGCAGGTCGAGGGCGACCTCGTCCTCGGCCTCGTCGGCAAGGCGATCACGTTCGACACCGGCGGGATCTCCCTCAAGCCCTCGCTGCACATGGAGGACATGAAGGGCGACATGGCCGGCGGCGCGGCCGTGATCGAGGCCACCGGCGCGATCGCGGAGCTCGGCCTGCCGCTGCGCGTCCTGACCGTAGCCGCGGCGAGCGAGAACATGCCGAGCGGCCACGCCTACCGCCCCGGCGACATCATCACCGCCGCGAACGGCAAGACGATCGAGGTCACGAACACGGACGCCGAAGGTCGTCTCGTGCTCGCCGACGCGCTCTGGTACGCGCGCGGCCAGGGCGCGACGCACATCCTTGACCTCGCCACGCTCACCGGCGCGATGGAGGTCGCGCTGGGCGACTTCTACGCGGGCATCTTCGCCAACGAGGATTCCTGGCGCGACCAGGTGGTCGAGGCCGGCGAGGCGAGCGGCGACCACGCGTGGCCGTTCCCGATGCACCCGCGCTACCGGCGCTACGTCGACTCGGTCTTCGCCGACCTGAAGAACTCGTCCGACCTCCGCCAGGCCGGCGCGGTCCTCGCGGCGGCGTTCCTCGAGGAGTTCGCGGGTGAGGGTCCGTGGGCGCACGCCGACATCGCGGGCCCCGCCTTCCTCGAGCGCTCGCGCGGCGACTACCTCAGCCAGCGCGGTGGCACGGGCTACGGCGTCCGGATGATCGTCGAGCTCGCGTCGCGACTCGCGCGTACGTGAACTTCGACCTCTCGACCGAGCACGAGCTCGTTCGCTCAACGGTTCGCGAGTTCGCGGAGCAGCGCGTTGCTCCCGTGGCGGCCGAGCTCGACCGCGAGCACCGCTTTCCGTACGAGCTCGTCGCCGAGCTCGCGGAGCTGGGCCTGATGGGGATGCCCGTGCCCGAGGAGTACGGCGGCGCCGGCGCGGACACGCTCTCGTACGCGATCGCGGTCGAGGAGCTGACGCGGATCGACTCGTCCGTCGCGATCACGATGGCGGCGCACACCTCGCTCGGGACGATGCCGATCCTGCTCTTCGGGACGGAGGAGCAGAAGCGGGGGTGGCTGCCCGACCTCGCGGCGGGCCGCAGGCTGGCCGCGTTCGGGCTGACCGAGCCGGGTGCGGGCTCGGACGCGGCGGCGGCGCGGACGACGGCGGAGCTGCGCGAGGGCGAGTGGGTGATCAACGGCTCGAAGATCTTCATCACCAACGCGGGCACCGACATCACCGCGTGCGTGACGATCACCGCGCGCACCGGCGACGACGAGATCTCGAACCTGATCGTCCCGAACGGCACGGCCGGCTACGAGATCTCGGCGCCGATGGACAAGCTGGGCTGGCGCGCCTCCGACACGCGCGAGCTCTCCTTCCGCGACTGCGCGGTGCCCGAGGGGAACCTGCTCGGCGAGCGCGGCAAGGGCTTCGCGCAGTTCCTGGAGATCCTCGACGGCGGACGGATCTCGGTCGCGGCGATGGGCGTCGGGCTGGCGCAGGGCGCCTACGACCTCGCCTACGCGTACGCCAAAGAGCGCGAGCAGTTCGGCAAGCCGATCTCGAGGTTCCAGGCCGTGCAGTTCCAGCTCGCGGACATGGCGGTCGAGATCGAGGCCGGCCGCGCGCTCACCTACAAGGCGGCCTGGTTGAAAGACGAGGGACGGCCGTTCGCCAAGGAGGCGGCGATGGCCAAGCTCTACACCGGTGAGCTGTCGCACCGCGTGGCGAACGCGGCGCTGCAGATCCACGGCGGCTACGGGTTCATGGAGGAGTCGGCGATCGCGCGGCTCTACCGCGACCAGAAGATCCTGGAGATCGGCGAGGGCACGAATGAAGTCCAGCGGATGGTGATCGCGCGCCACCTCGGCCTCTGAGCCGCGGTGACAGTCACAGTGACTGTCACTGTTGGGGCTGCGCTTCGCGCCGGCCGCGGCCCAGGCGGCGCACCGCCACGACCGCGATCAGCGCGACGACGACGAGCCCGAACGCGGCGATGATCGCGCGGTCGCGCCAGTCGCTCCCGCCGCCGCTCGCCGCGGGGAGCGTGATCCCGTCGGCGGCCGCGAGCGCCCTCACGGCCTTCGTCGTCTGCCGGGCGACCGCCGCCGGTGTCTTCCCCGGCGGCACGCGGGCGAGCACGCGCTGCTCCTTCGCCACGGGCTTGTTGCGGTGGTAGACGCCGAAGCCGAACGGCATCGCGATCAACAGCGGCTTGGTGTAGACGAAGGCAAGCTCGCTGCCGAGGAACCTCGCGTAGTCCTGCGGGCGGCCCCAGAGACTGACCGCGCTGCCGAGCTCGGAGGTGAACGGGATCAGCGCGACGCGAATCGGGTAGCCGCGCTCGTTCGCCGCCGCCACCGTCTTGACCAGGGCGTCGCGGTCCGCGTTCGAGATCGGCACCGCCATCCCGATGTAGACCTGGTTCGCGATCAGCTCGTCGCTCGCCGGGTCGCCGTTGGCGCGCCCGACCGGAGCGGCGACGACCGCGGCCGCGAGCGCGACGAGCAGGACGCGCCTCATCGTCCCTCGAGAGCCCGCTGCGCCTCTTCCTCTTCCGAGAGCAGCCGCATCAGGAAGTAGGAGAGCGCCGCGAAGAACACGATCATCTGCTCTCCGTTCATCAGGATCCCACCGAGGTTCTGGTCCTTCTCGGGCGAGAGCCCCCAGAGACGCGGCGCCTCCTCGTAGAAGCGGTAGAACGCGCTCGCGGAGAAGATCAGCGCCAGCGAGAGGAATGCCGAGCCGACGTATGCAGCGCCGAGGTAGACGAGCTTGAGCGCGCTCGAGAGGTGCTGCGGGAGCTCCGAGAAGACCGGCCACCAGAAGAGCAGGCCGGCGCCGAGCAGCAGCGCGTGCTCGACGTTCAGCAGCCACGGGTGCCGCAGCGCGTAGTCGTAGAAGGCCGGCAGGTGCACGCCGTACCAGACCGCGAGCCAGACCGGCAGCGCGAACCGCGGCCGCGTCGCGAGAGCGAGCCAGCGGCCGCCTTGCCCGGCGACGGCGGCCCGCATCGCGGGTGTCAGGCCGAGCACGAGGAGCGGCGGCGCCCAGTCGGCGATCATCACGTTCTGCAGCAGGTGCACGACGAGCAGGTAGTGGATCGCGATCGTCTCGAGCGGCGAGTTGAGCGGGACCGCGACGAGCAGGATCCCGAGCGCGAACAGCGTCGCCCGCCACGGGGACGGGCGCTCGACCGTGCGTGCGAAACGGACGTAGCCGTAGACGGCCGCCGCCGCGAGCACGATGAACAACGGCTCGAAGCTGAACGCCGTCGAGGCAGGTGCGCTCACGTGAACGCCGGCTTGCGCAGCCGCTCGCGGACAAACGGCCGCAGCAGCAGCGCCACGCAGACGCCGAGCGTGAGGAGCTGCTCGACCATCATCACGGCACCGGCGAGCCGCTGGTCGGTCAGCGCCGAGATGCCGTGCGCGCCGGTGTAGCGGTCGTACGCCGGGCTCGTGAAGAGCAGCGCGTCGACCAGCGGCTGGGCGAGCGCGAGCATTGCGAGCGCGAAGAACACGCGCTGCGGGCGGCGCAGGCGGCGGTGCCGCGCCGGGTCGACGAGTTGCACCCACGCCAGCGTCCCGGCGACGATGAAGCTCAGATGCTCGAGGTCGTGCGCGAGCGGGTGCATGGCCGCGTAGTCGTAGGCCGCGGGCACGTGCCACCCGATGAACGCGACCGCCCAGATGCCCAGGCTGACGAGCGGCAGCAGCAGCAGCGAGAGGAACGCGCGCAGCGGCAGGAGCGCCGCGAGCGGCCGCAGCAGCAGCGGCGGCAGCAGGAAGAAGAGCAGCGGCCCGCGCACCGCGACCACGAGCAGCGCCGGCGCGGCGTCACCGATCAGGACGTGCTGAAGCATGTGCGCCGAGAGCAGGTCCTCGTCGCCGACGTGGTCGAGCGGCGAGACGAGCGGTAGCACGAGCAGCGCCAGGCCCGCCGCGAAGAGCACCGCACGGCTCCAGGGCGCATGATCGGGCCTCCGCCGGTGCAGCCGCACGAACGCCTGCGCGAACAGCACGGCCGCGAGCGCCGCGCCGATCAACAGCGCAGGCGGCGTCTCCCAGGAAGCAGACAGGTGGGCGCTCGGCACCGCAGGTCAGGGTAACGGTTGACACGCCGTCCCACGCGTCGCGATCCTGCCTGCAGATGGGGCGCTTCCTCCTCGCGTGCTGCGTGCTCGTCCTGCTTGCCGGCTGCTCGTCCTCGTCGCGGCCGAGCGTGCCGACGGTGGCGCCCGCGCGCACCTTCTCGCTGGCCCGTTTCGGCCCGGCGCGCGTCGCCCATCCCGGCCCCGCGACGATCTCGTTCACGATCCGCCGGCCGTCGGGCGCACCGCTCACGGACTACCGCCGCGGCTCCGGCCCGCATACCGGGATCCACCTGATCGTGATCCGCCGAGATCTCGGCTCGATCGTCCATAAGCATCCGCCGATTACCGCTAACGGCCGCGTGAAGGAGACAATCGATTTCCCCTCCCCCGGCCCCTACCGCGTCCTCGTCGACGCCTATCCGGCCGGGAAGGACATGCCGCGGAACTTCCAGCTGCATGACGCCGTCCGCGTCGCGGGTTCCTACCGGGCGCGGCCGCTGCCCCCGTTCAAGGCGAGCCAGATAGCCAACGGCTACCGGATCTCGCTCCGCGCGCCGCGGACGCTGCACGCGATCGAGGCGGCGACCCTCGTCGCGACAGCCCGCGACCCGAGCGGCAAGCCCGTGCGGTTCAAGCCCTGGTTCGGGGCGCTCGCGCACGCGATCTTCTTCCGAGCCGGCTCGCTCGACTACTTCCACACCCACGTCTGCGGCCCCTCGACGCCGGGATGCACGAGCGTGCTCGGCGGCGCGAGCGTGGTCGGCCGCCCGGCAGGTCTCGGGAAGCTGAACGTCGGCGTACTGCTTCCGGTCGCGGGGACGTGGCGACTCTTTCTGCAGTTTCGCGACCGCGGCCGCGTCGTGACCGCCCCGTTTACCCTGAAGGTGCGATGAGAGCGCGGTTCTTGCTCTGGCCCGCAGCGGTGGCGCTGCTCGTGCTCTGCGCGCGCGTGCTTGCGTACGCGCTCGCGCCCAGCCCGCTCGCCCGGGTGCTCGAGCGCACCGCCGGCGGGCCTGGCCTCGTCACCGTTGCCCTCGTCTCACTCGGCGTGGCGACGACCGTCTCGACGCTCGTCGTCTGGCTCGCCTCGCTCGGCGTGCGGGAGCGCGCGCGGCTTCGCCCGGACCGCGTGGCCCCGTCGCTGCGGCTGGGGCGCCTCGGCGTCCGCGCACTCGCGCTCTACCTCGCGAGCGCGCTCGCGTTCGCGGTGTTCGAGTCCTACCTCCACTGGCACGCGGGCCTCGGCTTCCACGGCCTCTCGTGCCTCGTCGGGCCGGTGCACCGCAACGCGATCCCACTGCTGGCTGGGCTCTCTCTGCTGGCCGCCGCCCTAGTGGAAGCCGCCGGCCACGTGCTCGCGTGGATGCGCGCCGTCGCCCGCGAGCTGCGCCGCCGCCGGCTCGTTCCGCTTCCCCTCCCGCTCGGCTTCGCACCGCCCGCCTCGCCGCTCACGCGCGCCCTCACCGTGCTTCCGCGGCCCCGCGGGCCGCCGCTTCCGGTCTGACCCGAGACCACCGAAGCGAAAGGAGACCTATGAGAACCGCGCTGCTCGCCACTGCGGCGGCCGCAGTCACCCTCGTGCTCGCGGGCCCTGCGTTCGCGCACGCGATCATGAGCCCGCCCGTCGCCAAGGCGAAAGAGGACCAGCAGTTCACACTCTCCGTGCCGACCGAGGAGGAAGGCGCGGCCACGACCGAGATCCGGCTGACGGTGCCCGACGGGCTCTCCGTCGACTCGTTCGAGCCCGCGCCCGGCTGGAAGCGAACCGAGGAGGCGAGCGGCTCCGGCGAGTCGCGCGTGATCCGGCAGGTCACGTGGAGCGGCGGCAAGGTACCGACCGGCGAGGACGCCGTCTTCCGCTTCAACGGCAGCCTCGACTCCGCAAAGACCTACGCGGTCGCGGTGCGTCAGACGTACTCGAGCGGCAAGGTCGTCGACTGGAGCGGCTCGGAGAGCTCCGACACGCCGGCGCCGCAGGTCGAGGGCGTCTCGTCGCTCGGCGGCGGCTCGAGCTCCACGCTCTCGATCGTCGCGCTCGTCGTCTCGGGGATCGCCGTGCTGCTGGCGGTCGTCGGCCTGGTGACGAGAGGCCGGCCGCTGGCGTGAGACGGGTCGCCCTGGTCGGGCTCGTCGCGGCGGCGGCGCTCGCGCTGCCTGCCTCGGCGTGGGCACATGCCGCCTTGTTGCAGACGGTCCCGGTCGCCAGCCGCACGATCAACGCGGCGCCACCGGAGGTGCGGCTGCGGTTCAGCGAGCCGATCGAGGCGCGCTTCGCCATCGTCTCGGTCACGGACGCGGCCGGGGGCCAGGTCACCGACGGTGACCCGTCCACGGTCCCCGGCTCGCCCCAGACGCTCGTGACGCCGCTGCGACGGGTGCCGGAGAGCTGGTACCTCGTCTTCTGGCGCGTGATCTCCGCCGACGGCCATCCGGTCCGCGGCGCGTTCACGTTCGCGGTCGGGCCGAACCCGGGGCCGCCGCCCCAATTTCAGGTTCCGTCGCTCAGCGAGACCGCGACGACGACCCGCCTCCTCGTCGCGCGCTGGGTCGCCTTCCTGGCCGTGCTGAGCGCCCTGGGCCTATTCGTGCTCCGGACGCTGATCGCGCGGCCGGTCACGCGGGCCGTGCGCGGCTGCTCGCTGCGGTCGCTGAACGTCGCCTTCGCGGTGGCCGTCGGGGTCGCGCTGGTCGCGATCCCGATCTACGTCCTGCTCGCGACGGCGCAGTTCACGCTGCGCTCCTTCTGGGACCTCGGCAACGTCGTGCCCGCGGCCCGCTCGTCGGGGTTCGGACGCGACTTCCTCGACCTCGAGGTCGTGCTCGCGCTGTTCGGGTCCACCGCGGCTGCGGCGATCTACGTCGACCGGCCCGAGCGGGAGCAGCGGTCGGTCGCCGAGCTGCTCGCGCTGCCGGCCGCGCTCGCGGCCGGCATTGCCGTGCTGCTCCTCCCCGCGCTCGCCGGCCACGCCGGCCAGAAGGCGCCGCGCGGCCTCTCGCTGCCGCTCGACACGGCGCACCTCGCCGCCGCGGCGATCTGGCTCGGCGGCCTGATCGGCCTCGTCGTCTTCTGGCTCACCGTCGGCCGTGCAGGGCGGGCGGCCGCGCTCGCATACGTTGTGCCGCGCTTCTCCGCGGTGGCCTTCTGCGCGGTGCTGCTGCTGATCGGAACCGGGATCGGCCAGGCCTTTCTGGAGCTGCCGACCCTCGCCTCGCTCTGGCAGACGTCCTACGGCCAGGCGCTGATCTGGAAGATCGGCTTGCTCGCCGCCGCGCTCGTGCTCGCGGCCGTGAACCTCGCCCGGACGAAGCCGCGGCTCGAAGGCGGCGACGCGTCGGCGCCGCTTCTCCTGCGGCGGCTCGTGCAAGGCGAGATCGTGTTCGTCGTCGCAGCGCTCTTCGCCGCGGGCGTGCTCGCGAGCCTGGCGCCGCCGTCGAGCGCGCTCGCGCGGGTACAGGACATCTCCGCCCGCGTCGGGCCCGGGCCCGTGTCCGAGCTGGTCGCGAAGGATCCGTACCGCGTCCACGTGCGCGTGACGCCGAACCGCGCCGCCGTCGAGAACGCATTTTCGGTCTCGCTCACGCGCAACGGCCGCCCGGTGCGCGGCGCGGAGGTCGTCACGAAGTTCGACATGCTGGACATGGAGATGGGCGAGCAGAGCTACCGCTTCCGCGAGCTGCGGCCGGGCGTGTTCAGGCGCTCGGCGCCCGCGCTCGTGATGGTCGGGCACTGGGCGCTCCAGTTCGAGGTCACGCCTCCGGGTGCCAAGCCGTTCGTCATCACGCTGCTCGACAAGGCGAGCGGATGAGGCTGAGGCTCATTTTGGCGCTCGCCGCCGTGGCCGTGGCGGCCGCGGCGTGGCTGGTGGTGATCGACGCGCTACGGCGGACGCTGTAGCCGGATCGTCCAGGGCTCGATCGCGTCGATCACCAGGTGCGTCTCGCTCCAGGGATCGCGCGCCCACGTCGCGCGGACCGCGTCCTCCGACTCGGCCTCGACCGCGTGGACGACGCGGCCGTCGTCGGAGACGGGCCCGCCGAGGACGATGAAGCCGTCCTCCACGAGCGCGTCCATGTAGGCCGCGTGCTCAGTCCAGCCGGTCTGCTCCTCGAGCGGCCTCCCCGGCAGCCACTCGGGGCCGGACTGCCGCAGGACGACGTGGAACATGGGCATCCCGGAGTTCTACCTCGGCGGCGTGATCCGAAGCGGCCGGTTGAACGCGACGTAGTCTTGCGTCATGAAGTGCGCGGCCGCCGTCATCCGCAAGCGGAGCGGGTGGTACGTGCTCCGGTCGATCCACGCGGTGAACCAGGCGGGGATGCTCGGGTTCGCGAAGGAGACGACCCACACCGGCCGGCCGTCGACGCGGCCGTCGCCCAGCACGTACGCGTTCGTCGCCCGCGAGCCCCAGGCGGGCTGCGGCACCCGCAGGGCTGGAAGCTGCTGCGATCGCCGCCACGGCGCGCCTGGCTTGTCCCGATCCCAGCGCCGCTCGCCGAGCACGATCGCCGAGGCGCCGTCGCGGATCTTGTATTCGACCTCGTCCGGCGCCTGCAGCTGCCACGTCGTGAGCAGCCCGCCCTTCGGGCCCGAGCGCAGCGACTCGAGGTACACGAGGCTCTTCAGCGCCCGCGTCGCGCGGGCCGCGCGCGCGACGATTGCGGTTCCGGGCCGCGGCTTCGCCGGGAGCCGGAAGACGACGGGCTTGCTGCCGCTCGGACGCACCACGACGCGCGCGGCGCCCGGCGCCCGGGCCGAGTAGCAGCCGGGCCCGCACGAGTTCGCCTGCACGAGCCGTCCGGCGCTCGCGAAGGACACGTTCAAGCCCGACAGGGGCCCGCCGTCGGGCGAGAGCACCGTCGCGCTCAGCCGCCGGCGCTCCACCGCGAGGGCCACTGCGCGGGAGCCGGACTCGCCCCCGAGCACGAGCGCGCCGCGCGGAGGCGGCGGCGGGTTCTCGACCCCGACGGTGAGCGCTCCCTTCGACACCGAGCCGCCCGAGCATCCCGTCGCGGCCACTGCAAGCGCCGCGGCGCAGACAACAAGCGGCTTCCACACTTCAAGAAAGCTAGCGGCGGCCGTTGGTAGCGTCGCTTCCGAGGTGGTCTTCAAGCAGCTCGTGGACGACGATCTCGGCTGCGCGTCCTACCTGATCGGCGACGAGGCGGCCGGCGAAGCCGTGGTCGTGGATCCCGCGTATGCGATCGAGCCGTACCTCGAGGCGGCCGAGGGCGCCGGGCTGCGCATCGTCCGCGTGCTCGAGACGCACACGCACGCCGACCACGTCTCCGGCCACGGCCGGTTCGCGCTGGAGCATGACCTGCCGGTCGCGATCCATCCGCTCGCCGAGGCCGAGTACCCGTGCGAGCCGCTCGCGGACGGCGACGAGGTGCTGGTCGGGTCGATCCCGGTCCGCGTGCTCCACACCCCCGGCCACCGGCCGGAGCACTGCTGCTTCCTCGTCGAGGGCCACCTGCTGACGGGCGACTCGCTGCTGATCGGCGACGCGGCCAGGCCGGACCTCGCCGTCGAGGCCCGCGAG
>JBJMJY010000099.1:0-4520 GCA_045806105.1 Gaiellaceae bacterium | reverse complement strand
TCGTCGGCCAGGAGAACGCCAAGCGCACCCTCTCGGTAGCGGTCTACAACCACTACAAGCGCGTGCAGATGATGCAGGCGGAAGAGGGCGAGATCGAGCTGCAGAAGTCGAACATCCTTCTGCTCGGCCCGACCGGCTGCGGCAAGACGCTGCTGGCGCAGACGCTGGCGCGCATCCTCAACGTGCCGTTTGCGATCGCCGATGCGACCGCGCTGACCGAGGCCGGCTACGTCGGCGAGGACGTCGAGAACATCCTGCTGAAGCTGATCCAGGCGGCGGACTTCGACATCAAGAAGGCCGAGACCGGGATCATCTACATCGACGAGGTCGACAAGATCGCGCGCAAGGCGGACAACCCGTCCATCACGCGCGACGTCTCTGGCGAGGGCGTGCAGCAGGCGCTGCTGAAGATCCTCGAGGGCACCGTTGCCTCGGTGCCGCCCCAGGGCGGGCGCAAGCATCCGCACCAGGAGTTCCTCTCGATCGACACGACGAACATCCTCTTCATCTGCGGCGGCGCGTTCGCCGACCTCGAGACGATCATCGGCAAGCGGATCGGCAAGCACGCCGTCGGGTTCGGGGCGGATATCCGCTCGCGCAACTCGTTCGAGGCATCGGAGATGCTGGCGCAGGTGATGCCGGAGGATCTGCTCGCGTACGGGTTGATCCCCGAGTTCATCGGGCGTCTGCCGGTCATCTCGGCCGTCCACCAGCTCCAGCGCGAGGACCTCGTCCAGATCCTCACCGAGCCGAAGAACGCGCTCACAAGGCAATACCAGCGCTTCTTCGCCTACGACAACATCGAGCTCGTCTTCACGGAGGAGGCGCTCTGGGAGATCGCCGAGAAGGCGCTCGCCCGCGAGACCGGCGCCCGCGGCCTGCGCTCGATCATCGAGACCGCACTGCTCGACGTCATGTTCGAGCTCCCGTCGCGCAAGGACGTCGTGAAGTGCGCGATCACGAAGGAGACGATCGAGAAGGGCCTCAAGCCGACGCTCGTAACGAGGGCCGGCGCCGACGACGAGCCGGCCGAGCTCGCCGAAGAGTCCGCTTAGCTCGACTCCGACTCGGCGGCCTTGGCGCGGCCGAGGATCTCGCGCAGGCTCAGCGTGCGCATCATCATGTAGATCGCGATCGCGCCGAGCGCGATGTTGAAGATCGTGACCGCGGCGTACTGGCCGACGCTGAAGGCGAGCAGCCGCGAGGCGGGCGCCTGGCCGTCGAGCACGAAGACGAGCAGCCCCTGCTTCGTGCCCGCGCCGCCCGGCGAGAACGGCAGCAACGTCGAGAGGCTGTCCACGACCTGCGCGAGCAGCGCGTTGTGCACCGTCGCCGTGACGTGGAACGCCACGAGGAAGAAGTAGAGCGAGGCGATCCGCAGCACCCAGCTCAGCAGCTGCCAGCTCGCGACCTCGCGCGCGTAGCGCCGACGGTCACGGAGGATCGCGAAACCGGCCCCGACGCGCTGCTTGAAGTTCTCGACGTGCCGGGAGGCCCACCAGACGAGCACGATCGCTGCAGTGGTCACCAGCGCAAAGACCGTGGCACCCGCCTTCGTGCGCGCGAAGAGCCAGCCCCAGTCGAAGCTCGGGATGTCCGGGAGCACGTGCAGGCTCGGCAGCACGCCCTGGGTCAGCGCCCAGAGGAAGAGCGCAAGCGCAAGCACCAGGTCGAGCAGCGTCTCGGTGACGAGCGTCGAGGCGAGGGTCGTGTAGGTCGTCCCCGGGATCCGCCGGTGGACGAGGTAGATCTTCACCAGGTCGCCGCCCCGCCCGGGCACGATCGAGTTAATGCCGACCCCGGCGACGTAGGCGCCGAACACCGGCGGCCACGGCACGTTCTCGTCGGGATACGACGCTCGCAGAATGTTCCGCCACGCGATCGTCCGAACGAGGATCTTTGCGAAATGGAGCCCGAGTGCGATTGCCAGCGCGAGCCACCCGACCCCCGCGAGCTCCTCTCCGAACACCCTCAGCGCATGAAAGAACTCGCCCACGTCTTCGTAAACTTGCCCGAATGGAGCCGCTCTACAAGCCTGAGGGCGTCGAGGAGCGCTGGCAGCGCACCTGGGAGGAGGAAGGCCTCTACGGGGCCGAGCCGGGCTCGGGCCGCGAGACCTTCGTCGTCGCCCACCCGCCGCCGAACGTCACCGGCGCGCTGCACACCGGCCACGCGCTGCAGATCGCGCTGGCCGACCTGCTCGCGCGCTGGTACCGAATGCGCGGCTTCGAGACGGCGTTCCTGACCGGCTACGACCACGCGGGCATCTCGACGCAGAACGTCGTCGAGAAGCACCTGCTCGAGCAGGGAACCTCCCGCGAGGAGGTCGGGCGGGAGGGCTTCGTCGAGATCGTCTGGGACTGGTTGCGGCAGTACGGCGGCACGATCATGGGCCAGTTCCGGCGCATGGGCGCCTCGATGGACTACCGCCGGGAGCGCTTCACGATGGACGACGCCTACGTCCGCGCCGTGATGCGGTTCTTCGTCCACCTCTACGACAAGGGCTGGATCTACCGCGCCAACCGGATCATCAACTGGTGCCCGCACCACCGGACGTCGCTCTCCGACCTCGAGCTCGTGCACGAGGAGGTCGACGACGCGCTGACCTACGTGCGCTACCCGTTCGCGGACGATCCCGCCGACGGCGTCACGATCGCGACGGCGCGGCCGGCGACCATCCTCGCCGACGTGGCCGTCGCAGTCGGCCCCGGCGACGAGCGCTGGCGCGGCGCCGCCGGCCGCGAGGTGATCGTCCCGTTCGTCGAGCGGAGGGTGCCGGTGATCGAGGACGAGCGCGTCGACCCGGAGTTCGGCACCGGCGCGCTGAAGGTCACGCCGGGCCACGACCCGCTCGACTTCGAGATCGGCCGCGGCCACGGGCTCCCGGAGCTGACGGTGATCGGGCCGGACGGCCGCATGAGCGAGGAGGCCGGCGAGCTCGCGGGGTTCACGCAGGAGGAGGCCGAGGAGCGCATCCTCGCGTGGCTGCGCGAGCGCGACCTGCTGGTGAAGCGCGAGGCCTACCGGCACGCGGTCGCGCTCTGCGAGCGCTGCAAGACCCGGATCGAGCCGCTGATCTCCCTGCAGTGGTGGTGCCGCATGGACGAGCTCAAGCAGCCGGCGCTCGCGGCCCTGCAGTCGGGCGAGGTGCGCTACCACCCCGAGTCGCAGCACCGCTTCGCGATCGACTCGCTCGAGAACGCACCGGACTGGAACATCTCCCGCCAGCTCTGGTGGGGACACCAGCTCCCCGTGTGGGAGTGCCCGGACGGCCACCTGACGGTGCGCGAGGACGCGCCGGACGCCTGTGCCGAGTGCGGCTCCGCCGAGCTCACGCGCAGCCAGGACGTGCTCGACACCTGGTTCTCGTCGGCGCTGTGGCCGTTCGCAATCCTCGGCTGGCCGGAGCGGACGCCCGAGCTCGACGCGTGGTACCCGGGCACGCTGAACACGACCGCCCGCGAGATCATCCGCCTCTGGGAGAACCGGATGATCTTCTCCGGGCTCGAACTGATGGGCGAGATCCCGTTCCGCCACGTGGTCATCCACACCACGGTGCTCGCGACGGACGGGCGGCGGATGTCGAAGAGCCTCGGCACGGGCCTCGACCCGCTCGAGCTGATCGACCGGCACGGCGCCGACGCGACGCGCTACGGGCTGCTGAAGCTGACCTCCTCGCAGGACGTGCGCTTCTCCGAGGGCGCGATCGAGGAGGGCCGCAAGCTCGCGAACAAGCTCTGGAACGTGTCGCGGCTGATCCTGGCGAACGTGCCGGAGGCGCGACCCGAGCAGCGGCCGGCGGCGCTGGAGGAGCGCTGGATCGCCTGGCGGCTCGACCAGGCCCAGGCGCAGGTCGAGCAGTACTTCGCGGCTTTCGACTTCTCGCCGGCGACGAGCGCGCTCTACCACGTCACCTTCGACGACTTCTGCGACTGGTACGCCGAGTCGATCAAGCCACGGCTCTACGACGGCGACGTCGATGCGCAGGCGACCGCGCTCGCGAACCTCGAGCGGCTGCTGAAGCTGCTGCATCCGGTGATGCCGCACGTCACCGAGGAGATCTGGTCGAACCTGCCCGCGCGCGATTCGCGCCTGATCGTCGCCCCCTGGCCGGACTGGGATGGCACTTACGGCGAGGCGAAGTTCGAGTTCGACCCCATTCAAGCCGCAGCCGAAGTGTTTCGGCGCGCAGGCGTTAGAGCCCAACTGAACGATGAGCAGCAGCGGATCTTCGACGCCGTCGTGAAGCCGGAGCGCGCGAAGGCGAACGGCAACGCCGACGCGGAGGTCGAACGCCTGCGCGGCGAGATCCAGCGGGCCGAAGGGATGCTGGCGAACGAGCGCTTCGTCCAGAACGCGCCGGACGAGGTGGTCGAGGCGGAGCGCGAGAAGCTCGAGCGCTACCGCCGCGAGCTTGATGCCCTCACCGCTTGAGTGGCTCGAATCGCTCTCGCCCTGGCCGGAGGAGTTCGGCCTCGGACGGATGCACGCCCTGCTGGCCGAGCTCGGCGAGCCGCAGC
>JBJMJY010000098.1:0-5020 GCA_045806105.1 Gaiellaceae bacterium | reverse complement strand
CGGCGCCGAGCGCCAGCGGAAGCGGCCGATCGCCTCGAGCATCTTCAGGAACGTCTGCGTCGTCAGGTCCTCGGCGTCGTGTCGGTTCCCAACGCTCATGTGCAGATAGCTGTAGATGCGGTCGAAATGCAGCAGGTAGAGCGCTTCGAGTGCCTCGCGATCGCCCCGCTGGGCGAGCTCGACCAGGCGCTTCAGGCCCTCCGTGCTGCTCCGCTCGACGGCACTCGAGCTCATTGAGTCAGCTTGCCCCACGGGCTTGGACCGCTAACGCCGCGTTTCAGGGCCCGCTGAACCCGACGCGGCCTTCGCGCATGAACCGCTTGACGTACACCACGCGCCGGAGCGCGACGGTGTACCGGCCGTCGTCGGCCTCCAACGCGAACGCGCCGTCGCGGCCGTCCGCAAGCGCCCGCTCGAGGCCGTCGGCTGCGGAGAGCTCGACATAGGCGCCCATGATCTGGCCGCCGTCGAACCCGAGCTCGATGCGGACGCGTTCCTCAGCCACCGCTGACGATCTCCGCGAGAACGCCGTGGACGGCGTCGGGGTGGACAAACGCGACCTCCAGGCCGAAGAGCCCGCGCCGCGGGCGCTCGTCGATCAGCTCCGCCCCCGCGTCCGCGAGCTGGTCGAGCGCGGCGCCCACGTCGTCGACCTCGTAGGCGACGTGGTGCATCCCGGGGCCGCGCTTCGAGAGGAACTTCCCTACGGGAGTGTCGTCGCCGAGCGCTGCCAGCAGCTCGACGCGATCCGCGCCGATACGCATCGACGCCGCCTCGACGCCCTGCTCCTCGACCGTCTCGCGGTGCTCGAGCCGCGCGCCGAAGAGCCGCTCGTAGGTCGCCAAAGCGCTGTCGAGATCGTCGACGGCGACGCCGAGGTGGTGAATGCCGTGCGGCTGCACGGCGGCGATGCTACTAGTCGGCGGCGACCACGCGGACGGTGCCGACCGTTCGGACTGTCCCGACGGTCTCGGAGGACCGCAGCTCGGCCTCGACGCCCACGAGCAGCTCGTCGAGCTCGTCCTTCTGCAGCGTCTCCTTCTCGAGCAGCGCCTTCGCGATCCGGTCGAGCGCGGGCCGGTGCTTCTGGAGCAGGCGGATCGCGTCCGCGTAGGCCTCGTCGGTGAGCCGCGCCTGCTCCTGGTCGCGCAGCTTCTTCGTCTCCTCGGAGAGCGCGTAGTTGTCGGCGCGCATCGTCCGGGAGGCGGATGCCCTCGACATGCCGTACTCGAAAACCATCGCACGGGCGACCTCGGTTGCGCGCTCGAGGTCGTTGGCGGCGCCGTTCGTCACGCGGCCGAAGACGATCTGCTCCGCCGCGCGGCCGGCGAGGTAGATCTTCAGCAGGTCCTCGAACTCCTCGGCGGTATGCAGGTAGCGCTCCTCCGTCGGGAGGTTCAGCGTGTAGCCGAGCGCCTGGCCGCGCGAGACGATCGTCACCTTGTGCACCGGCAACAGGTCGCCGGTCAGGTGGGAGAGGACGGCATGGCCGGCCTCGTGGTAGGCGAGGACGCGCCGCTCCTTCTCGCTCACCACGCGCCGCTGCTGGAGGCCCGCGACAACGCGCTCCATCGCGTCCTCGAAGTCCGAGCCGCTGATCTCGTGATGGCCGAGCCGCCCCGCGAAGATCGCGGCCTCGTTGGAGATGTTCTCCAGCTCTGCGCCCGTGAGGCCGGCGGTCTGGCGCGCGATCGACCTGAGGTCGACGTCGTCGGCGAGTGGCTTACCGCGCGTGTGGACGCGGAGAATCTGCTCGCGGCCGGCGAGGTCGGGCGCGGCGACGAGCACCTGCCGGTCGAAGCGCCCCGGCCGCAGCAGCGCCGTGTCGAGATCCTGAAGGCGGTTCGACGCGCCCATCACGATCACCTGGTCGCGCGCCGCGAAGCCGTCGAGCTCGACGAGCAGCTGGTTCAGCGTCTGATCCTGCTCGCGGGAGAATCCGTGACCGGTGCGCTGCGCGCCGACGGCGTCGAGCTCGTCGATGAAGACGATCGACGGCGCGTTCTTGCGGGCCTCCTCGAAGAGCTTGCGGATCCGCGCCGCGCCGAGGCCGGCGAACATCTCGACGAACGCCGAAGCGCTCTGGGCGTAGAAGCGGGCCCCGGCCTCGCTCGCGATCGCCTTCGCGAGCAGCGTCTTGCCGGTGCCGGGCGGGCCGTACAGCAGGATGCCCTTCGGCACTCTCGCGCCGAGGCGGCCGAAGCGCACCGGGTCGCGCAGGAAGTCCACGACCTCGTGCAGCTCCTCCTTCGCCTCGTCGAGCCCCGCGACGTCGTCCCACGTCACGCTCGAGTCCGAGGTGATCGTCTTCGCGGCCGTCACGCGGGGCATCACCTGCAGCGTGCGCCACAGGATGTAGACCATCAGCACGAGCAGGACCGCGAAGAACAGCGGCAGCCACGCCGCGATCCCGTCACGAAAGAAGACCAGCCAGTCGCCCATTCCCACCTCTCGTTATCGCCGCGTTCCGGCCGAGAGTCAACCGCGCCGCGGCCCGGAGGCGCCTCTCTAGACTGCGCGTGCGGTGCTCCCCCTCCCGCCTCATTTCGATCCGGAAGCCGTCGGCGCAGTCTGGCGCGTGTCCTACGAGGACCGCGCGCACGAAGCCGAGGCCTGGGCCGCCGAGCACGGCCTGCGGCCGGCGACGGAGGACGCCATGCGGATCTGCCTGGTCGCCGTCGACGTCCAGAACACCTTCTGCATCCCCGCCTTCGAGCTGTTCGTCGCCGGCCGCTCCGGCACCGGCGCGATCGACGACAACCGGCGCCTCTGCGAGTTCGTCTATCGGAACCTCGACGCGATCACGCAGATCGTTCCTACGCTCGACACGCACCAGGCGATGCAGGTCTTCCACGCGATCTGGCTCGTCGACGCCGACGGGAACCACCCCGAGCCCTACACGCTGGTCTCCGCCGACGACGTCGCAGGGGGACGCTGGCAGGTCGACGAAGCGGTCGCCGAGGCGCTCGGGCTCGAGCTGGACTACGCGCGCCGGCACCTCGTCCACTACACGCGCGCGCTCGAGGAGACCGGCAAGTACCGGCTCACCATCTGGCCCTACCACGGGATGCTCGGCGGCATCGGCCATGCGCTTGTGCCCGCCGTCGAGGAGGCGATCTTCTTCCACACGGTGGCACGCCACTCCCAGCCCGACGTGCGGGTCAAGGGAACCCTGCCGCTGACCGAGCACTACTCGGTGCTCGGGCCCGAGGTGACGGAAGGGCCGGACGGCGACCGCCTAGGCAGGCACGACGCAGAGCTCGTCGAGAAGCTGCTCGGCTTCGACGCGGTCGTGATCGCCGGACAGGCGAAGAGCCACTGCGTCGCGTGGACGATCGACGACCTCCTGCACTCGCCTGTGCTCCGGGAACGAGCGCTCGCCGCGAAGGCCTATCTCCTCGAGGACTGCATGTCGCCGGTGGTCGTGCCGGGGGTGGCCGACTACACGGACGAGGCGGACGCAGCCTTCGCGCGGTTCGCGGAGGCCGGCATGCACGTCGTGCGCTCGACGCAGCCGATCGAGAGCTGGCCGGGGATCGCCGCCTCGGCCCGCAGCTGAGCGCTACTCGACGAGCTCGAGCCGCGGGCTCTCGCGATAGCGGCGGCCGATCTTCGCGGACGGCCTGCCGTCGGTCATGACGATGTCGGCGGTGAAGTCGTTCTCGCCGCGGATCAGCGCCGAGCCGACGCCGTAGGAGTCGACCGGCACGCCGCGCTCCTCGAAGGCGCGGATCCGTTCGGCCGTGAAGCCGCCTGAGACGACGATCTTCACGTGCTCGAAGCCGTCGCGGTCGAGCGCGTCGCGCACCTTGCGCACCAGCCGCTCGTTGACGCCGCGGGGATCGAAGTCGCCCATCTCCGTCCAGAGCGAGCGGTCGACGAGCTGCCCCGAGGTGTCGAGCCGCACGCCCCAGAGCCGCGGCCCGAGCGCGCGGGCGACCTCCAGCGCGGTGCGGACGGAGTCGTTCTCGAAGTCGACGAGCACCGTCACGTTGATGTCGGGATCCGCGTTCTCGATGAACTTCGTCGCCGCCAGCACGGTGTTGCCGCCATAGGCCGCGATCAGCGCGTGCGGCACGGTCCCGATCCCGCGGCCGCCCCACCACGACGCCTGCGCGTCCGAGGTGACCCCGATCTCCGTGCCGACCACACGGCCGGCCACGTACGCGGCGTAGCCGTCGCCGGTCTGGACGCGGTGGTGGTCGTGGCGCGCGGGCATGAAGATGATCGGCTTGCGGTTGGCGGCCTCGAGCACGCGCACGACGTTGGAGGTGATCAGCGTGCGCCGCCCGAGGACGCCCAGGTAGACCGTCTCGAGGTGCGCGAAGCCGGTGTAGTCGCCCTCGATGCGGAGCACCGGCTCGTACGGCTCGACCGTGTCGCCGTCATAGAGCGCGTCCACGGTGAGATCGTCCCAGTCGTCCGCGCAGAGCTTGAGCACCGCGATCGCCTCGTCGACCCCGCCGAGGTGCGAGTGGTGCTTCTGGAAGACCTGCATCACCACGCGCGGGTGCCGGCCGTCGCGCAGGAGCACCTCGCGCGTGTGGTTGAAGTACGCGTCGGTGTAGTAGCCCTCCCGCATCTTCTCGACCGGGAGCTCGAAGATCTCGGGCGGTAGCCGCCTCTTACTTCGTTCGCGCAGCTCCAGCCTACGGCTCCAGTTTCGCCGGCAAATGCGCTACGTGCATGAAGGTAAGTGTCGCACGAGCTACCGATCTAGATTCGGCGCCCGCTCCAATTTCAGGCAAGCGGCGAGGGCCGCTTCGGCGACCTCGAGCTGCTCCGGAGTCGGCTCCTCGGTCGCAAGCCGGTGCTGCAGCTCGTGCCCGGGCTTGGCGAGAGCCCGCGAAAGGCCGTTGTCCGGGTTGCGGACCATCCAGCTGAAGAGTTCGGTGGCGACGCCGACGGCGCCCAGCTGTGCCGCCGCCCGAGCAGGACCGCGCAGATGCTCGGGCGCACGCGCGGCGAGCGCGCCGCCGACGGCCGAGCTCAGAAGCAGCGGGCCGACGATGTGCGAGCC
>JBJMJY010000097.1:0-5004 GCA_045806105.1 Gaiellaceae bacterium | reverse complement strand
ATCACGCAGAAGGGCTCGACGGCCACCGGCGCCGAGATCCGGCGCCTCGTCGAGCGCGGTCAGCAGGGCGACCGCAACGCGCTCGAGGAGCTCTACCTGATCCATTTCGACCGGATCTACGGCTACCTGCACATGACGCTCGGCAACAAGCACGACGCGGAAGACCTGACGACCCAGACCTTCCTGCGCATGCTCGAGTCGATCGGCAAGTTCCGCTTCCAGGCGGCCCCTTTCTCTGCGTGGCTCTTCCGGATCGCGCACAACCTCTCCATGGACCACTTTCGGGCCAACCGGCGCTGGCAGCCCGAGGAGGAGGTGCCGGAGCCGGAGGGGACGGAGGAGTCGTCCGCCGAGGAGGAGGCGCTGCAGTCGATCGGCCGGCGCAGCATGCTCGAGCTGATCGAGAACCTCTCGCTCGAGCAGCAGCAGGTGTTGATGCTGAAGTTCCTGTTCAACTTCTCGAACGGCGAGGCCGGCACGGTGCTCGGCAAGTCGGAGGGCGCGGTCAAGTCGCTCCAGCATCGCGCTCTTGCCTCGCTGCAGAAGCAGCTGCCGCAAGAGTAGGGCCCGTGTTGGAAACAGGGATCGTCGGGCTCCCGGCCGCGGGGAAGACCACGCTGTTCAACGTCCTGACGCGGGCGGGCGTCGGGCCGGACTTCGGCAAGGAGCACGTCGGCATGGCGCCGATCGCCGACGAGCGGCTGGGGCAGCTTGCGCAGGTCGTGTCCGCGGCGAAGGCGACGCCCGCCGCGGCGCGGATCGTCGACGTGCCGGGAACCGGGCCGCAGTTGCTCGGCAACCTCCGGAAGGTGGACGCGGTGGTCGCCGTCGTGGACGGGTTCTCAGCCGGAGCGGAGCCCGAGGCCGACCTCGAGCGGCTGGAGCTCGAGCTACTCGTCGCAGACCGCGACCACGTCGAGAGGCGGCTCGATCGCGTTTCGAAGCAGGCGAAGTCAGGCGATCCGAAGCTGCGGGCGGAGGTGGCACAGCTCGAGCAGGTGCTTCAGGATCTCGACGCCGGCCGGTCGCTGCGCGAGTGGGAGGGCGAGCTGCCGCGGGAGCTCGAGCCGCTGACGACGAAGCCGCTCGTTCCGGTCGTGAACGGGCCGTCCGGGATCGACCTGAAGCTGGAGGCGGAGCTCGCGGAGCTGCCGGAGGAGGAAGCAGCCGCGTTCCGGGACGGGCCGCCGGCACTCGACGAGATCGTGCGGCGGCTCTTCGAGGCGCTCGGGCTGATCACGTTCTTCACGGCCGGCGAGAAGGAGGCGCGCGGCTGGACGCTGCGGAGCGGGCAGACGGCGCTGGAGGCGGCGGGGACGGTCCACACCGACATCGCCCGCGGCTTCATCCGCTGCGAGGTGGTGCGCTGGGACGACCTGGTCGAAAGCGGCAGCTATGCCGAAGCCGCGCGGCGCGGGCTGCAACGGCTCGAGGGCAAGACGTACCAGGTGCAGGACGGCGACGTGCTTACGGTCCGCTTCAATGTCTAGCTGCCGCTGGTCCGGCGCCGCCCTCTAGGTTCACGCGCGCGCATCCCCACCCTGGGTGGGGATGAGAGGTCCACCCGCCGCCCGCTACGAGCGTAGCGCCCAACGTGTGCCGTGTCTGTCGCGGCTCTCGGTCGAAGGTGCGACGGTTGTGGGCGGGGGCGGTGCGGGCTACTCGACGGGGCGGGTCGCCGCCGTCGCGTCCAGCTGGTTCGCGTGGTACAGCACCGACGCCTCGGCCGTCCGCGCGGCGCGCGGATCGTGGTGCACCGCGATCGCGTGCAGCAGCTCGGCCCGCACCTCCGTCTCGAGCGCCGCGGCGCGCTCCTCCACCAGCCGGAGCCCGAGGTGCACGTGCCCGAGCAGCCGCCCCTCCTCGGTCGCGCGGAAGGTCGGCCCGCGCTCCAGCTCCGCCGTCCGACCGACGTCGTGCAGCAGCGCCGCCGCGAGCACCAGGTCCGCGCGCAGGCGCGGATGCAGCTGCCCCGCTTCGCGGCACAGCGTCGCGACGCCGACGGTGTGCTCCAGCAGCCCGCCCGCGTAGGCGTGGTGGGTCTCCGCGGCCGGCAGCCCGCGCAGTGCCGCGCGCAGCGGCGCGTCCTCCACGAACCGCCGCACCGCCGCCCGCAGCCCCGGGTGCGCGATCTCGGCGGCAAGGAACTCGAGGAAGCCGTCCAGCTCCGCCGCGTCCCGGCGCAGCGCGGGTGCGAGCTCGGCCGGATCCGCCTCGGCCGCGGCCTCCAGCGACCGCACCTCGAGCTGCAGCCGGTCGCGGAACCGCTCGACCCGCCCGAGCACGCGCACCGCATCGCCCTCGCCGAACCGCGAGTCCAGCAGCTCGACGTCCGACCACACGCGAGCCTCGATGCGGCCGCTCGGGTCGACGAGCTCCAGCGCGAGGTACGCAGAGCCTCCGCGTGTCCGCCGCCGCTCCTTCTTCGCGACCGCGTAGACGCCCTCCACGACCCGGTCTTCGGCCAACGACGCGATCGCGCTCACGCCGCGAGTCTAGGCCCGAGCACGGCTGGTACGCTCCGGCCCCGTGGCCGAGGTGAAGCCGTTTCGCGCCGTTCGCTACGGCGAGCGCGCCGGCCCCCTCGAGACGCTCGTCGCGCCGCCGTACGACGTCATCTCGCCGGCCGAGCGCGAGCAGCTGGCGGCGCGGAATCCGCACAACGTCGTCCACCTGACCCTGCCCACCGACGAGGCAGAGGCTGGCCCAACATGGCGCGCCTGGCGCAAGGACGGCACGCTCGCCGAGGAGGCCGAGCCCGGATGCTGGTGGCTCTCGCAGGACTACGTCGGCCCCGACGGCGTCGCTCGCACGCGCGAGGGGCTCGTCGCCGCGCTGAAGGCCGAGCCCTACGAGAACCGGGTCGTTCTCCCGCACGAGCGCACGCACCGCGGGCCGAAGGAGGGCCGCCTGCGCCTACTGCGCGAGGTGAATGCGCAGCTCGAGCCCCTGTTCTTCCTGTACGAAGGCCCGCCGCCGGCCGCGCGGCCAGGTCGCGACCCGGACCTCGAGGTCGAGGGCGCGCGGCTCTGGCGCCTGCAGTCCGACGGCATCGCCGAGGAGTTCGCCGGCCGGCAGCTGCTGATCGCGGACGGCCACCACCGCTACGAGACCGCGCTCGCCTACCACCACGAGGCCGGGACGCCGGAGAGCGCCTACGTGCTCGCCGTGCTGGTCAGTCTGGACGACCCGGGCCTGATGATCTTTCCCACCCACCGGCTGTTCGAGCGCGAGCCGGCGGAGAGGCTCCCGGCGGAGCCGTTGCCGGAGCCTGCGGCGGCGCGCGAGGCGCTGGAACAGGCGCCGCAGGACCGGGCGGCCGCGGTCGTCTACCGCGGTGGCAGCGCCGAGCTCGCCGCCGACGGCAAGGAGCTCGACGTACAGCTGGTCGACCGCCTCGGGCACGAGGGCATCAGCTACACGCCCGACTGGCAGGAGGCGGTGCGGGCGGTGGACGAAGGGCAGGCGGCGGTCGCGGTGCTGATGCGCCCGACGCGCATCGAGGACGTCTTCGCGGTCGCGCAGCGCGGCGAGACGATGCCGCAGAAGAGCACCTACTTCTACCCGAAGCTCGTCAGCGGCCTGCTCTTCCTCAGCCTGTGACGGACTGGCTCGCGGTCTGCCGCGGCGCCGCCGACGACGTGCGGGGGGTCCTCGAGGAGCTGCCCTCGCGCACGGAGCGCGAGCCTGTCGTCGGCGCGGGCGAGGGCGGCGACGAGACGACGGCCGTCGACGCGGCGGCCGAGCAGGCGATCCTCGCGCGCTTCCAGGGCATCGAGGGCACGACGATCGTCTCGGAGGAGGCCGGGACCCTGGGCGACGGCCCGCTCCGGATCGTCGTCGATCCGATCGACGGCTCGCTGAACGCGAAGCGCGGCATCCCGTTCTTCGCCGTCTCGGTGGCCATCGCAGAGGGCGACACCATGGACGACGTCGTGTTCGGCTACGTCTACGACTTCGGTAGCGGCGAGGAGTGGGTGGCGGAGCACGGCGGTGGCGCACGGCTGAACGGCGCCGGCCTCGGCGACACCCGGCCCAAGGAGGAGATCGAGATCCTCTCGTTCGAGGCGACACTGACCTCGAGCATCGCCGAGAAGGCCGCCGCGGTCGTCGGCATGGCCTACCGGCTGCGCGTGATGGGCTCGCTCGCCCTGTCGCTCTGCCACCTGGCCGCCGGCCGTGTCGACGCCGTCTGCTCGCTGAAGCCCGCGCGCGCGGTCGACATCGCGGCCGCGCAGCTACTCGTCCGCGAGCGGGGCCTGGCGATCGACCTGCCGGAGGCCGCTCCCTTCGGCCGGGCGCCGCTCGACGTCGAGGGCCGGTCCCGTGTCGTCGCGGCCGCGACCCCGGAGGTGTGCGACCGCCTCTACGCCGCCCTGGCGTGAAGCCGATCCGGATCGGCTGCTCCGGCTGGAACTACAAGCACTGGCGCAACGGCGTCTTCTACCCGCCGCGCCTGCCGCCACGGCGCTGGCTCGAGTTCTACGCCCGTCACTTCGACACGGTCGAGGTCAACTCGACCTTCTACCGGCTGCCGCGGGAGACGGCCGTCGCGAACTGGGTCGCGGAGTCGCCGCCGGGCTTCGTCTTCGCCGTGAAGATGAGCCGCTACGCGACACACATCAAGCGGCTGCGAGAGCTGCCGCCGAGCATCGCGCTCTTCTACGACCGCATCCGCCCGCTCGTCGGGTCGCCGAAGCTCGGGCCGGTGCTTTGGCAGCTGCCGCCCGGGTTCCGGCGCGACGACGCCCGGCTCGAGGAGGCGCTCGAGCAGCTTCCGCGTGGCCGGCACTGCTTCGAGTTCCGCCACGAGACGTGGTTCGCGGAGCCCGTGTACGAGGTGTTGCGGCGGCACGGCGTGGCGCTCGTGATCGGCGACACGCCGCAGCGGCCGTTCCAGACGCATGAGCTGACTGCGGACTGGACGTTCGTCCGCTTCCACTACGGCCGGCGCGGCCGGGGCGGGAACTACTCCGACCGGGAGCTGGAGGAATGGGCGCAGCG
>JBJMJY010000096.1:0-37813 GCA_045806105.1 Gaiellaceae bacterium | reverse complement strand
CGGTCGCTGAAGCCGAACGTCGCGTACCTCGACTTGAACTTCGCCGCGTCCTGGAAGAAGCAGACGACCTTGCCGTCCTCGTTCGCCCACGCGGGCATCCCGTACCACGTCTTCGGCAGGAGCGACGGCGCCGTGGCCGTGACGATCTCGTGGATCCGCTTGGCCAGCTCGCGATCCTTGCCCTTCATCTGGCGGACCTTGGCGAGCAGGATCTGCTCTCCGTCGGCCTTGCTCTTCTCCGCCTTGAGCTCCTGGGCGCGCTCCTTCATCGCCGCCTTCTCTGCGGCGGAGAATCCTGTGGACTTCTTTTCAGCCATTCGGTGCTCCTTTCGTGCGTTCGACGACCTGCGCGAAGCGGTCGAGCCGCTGCAGCCACGTGCTGATGCCCTCGAAGGCATAGGGCACGAGTGTGCATCTGCGGGCACGGCCGACCTTCTCCGTGGCGACGAGGTTTGCGTCCTCGAGCAGCCGGATGTGCTTCTTCATCCCGGTCAGGGACATGCCGAAGGGCTCGGCGAGCTCGCTGATCGTCGCGCTGCCGGTGCCGAGCCGTTCGAGCACGGCGCGGCGGGTTGGGTCGCCAAGGGCTGCAAAGACTTGGTCGACGGTCGGTGAATACTGAACCATTGAGTTCAGTATTGCGCACCTAGCGGGAAAGGACAAATAGGCTCCGGCCCGTCCGATGACTCAGCGCCGACACGCGGGTCATATCCCAGAACGGCCGTATCCCCGAACGGCTCAAGAGGAGAAAGGACTTACTCCCGCGATGGACCTCCTGGATCGCGTGTCCGCCCGCCTGACACTCGTCGGCGCCGATCCCCGCGACGACGAGGACCTGCGTGCTCGGAAAGCGCTGCTGGTCCTGATCTCGGTGTTGATCCTGCCGGTCTCCGCGTTGTGGGGGGCGCTGTATCTCGCGTTCGGATCGCCGGTCGGAGTGGTGCCGCTCGTCTACTTCGCCATCCTGCTCGGTGCGCTCGCCGTCTTCTCGCGCACGCGCGACTTCCCGTCGTTCCTCCGGGCCGGCCAGGTCGCCATCCTGCTGGCGCCGACGCTGTCGATGATGCCCCTCGGCGGGTTTCTCGACTCCGGCGGTGTCGGCCTGTGGGGGATTCTCGCCCCGCTCGGGGCGCTCGTGTTCAGCGAGGTCAGGTCGGCGGCCCGCTGGTACGCCGCGTACCTCGTCGTGTTCCTCGGATCGGGAATCGCGGGCGAGATCATCGGCCCGATCTGGGAGCCGCTGCCCGTCTGGTTCACGAGCACGATGCTCGCCCTGAACATCGCCGTCGGCGGCACCATCGTCTTCACGCTGCTCGCGGTGTTCGCCGGCCAGCGGCGCGATGCGCTCGCTGCGCTCCGGCAGGAGCAGGCGAAGGCCGAAAACCTCCTGCTCAACATCCTGCCGCGCTCGATCGCCGACAAACTGAAGGCCCAGACGCAGCCGATCGCGGATCAGTTCGGGGCGGCCTCGATCCTGTTCGCCGACGTGGTCGACTTCACGCCCTGGTCGGAACGGCTCCCGCCCGCCGAGGTGGTCGGCTACCTCGACCACCTGTTCAGTAACTTCGACGAGCTCGCGGAGCGCCACGGGCTCGAGAAGATCAAGACCATCGGCGACTGCTACATGGTCGCCGCGGGCGTCCCGACACCACGCCCCGACCATGCTCGGGCGCTCGCGCTCATGGCACTCGACATGATCGAGGCGATGCGTTCGGACGACGAGGTCGCGCAGCTCGGCCACGAGCTTCGGGTGGGCATCAACTCGGGCCCGGTCGTGGCCGGCGTGATCGGCCGCAAGCGCTTCCTCTACGACCTCTGGGGCGACGCGGTGAACACGGCCAGTCGCATGGAGTCGCACGGGACGCCGGGACGGATCCAGATCACGCGCGCGACGTACGAGCTGCTCGCCGACGAGTTCGAGTGCGAACCGCGGGGGACGATCACCGTCAAGGGGAAGGGCGAGGTCGAGGCGTGGTACCTCATCCGCCCCCGGCCCAACGGCCGACGGGGTCTTGACGCACCGTGAAACCGAGAGGAGGAGCATGACCCGTGAGCGGCTGAACGACCTCGCCCGGACGATCATCGACTCGAACCGCTACATGGCGCTCGGAACCGCCGACGAGGATGGCCGCCCGTGGGTGTCACCCGTCTGGTTCGCCTCGGAGGACTACCTGCACTTCCACTGGGTCTCGTCGCCCGACGCGAGGCACTCCCGGAATCTTGCGACCCGGCCTGAGGTCGCGATCGCGATCTTCGACTCGACCGTGCCCGTCGGCGGAGCGCAGGCCGCGTACATGTCCGGCCGGGCCGAAGAGCTCACGGGCGCGGAGCTCGAGCGCGGCATCGAAGTCTTCGGCCGGCTGTCGGAGGCCGATGTGGGACGCAGGTGGGGACTCGACGACGTGCAGGCGCCGGCGCTCTTCCGCCTCTACCGGGCCGCGGTCTCGGAGCATTACGTGCTGATCCCCGGCCGCGACCCGGAGCATGGCACCGGCGTTGATCGCCGCGAGCCGGTCACGCCGGCCTAGGTGCACCCCCCTCGGCCTGGTGCGGCTTCGGCCGGTCGGCCAGACTGATCGCCGAGTACGTCGCAAAGAATCCGCTCCGCCAGCTGGGATAGCGCGGCGTCCAGCCGAGCTCGCGCTTGGCCTTCGCGTTGGAGGCGCCGCGGGCGTCGGTGCCCATCACGACCGCTGCCTCACCGGCCACCAGCCGCGCCAGCCAGATAGGGAAGCGTCGGGGCGGCTTGGCGCCGAGGGCCTGGACGTACACGGGCAGCCACTCCCGCACGGGCGCCGGCTCGTCGTCGACGATGTTGTAGATCGCCGGGCCGTCCTGCGCGAGCGCGAGTACGGTTGCCGTGGCGGCGTCCTCGAGGTGGATCCAGGAGGTGATGCCACCGCCGTCGCCGACGATCGGGTACTGCCGCTTGCGTACCGGCTCGATGAGCCCGTCGTTGGCGGCGCCGTAAAAGACGCCGTAGCGCAGGACGATCCCACCGGCGCCGGTGACGGTCTGGTCGAGATACGCCATCGCGGCCCAGGACTGCTGCGCGTTGCCCGGCGGTGTGGGGTCGAGCGGATCGTCCTCGGTCTTGACCGGCCCGCCCGCCCGTGTGTACCGGAACGAGGCGAAGCTCTGCGCGACGAACCGGCGCACACCGGCCTCTCGCGCGGCTGCCAGCAGCGCATCGGTGCCCTTCGTTCGCAGCTCGTTGGTCCTGGCAAACGCCTTGTCGAAGTTGCGGCTCCACTTCAGGTTCGCGAGCGCGGTTGCCTCGTGGACGATCGCCTCGGGCTCGTGCTCGAGCACCGCCTTACGCACCGCACGCGCGTCGAGCAGGTCGAGGTGCACCGGCTTCGCGTCGAGCGTCCGCAGCAGCTCTGCGCTCGTCGGCGAGTTGTGGGTACCGATCACCTCGTGGCCTGCGTCGATCAACTGGGGAACGAGCCGGCTGCCAAGCGCGCCGCTCGCTCCGGCGACGAGAACACGCATCCTGTCCTCCCTTCTCTGGTCACATCCCGCGGATCTCGCGGGTCTACTTCCATGACACGCGGCCCAGGAGGAACGTGACGTGGATCAGCAGGAATGGCTCGCCGGGCAATTCGAGGAGCAACGGCCGCATCTCCGCGCGGTCGCCTACCGGATGCTCGGCTCGCTCAGCGAGGCCGACGACGCCGTCCAGGACGCCTGGCTGCGGCTCAGCCGCGCGGACACGAGCGAGGTCGAGAACCTCCGCGGCTGGTTGACGACGATCGTCGCACGCGTGGCGCTGAACATGCTCCGCTCGCGCAGAACGCGGCGCGAGCAGCCGCTCGACGTGCACGTTCCCGACCCGATCATCAACCCCGCCGACGGCACCGACCCCGAGCACGAGGCGCTGCTCGCCGACTCGGTCGGCCTGGCGCTCCTGGTCGTGCTCGAAACGCTCACCCCGGCCGAACGACTGGCCTTCGTCCTGCACGACATGTTCGCCGTCCCGTTCGAGGAGATCGCGCCGATCGTGGAGCGCTCACCCGAGGCGACCCGCCAGCTCGCCAGCCGCGCCCGCCGCCGCGTCCGCGGTGCGGCCCCGGTTCCGGACGCCGACCTAACCGCTCAGTGGGAGGTCGTCGAGGCGTTCCAGGCCGCCGCGCGGAAGGGTGACTTCGACGCACTCGTCGCCGTTCTCCATCCAGACGTCGTGCTCAGAGCGGACGGTGGCCGGACCGGCCTCTCGCGGCACGTTCATGGTGCGGAAGCCGTCGCCGGCCAGGCGCTCTACTGGGAAAGCCACGTCGACGTGCGGCGCGCGCTCATCAACGGTGTGCCCGGAGTCGTGGCAACCCGCGACGGCAAGCCGTTCTCCGTCGGCGCCTTCACCGTCAAGAACGGAAAGATCGTCGAAATCGATTTCCTCGCCGACCCCGAACGAATCGCCCGGCTCGACCTCACGGAGCTTGGCGAATAGCACGTCAAGTCAGTCGGCGTACTCGTCGTGGCGGCGCAGCCAGAAGTCCTGCTCACCCTCCTCGTGGCGACCCAGCGGCGCCCGGTCGAGTAGCTCGTAGTAGCCCATCACCGGTTCGAGTCCGCGCGCGGTGGTCACGTATGTCCGGTAGACGGTCCCGCCCGAGAGCGCGTAGACGCTCAAGCCTGGGCCCTCCGCAATGTAGGTCCCCGCGTCGGTGCCGCAGGCGCGCGCATTCTGCTCGACGGCGGGTGGCAGCTCGCTTTCGAGGAACGGCTTCAGCTCTTCCTTCGTGCGGAGGAAGCCGAGCTCGCGGTGGAAGTCGCTGCCTACGGTGGAGACCCAGTTGAACCCCCACCCCATCCGCTCCTTGTAGCGCTGGAGCTTCTCCAGGGGAGCGCGCGAGGAGCAGATCAGGGTCGCGTCGCGGGCCCTCAGGTGCGCCGCATTCGGGTCGAGGTTGTCCGCGATCGACGAGCACACCGGGCATCCCGCCTCGTACTCGGGCCCGAACATGAAGTGGTAGACGAGCAGCTGGGAGCGGCCGTCGAAGAGATCCGCCAGCGACTTCGTCCCAGCGGCCGTCTCGAAGCGATAGTCCCTCTCGACCGGCACCCACGGCAGCTCCCGCCGTTTCCGCGCCAGCTCGTCGTTGCGTCGGGTGAGCTCCTTCTCCTGCGCGAGCAGCTCGTCGCGGGCCGCCTGCCACTCCTCATGGGTTCCGGTCGTGTGTTCCGTCATCATCGCTTCCGTCTCCTTCCTGTGGCTGGGTTCGGCTGTGGCCCTGAGGCGTTCACATCGTCGTGACCCCGGGAGCGGCGTCGGGCGCGAGGACGACCAGGGCTCCGAGGCCAACGATCGCGAGGGCGAGCGGGACGTCGATCGACATCCGCGGCGGCAGGAGCTTCTGGGCCAGGACGAGAGCGGCGACGACCGCCATCCAGCCGATGCTCATCACGCCCAGCGCCAGCAGCATCACCATCAGTCCGATGCTGGAGCCGACGCAGTAGAACCCGAAGCGGAAGCCGGAGCGGATGCTCTCGCGGCAGCGCCTGCGGCAGTCACGTTTGAACGGCGTGAGCTCGTAAAGCCCCGCCGCGACCGTCAGCGCGCCGGCGGCGGCGGCTCCGTGCGGCCGATAAAAGACGTACACCGCGAGGCCGGCGAGCACCCACACGGCGAGGTACGACCCGGCGAAGAGCGGCACGGCGCGAACGCGACCTTCGGCGCGAACGCGACGCACGACGGCCGGAATCGCGCCGGGCAGCATCATCGCGGCCATCATCGAGACCCAGACGCCGGCGAAGAACGCGAACGAGCCGAGCCCGGTCGCGACGCCCATGTCCATCCCGCGCATCTGCTGAACCGCGACGAGCCACGCTACCGCGGCGAGCCCGAGCGTCGCCGTCACGGCGGCCGCCGTCGCAGCTGGCCTCGTACCCGTCACGTTCAGCTTGGGCGCCGCTCCTGCGGGCCGAGCGTCGGCTCGAACGCTGCGGCGTAGCGTTCGAAGCGCGCCTCCCATGGGTCGCGATCGGCCTCGACACCGGCGAGACGGTCGAGGCACGTCTCCCAGCCCGCCGCGTTGCGAGCGGCTCCGCCGGCCGGCAGCTCGTCGATGAGCACGAGCCGCGTCCCGTCCCCCTCGGCCGAGAGCTCGAATCGCAGCGTGTCCTCGCCCCAGGTGAAGGCGAGCACGTGCGGCTCGTCGACCTCGAGCACCTCTCCGGTGAGCGTCAAATCCATCACGTCGGGCGAGAACGGAAACGTGATCGCGGCACCGACCTCCCAGCGCCCGTTTCTCACGATCACGTCGCAGGGAAACCACGAGCGGAGCTGCTCGCGCTCGGTGAGTGCCTGCCAGACGACGGTGGGCGGGTCATCGAGGTGGCGCTCGAGCCGCACGGCCGGCCGAGCGCCGTCGGTGAGGAGCGTTGCGTCGGTCATCGGTTCCTCCGTCGGTCGAGGTGGCCTTCAAGAAGGTCGAGGTGGGTCGTCCAGAGCTGACGGTAGGACGCCAGCCACTCGTCGAGCTCCGCAAGCGGCTCCGGCCGGATCCGGTACAGGCGGCGCTGCGCGTCGCGGCGCGCCTCGACCAGCCCCGCGGCCTTGAGGACGCGGAGGTGCTTGGAGACGGACGGCTGGCTGAGCGGAAGGCGATCCACGAGCTCGCCGACCGGCCGCTCACCGTCGCGGAGCAAGTCGAGGATCGCGAGGCGCCGTGGCTCGGCAAGGACCTGGAGCGCGGCGAGTTCTCCCACGGGGGAGAGATTGCCTGACAGTTATATTTCTGTCAAGGCATACACACTCGTTCACGCCGAAGAGACCTGGGGCGCCTTCAGCGCGTATAACGCCGGTGTGAACGAGGAGGTTTCATGACCGAAGAAGCACGCCTCGAGCAAACCGAGCACGGGCTGGTTCCTCGAGGCGACGGCTGGTTCGTCGTGAACGCGCGTGAGTCGCGCTGGTGGCACCACGACAGGTTCGGCTCCGCGGTCACCTTCGAGGGCGACGTCAACTTTCCCGACTTCGGGATCAACATCCAGGTGCTCGAGCCCGGGGAGCCGAACTGCATGTACCACGCCGAGAACGGACAGGAGGACTTCCTCGTGCTCGCGGGCGAGTGCCTCTTGCTCGTCGAGGGCGAGGAACGTCCGCTGAAACAATGGGACTTCGTCCACTGCCCACCGTGGACGAAGCATGTCTTCGTCGGCGCCGGCAGCGGCCCGTGCGCGATCCTGATGGTCGGACTGCGACCGGATGCGGAGGAGCTCCTCTACCCCGTCGCCGAGGTCGCGCGGAAGCACGACGCCGGCGTGGAGAAGGAGACGTCCTCGGGGCAGGAGGCATACGCGCAGTTCTCGCGGTCGCAGGAGGGCCAGTACCGGGAGGGGGCGCTGCCGCCCTTCGACGGCTGAGCGCGATCGTCAGCGCTTGACGCTCGGCTCGAGGCCGAGCCAGGCGGCGAGCGCCTCGAGCTCGGCCTGCACCGCCTTCGCAAGCGCCCGCGTGAAGCGGACGTCCTCGTGGATCGCGTGCACCTCCAGCACGCCGCGCTTGCGATCCGCGGTCGCGTCGACCTTGCCGACGAGCCGGTCCTCGTGGAGCACGGGGAGCGCGAAGTAGCCCCAGCGGCGCTTGCCCTTCGGCTTGTACATCTCGAGCGCGTACTCGAAATCGAAGAGCTCCTGCGCCCGCACACGGTCGTGGACGAGCCGGTCGAACGGCGAAAGAAGGGCCGTCCGCCCTTCGAACTCCCCGTCGAGGGCCTCCGGGTCGACTCTCCACTCTCCGGCGATCCCCTCGACGGTCGCGGGCACACCTGCCTCGCCGACGTGGATCGGCTCCATCGGCATCGCCCTGGCCTTGGCGCGGGCAATCCCGAGCGCGCGTAGCCGCCGCTCGTTCTTGATCCGCTCCGCCTCGGCGACGGACGGCACCGGCACGTCCGCCGGGTAGACCCGCCCGGCGAGGTCCCAAAGGCGCTCGCGGCCAACGCGGCCGGCGATCGCGACCTCGCCGCGCATCATCAGGAACTCGAGCATCTGCGTGACGTTGCGATTGTTCGTCCAGCCGGTGGACGACCACGCCATGACGGCCGTGTCGGGGATGTCGCGCGAGGTCAACGGGCCCGACTCGCCTAGCCGGCCCAGGATGTCGCGCCTGAAGGGGTCGTTCTCGCGGAGCCACTCCCGCGACTTCTCCCAGGGCGGCCACTCCTCGGCGCCCGCGAGGTACAGCCCGACGTCGCGCATCGGCCGCACCATTGCGTCGTGCTCGAACAGCGTCCGGTCCTGCTCGAGCGCCTGCTTCAGTTGCGCCGGCTCGTACCGCGAGCCGAGGCGGCTCCAGGCGACGAGGTCCGCCGCCGGCGCGATCGCAGCGGTCGGGTCGAGCTGCAGGAAGGTGATGTGGGTCACCGTCTCGAGCAGCCCGCCCGGCCGTCGCGCGTCGAGGAGCTGAGCGCGGACGGCGATGCGCCTCGCCTCCGCCTTGCTCAGCTTGCGAACGGACACGGGGGGAAGCTACCGGCGGGCGAAGGCGACCGGCGCGCTTCCTAGACTGGCCCGGATGGATCGAGCTCGCAAGCGGCGGGTCGAGCTGCTCCTCCCGATGCGCACGCTGCTGCTCCTGGCCGCCGCAGTCGCCGTGCTCGCCGCGTTCGTCGCGATCGGCGACACGTTCCTGATCGTCTTCGTCGGCATCTTCCTCGCGCTGGTCTTCGAGTACCCCGTGCGGTTCGTGATGAGGAAGACGCACATGTCGCGCGGCCTCGCCGCGACGGTGACCGTGATCGGCAGCGCGCTCGCGCTGACGGTGCTCTTCGTGCTGCTGCTCGTCCCGCTCGTCGCCAGCGTGCGCGACTTCCTGAAGCAGCTCCCGCAGACCGTGCAGCAGCTCCGCGACTCGGGCGAGCTCTCGTGGCTCGGCGACTCCGGCGCGGCGAAGACGGTTCAGGACGGCTCCCAGCACGTCTCCGCGTCGATCCCGGATGCGGTCTCGGCGATCCTGGGGGTGGCGGGCAGCTTCTTCGGCGTGTTCCTTGCCCTGTTCACGATCCTCTTCATCTGCCTCTTCCTGCTCACCGACATCGGGAGGCTGAAGGCGTCGCTCGGTAGCGTGCTGATGCCGGGCGACGAGGAACGTTGGCTCGACGTCTGGGAGCGCGTGACCGAGTCGGTCTCGCGGTGGGCGATCGGCGTCGTCGTGATCGCGGCGATCGCCGGGACGCTTCAGGGCACCACTGCCTGGCTCCTCGGCTCGAGCTTCGCGGTCGCGCTCGGCGTGATCGCGGGGCTGCTCGACATGATCCCCAACATCGGCGCGACCATCGCCGGCTTCGTCCTCGTGCCGACGCTGTGGGCAGAAGAAGGCCTGACGGCGGCGGTGATCATGCTCCTCGTCGTGCTCGTCTACCAGCAGCTCGAGAACAACATCCTCACCCCGAAGATCCAGGGCAAGGCGGTCGACCTGTCGGCCTTCTTCATCATCGTCTCCGTGACGCTCTTCGGCGCGCTCCTCGGCGTCCTGGGCGCGCTCACGGCGGTGCCGCTCGCGGCGATGATCCAGATCTTCGTGCAGGAGCTCACGAGATCGAGGCGCGAGCGTGTCGCGGCGCTGAAGGCGATCGCCTCCCGCTCGTCGACCGGCTGACCCACGTCGCGAACGGCTGCGGAATTCATCCGCTCGGGATGACGACGGCCGCGCGGAATCGCGCGAAGCTCGTCAGCACTCCATGGAGACCGAGACATCGGTCCTCGCCGGGGGTCGAGCCCCGCGCGTTCTGGGACCACTTCGAGACGTTGACGACGATCGCCGGGCCCTCGCGCCACGAGGAGCCGGTGATCGAGCACGTCCGCGCGTGGGCAACGGAGCGCGAGGTCGATTCCCGCCGCCTCCATCGTCGGCGTTCAGCCACCTCACCCTGGTCGGAGCGGCGACGGCGATTTCCGCAGCCAAGACCACCGACTCGGCATGAGCGAAGCCGTGGCAGAGCGGCCGCTGGCTTCGGCGCGAAGGTTGATCGCTCCGCTCGCACTGGCGCAGTTCATCTGCAGCTTCGCCGGCTCGAACATGAACGTGATGATCAACGACATCAGCGATGACCTGAACACGACGGTGAAGGGCGTCCAGACGACGATCACCTTGTTCCTCCTGATCATGGCCATCCTGATGATCCCCTGCAGCAAGCTGACCGATCGCTGGGGCCGCAAGCGATGCTTCAGCGCAGGCCTCATGCTGTACGGGATAGGCGCGTTGCTGAGCGCGGTGTCGCCGAACCTCGGCGTGCTGATCCTCGGCAACTCCGTGTTCGAGGGTGTCGGCACGGCCCTCTTGATCCCACCGGTCTACATTCTCGCGACGCTGTGGTTCGGCGATCTCACCTCGCGCGCCTGGGCGTTCGGCGTGATCAGCGGATTGGGTGGAATCGGAGCCGCTGCGGGACCCTTGATCGGAGGGGTCATCACGACGTGGATCAGCTGGCGGGCGGCCTTCGTCTTCCAGGCCCTCGTCATCGCGGTCATCGTGCTCCTGAGCCGCCGGCTTGACGATCCACTCCCGCCGGACCCGTCGCGTCCCTTTGACGCGGGCGGAGCGGTCCTCTCCGGGGTGGGAATGTTCTGCGTGGTCTTCGGGATCTTGCAGGCAGGCAGCAACAACGTCCTCTTGACGGTATTCCTCGCCCTTGGGGCGGTGTTCCTGGCCTGGTTCTACTTCTACATCCGCTCTCGCGAGCGAGCGGGGAAGGAGCCGCTGCTGTCCACGGGGCTGTTCAGGAACCGGACGTGCAACTTCGCGCTCGTCACGCAGAACATGCAGTGGCTGATTCTGATGGGCACGTCGTTCGTCGTCTCCGTCTTCCTTCAGGAAGTTCGGGGCTACAGCGCGATCGCGACCGGTGTGATCTTCACGGCCGCGACCATCGGCCTTCTGATTGCCTCCCTCTCCGCCGAACGCTGGGCCAAGAAGTACCGGCAGAAGACGTTGATCGTGGCCGGGTTCGCGATCACCCTCGCCGGGATCGGGCTCTTGCTCGGCTTACTGCCGGTGTCGACAAGGAACGTCGCTTTCGTCCCCGGGCTCTTCCTGATCGGCTTCGGCCTGGGAGCAATGCTGACCCCGTCTGTGAACGTCGTCCAATCCAGCTTCCGCGAGGAGCTGCAGGGCGAGATTTCGGGCCTCTCGCGCAGCGTGTCCAACCTCGGCTCGTCCTTCGGTACCGCGATCGCCGGCACGATCCTGGTCGCCGCTGTGTCTAGGGGGAACGCCGCCTACGCGTGGGCGATGTTCTCGCTTGCCATTTTTGGGCTCATCGGGCTCGGGGCTGCGCTATTGCTCCCAGCGAAGGTCGAGAAGCCGGCGTAGTCCGGTTGAAATCACGCAGATCGCGACGACGCGGTCACGATGCCCGCCACCTCGAGCGCCACGGCCTCCTCCGCGGCGTAGCCGGCCTCCTTGAGCACCTCGCGCGTGTGCTCTCCGAGCAGCGGCGGGGGCTTGGTCGCGAGGCCGAGCGGCGACGGGACGAGCGGGAGGCGGCCGATCGTCGGGTGCTCGACGGTCGCGGTCTCGCGCCCTTCGAGCGCCTCGAGCACGCCGCGCACCTTCCCGGCGGGGACCCCGGCTCGGCTGAGCCGTGCTACCCATTCGTCGGCCGGGCGCGTGGCGAATACCTCGCCCAGCTCGGCGACGAGCTCGTCGCGGTGCGCGACCCGGTCGGGGTTCGTCCGGAAGCGCTCGTCGTCGCGGAGATCGGGGCGCTCGAGCGCCTCACAGAGCCGCCGGTAGAGCGCGTCGTTCCCGCCGGCAACCGCCAGAGGCGCGTCCGAGGCGGCGAACGTCTGGTACGGGACGATGCTCGAGTGCGCGTTGCCGTAGCGCCCTGGCTCGTCACCCGTGACGAGCGCCGACTGCGCCACGTTGACGAGCGACGAGAGAGCGACCTCGAGCAGGGAGATCTCGATGCGCTTGCCATCGCCGGTCGCGCCGCGCTCCAGCACCGCCGCGAGAATCGCCGTCGCCGCCGCGTACCCGGCGAGGACGTCGACCACCGCGACGCCGACCTTGACGGGCTCACGGTCGGCTTCGCCGGTGACGGCCATCAGCCCGCTCTCGGCCTGGACGACGAAGTCGTAGCCGGGCCGCGCGTCGCCGAAGCCGGTGATCGAGCAGTAGACGAGCTCCGGACGCTCCTGCGCGAGCTGGGCGTATCCGACGCCGAGCCGCTCCGCCCCTCCTGGACGGAAGTTCTCGACCACGACGTCCGCCGAGCGTGCGAGCCGCCGCACGACCTCCTGACCTTCGGGGCGCGCGAGGTCGACGGCCACGCTGCGCTTGCCCCGGTTGACGGCAAGGAAGTACGCGGCCTCCCCGCCGGCGTACGGCGGCCCCCACGTGCGCGTGTCGTCGCCCTGGCCCGGTCGCTCGACCTTGACCACGTCCGCGCCCAGATCCGCGAGCAGCATCGCGCAGTACGGCCCCGCGAGCACACGCGAAAGGTCGAGCACGCGGAGCGCCGGCACGCCGCAATCGTACGACGAGCCCGCTAGGTGCCGGGCACGTTGTGCTCGCGCTCAGCGAGCAAGGCCCGCGCGAGCTCGCCCTGCCAGTAGACGATGCTGCGGCGGTTCGCCTCCAGCAGCACGGTCTCGGGCGAGTCGACGGCGCCGCGCAGCGACTGCCGCTGGTGCACGAGGTCGGCGAGGATCTGGTGGATCCGCTCGACGCGCGAGTCTGTTACGACTGAAGTCGCCACAGGACCGCCAACACCGCCGCGAAGTAGGCGGCGAGCGTGCCTCCCCCGGCGATCGCGAGCGACCGCCCGGGATGCCGCGCCACCGATCGACTGATCCTCGTCACCGGCCCTCCTCAAGGACACGTTGACCCTGTGCATGTTGTGACGCAGCTCAGGGTGCGGCGCTACTGACCGGACGGCGGGACTCAGTCGCCGTCGAACTCGCGGGCGGCGCAGTCCGGGCAGTAGGGCACACCGTACGGCAGCTCGTCCGAGTCGAGGTACATGCGCCAGCGCTCGCGGGGCTCGAGCCAGGGCCGGCGGCACTCCTGGCAGACGAGCACCAGCGTCGGCGACAGACTGGGCTTGATGTCCATGGCGTGTTTTTCGACAGGATCGCCCGTCGGTACTCCTGGACGTTCGTTCAGTCTTGGCTTCTACGGGGCTTCGGCGGCGCGCTCCAGCTCGGCGATCTCGATCTTCCCCATCTGCAGCATGGCGCCCATGACGCGCTGCGCCTTCTCGCGGTCCGGGTCGCCCAACAGCTCGTGCAGCGCCCGCGGCACGATCTGCCACGAGAGCCCGTAGCGGTCCTTCAGCCACCCGCACGGGCCCGGCTCGCCGCCGTCGGAGAGGGCGTTCCAGTAGTGGTCGACCTCGGGCTGGTCGGCGCACTCGACCATGAACGAGACGGCCTCGGTGAACGAGAACTCCGGCCCGCCGTTCAACGCGACGAATCGCTGCCCGTCCAGATCGAAGCTGACGGTCAGCACCGTCCCTTCCGGCCGCGGGCCGGCGGAGCCGTGGCGCGTGATTTCCACGATCTTCGAGTTCGGGAAGACCGACGTGTAGAACTTCGCGGCCTCCTCGCCGTCGGTGTCGAACCAGAGCCAGGGCGTCACCTTCGGCAAGGCGTCTCCTCTCGTCGCTTTGCGCAGTCGTGGAGTAGACGGCGCCAAGGCGCCGAAATCATCGCTGAACGGCTAGGCGGCCCGCGTCTCTCTCACGACGGCGGCGAGGCGCTCGCGAACACGGTTGATCTCGGCGCCGTACATCGCGAGCTCGTCCACGTCCGCGCCACGCTCCTCGCGGACGCGCTGCACGAGCACGAGCCCCTTGAGGTGCAGGACGAGGTCGTCCAGCTCGCGGAAGCTCCGCACGGCCGTCGCGCTCACGCTGCCTCCTCGAACGCGACCCGCTCCGGCTCGACCGGCCGCGCGCTGGCCTCGGGAGCCGTGGGCGCGGGCCTGAGCAGGGTGATCGCGATCACCGCGCCGAGCACCAGCAGCGCGGTCAGCGCGTAGAGGCCCGTCTGGAAGCCGTGGTCGAGCGCCGCCGCGCTCGTGGCCGCGACGCCGTGCGCGCCGGCGAAGTTCCCCGACGAGGTGGCGGCGACCGCGCTCACCGCCGCGAGCGCGACCGCGCCGCCGATCTGGCGGCTCGTGTTGATCAGCCCCGACGCCACGCCCGCGTCCGCACGCTCGACGCCGGTCAGGCTCGCGATCGTCACCGGGACGAACGAGAGGCCCATGCCTGCGCCGCCGAGCACGAAAGCCGGGAACAGGTCCCAGAAGTAGTGCCCTTCCACCGGCAGCCTGGTGAGCCAGGCAACGGAGAGTGCGCTCATGAGCAGGCCCGCCGTCAGGGTCGGCCGGACGCCGACGCGGGTCACGACCACCTGGGCCACGTTCGAAACGACGACGACGGCCAGCGCGAAGCCGCTGAACGCGACGCCGCTCTCCATCGCCGAGTAGTGCAGGACGTCCTGCAGGTAGAGCGTCAGCAGGAAGAACTCCGAGAAGGCCACGCCGCCGACGATCGCCATCGCGGCGTTGGCGGCCGTGAGCGTGCGCGAGCGGAAGATCCTCATCGGTAGCAGAGGCGAGCGCGACCGCAGCTCGATCGCGACGAACGTGAGCATCAGCGCGGCCGACGCGGCGAACAGCGCCAGCGTGACCGGCGCGCCCCAGCCGTCGGTCGTCGCGCGCGTGGTCGCGTAGACCAGCAGCATCAGCCCGCTCGTGACCGACGCGGCGCCCGCGACGTCGAAGTGCCGCGCCCGCTGAGCCGCGCGCTCCTCGGTGAGCAGCACCGGCGTCAGAGCGATCGCCGCGAGACCGACCGGCACGTTGATGAAGAAGACCCACGACCAGCTCAGGTACGAGGTCAGCACGCCGCCGAGCAGGACGCCGACTGCCGCGCCGCTGCCGGAGGCCGCGCCGTAGATCCCGAGGGCCAGGTTCCGCTCGCGACCCTCGGCGAAGGTGGTCATCAGCAGCGAGAGCGCCGCGGGCGCGAGCAGCGCGCCGCCGAGGCCCTGCAGCGCGCGGAAGCCGATCAGCGAGGTTTCCGACCACGCGAGGCCGCAGAGCAGCGAGCTCGCAGCGAAGAGCGTGAGCCCGGCGAGGAAGAGCCGGCGCCGCCCCAGCACGTCGGCCAGGCGGCCGCCCAGCAGCAGCACGCCGCCGAACATGATCGCGTAGGCCGAGATCACCCACTGCAGGTTTGCCTGCGAGAAGTCGAGGTCGGACTTGATCGACGGCAGGGCGACGTTCACGATCGCGACATCGAGGATGACCATGAACTGTGCGGTGACGATGAGCGCCAGTGCACTCCAGCGGCGCTCGGCCTTGGCAGGACTCACGTTGTTTGGCCTCCTTAATCGTTGTGGAGATCAACAATATAACACGACAACCGTTGGACGCGCTACTCTATTGGCGATGAATGTGACGACTCCCACGAGTGCGCCGACAGCGAAGCTCCCGCAGGAGCTCGTCGAGTCGACGACGTTCCTGCTCAAGCGCCTCGGCTTTGCCGCCAAGGAGCGCTCGCTCGGCGCGTACGAGGAGCTGGGTCTCCACCCGTACCACCACGCGGTGCTGCTCGTCCTCGACGAGCGCTCTCGGGAGACGCAGGGATCGATCGCCGACGCGCTCGGCTACGACCGCGGCCAGCTCGTCGGGCTGCTGGACGAGCTCGAGGAGCGTGGGCTGGTCGAGCGCAAGCGCGACCCGAACGACCGCCGACGGCACCTCGTCCGCTTGACCGCCGCGGGCACCAAGACGCTGCGGCGCCTGCGCGGAATCGCAGGGCGCATCGAGGACGACTTCCTCGCGCCGCTCGACGACGAGGAGCGTGAGGCGTTGCACGGACTGCTGCTCCGCTTGGCGGAGAAGCACGAGCCCCGCTGCGCGCAGCTCGGGCAGCAAGCTCCCTAGGTCTCAAGCAGCGCGGCGAGGGCGTCTCCTTCGCGCTCGAGTCGCTCCAGGACGTGGCGGAGGGTGAAGACGAGCGGCTCCGGCCGTCGTTCGTCGACGGCCTGCTCGACCTCGTCCCAGCTCACAGGCGTCGCGACCGTCGGCAATGGGAGGCCGCGCAGCGAGTACGGCGCCACCGTCTGCCGGGTGACGTCGTTCTGGAGCCAGTCCACGAACACCTTGCCGGGCCGCAGGTCGCGGCGCATCTCGGCGACGATCTCCCGCGGCCGCTCCTCCGCGAGGGCCTCCGCCAGCTCGCGCGCCAGCCGCTTCGTGTCGAGCCCTGCCGACACCCGCGCGTGCACGTGCATCCCGAGCGAGCCGGAGGTCTTCGCGAGCGGCTCGAGCTCGAGCTCCTCCAGCCGCGGCCGCAGCTGCAGAGCGACGCGCGCGGCCTCGACGAGCCCAGCCGGAGCTCCCGGATCGAGGTCGAAGACGACCTGGTCGGGTAGGCGAGGCCGGTCGACGCGCCAGAGGAACGGGTGCAACTCGATGACCGCCTGGTTCGCCAGCCAGACGAGCGACGCCAGCCCGTCGACGAGCGCGAAGCGCAGACGTCTGCGATCGCGGCCGCTCGTCTCGAAGACGGGAAACCACTCCGGCTCGCGCTGGATCTCGTTCTGATGCCAGCTGATCCCGTCGACGCCGTCCGGAAAGCGCCGCAACGTCAACGGCCGGCCCTCGAGGTGCGGCAGCAGCGCAGGCGCCACGGCGACGTAGTACTCGAGCAGCTCCGCCTTCGTCGTCCCCGTCTCCGGCCAGAGCACCTTGTCGAGGTTCGTGAGCGCGAGCGGTCGGCCCTCGACCTCGACGGTCCGGTTCACGGCAACAGCTCGGCGAGGTCCGCCGCTGGCGCCTCGAGCTGGTCGACCCGGCACGACTGAGCGTCGCGGTCGGGGCGCCAGCGCTGGAAGCGGCCCGCATGGCGAAAGCGGTGGCCGTCCAGCTGGTCGTACGCCACCTCCGCGACGAGCTCGGGCGCGACCGGAACCCAGTCCTGCTCCATCTCGCCTGGAATCCAGCTCCCGGCTGAACCCTTGAGCCGGCCGGTCGGGCTCCCCGGCAGGCGGAACCCTTGCTCCCACGTGTGCCCTTCGAGCGGCACCGCGAGCGGCGCGAGCCGATCCAGCAGCTCGCGCCGAAGAGCCTCCGAGAAGCCTGCGGCCACGCCGACGTGCCGCAGCTCGCCGCCGTCGTCGTAGAGCCCGAGCAGGAGCGAGCTCGGCAGCGGCCGCTCGACCAGCCAGCGGAAGCCTGCGACGACACAGTCGGCGGTGCGCTCGTGCTTCACCTTGACCATCACACGGCGACCGGGCTCGTAGCGCAACTCGCGGTGCTTGGCGACCACGCCCTCGAAGCGGTCGAGCCAGGCCCGCGCCACCTTCACGTCCGCGGTCACAGGCGTCAGCGCAAGCGGCGGCGCGACCAAGCCGAGCAGCTGCTCGAGCCGCGCACGCCGCTGCGCGAACGGCCGCTCCGCGAGGTCCTCCCCGCCCGCGGCGACGAGGTCGAACGCCACGAAGGACGCCGGCGTCTCCTCCCGCAGCCGCTCGACCCGCGAGGCCGCCGGATGCAGGCGCGCCATCAGCGCGAGGAAGTCGAGCGCGTCCTCGCCGGCGACGACCAGCTCGCCGTCGAGTACGAACCGCCCCTCTGGCAGCACGAGCAGCGCCTCGACGACCTCCGGGAAGTACCGGGCAAGCGGCCGGCCATTGCGGCTCCGCAGGTCGACCTCGCCTCCTTCACGAAACGCGAGGCAGCGGAAGCCGTCCCACTTCGGCTCGTAGAGGTAGTCGCCCACCGGCAGCTCGCGCGCGAGCCGCGCCAGCATCGGCGTGATCGTCGTTGCCATACCCCGCGGTTTTCCGCGCCCGCCGCGCGCTAGTCACACACCGATGACTTTCCTGCGTGATTCCGGTCTACTGAACGACGATCGTCGAGATGGAGGTGAACCGATGTCGAAGAGCGTGCTCCTCGTCGGAACGCGCAAGGGCTGTTTCGTGCTGGAGAGCGAGGACCGGCGCGACTGGACCGTGTGCGGCCCGTACTGCGAGAGCTGGCCCGTCTACCACGCCGTGCTGGACCGCGACTCCGGCACGATCTTCGCCGCCGCCGCGAGCGAGTGGCACGGCGCCGCGATCTGGCGCAGCGCCGACCTTGGCGAGACGTGGGCGCATTCGAGCGAGGGTCTCGGCTACCCCGACGGCGACGGCGGGCTGCGCCTGTCGAAGGTCTCGCACGTGATGCCTGTGGACGGACGCCTGCTCGTCGGCGCCGAATCGGCGGGGCTCTTCGAGAGCACCGACGACGGCAAGACCTTTTCGCTCGTGACGACGTTCGAGGGGCAGGAGGGCCGCGAGGCGTGGAACGACCCCGCGCAGCAGCCGCCGGGCCATCTCGGGCTGTCCGCGATCATCCCCCACCCCGACGACCCGCAGCGCTTCTGGGTCATCGTCCAGGGCTACAGCCTGTTCGAGACGAACGACAGCGGGCAGACGTGGGAGCCCCGCAACAAGGGCCTGCGCCGGGACTGGCCGGCGGAGTACGAGGAGATCGGCTTCTGCGTGCACAAGGTCGCCCCCGCCTCCGACTTCGAGCGCATGTACCAGCAGAACCACGTCGGTATGCACCGCAGCGACGACGCAGGCAAGTCGTGGACGGAGATCACGGAGGGCCTGCCGACGGAGTTCGGCTTCGCCGCCGCGACGCATCCGCACGACCGCGACACGTTCTACGTGATCCCGCTCGACCCGGGCCACGGCCGGACGATGCCGGATGGCAAGGCGGCCGTCTGGCGCACGCGCGACGCTGGCTCGAGCTGGCAACGACTCAACCGCGGCCTCCCGGCAGCGAACGCCTACGTGGGCGTCCTGCGCGATGGGATGGCGATCGACGACCACGACACGCCCGGCCTGTACTTCGGCACGAGCACCGGGCAGCTGTTCGCGAGCACCGACGAGGGTGAGAGCTGGAGCCAGATCGGCGGCCTCTTCCCGGGCATCACGTCTGTGACGGTCGCGTCCCTCGACTGATGGCCGAACTGCACCTTCCCGCGACGCTGCCGCCACTCTTCCCGGGGCTGCCCCGCGAACTCGAGGTCGAGGCCGCGACCGTGGACGACGCGATCGCCCGCTTGGACGAGCAATGGCCCGGCCTACGCGACCGCCTCGTCGAGCCCGGCCCGAAGCTGCGGCCCCACATCAACGTCTACGTCGACCGGGAGCGCGGCGGGCTGGACACCGAACTCGCCGCTGGCTCCCGGCTCGACGTCATCGCTGCAATTAGCGGCGGCTAGACCCGCTCCAGCGTACGCCGCCACCGTGCCGGCTCGAGTTCTCCACGGCCTCGACCTCTCTCGGCAGCCTTCTCTGCCGCTTCGCCCTGGGAACGCAGTCGCTGGGCAGCCTGCCCGGTCGCCGCGACCGCGACGTCCAACGCTGCTCGCCGCAGCATGGTGGCGAGGTCTTCCTTCGAACCGTGAATCGCCGGCGTCGCCGCCCGCCGACACCCAGCGGGAAGCGCGCGCCTGGCGAGCGTGCTTGTCGCCGAGCTGAGCCTCAGGCCGACTCGAGCGCCGGCTTCTCGGGCGCGCGCGGCTCGCGGATCAGCAGCGCCTTCGCGGCCCACGGCGGCATCCACCAGTTCCACTTCCCGAAGAGGCGCATCAGCGAGGGCACGAGCAGCGTCCGGATCACGGTCGCGTCGAAGATGATCCCGGCCGCGAGCCCGATGCCGAACTGCTTGATGTCGGTGCCCGGGCTCGACGAGAGCACGAAGAAGGCGAACATCAGCACGAGCGCTGCGCTCGTCACCAGCTTGCCCGTGCGCGCGAGCCCGAGGGAGATGGCCTGCCGCGTGTCGCCGATCTCGTCGTAGGCCTCGCGCATGCGAGAGAGCATGAAGACCTCGTAGTCCATCGAGAGCCCGAAGAGGAAGGCGAAGATCATCAGCGGAATCCACGGGATGATCGCCTCGGTGGCGGGCACGTTCCAGATCGCCTCCGCGCCATGGCCCCACTGGAAGATGAAGACGATGATTCCGTAGGCCGCCAGCAGCGAGATGAGGTTCAGGATCACGGCCTTCAGCGAGAGCACCAGGGAGCGGAAGGCGCGCGCGAGCAGGATGAACGTCAGCAGCACGACGAAGCCGAGCACGTACGGGAAGTTCGAGTAGACCGCGGCGACGAAGTCGCGCTCCTCGCCCGCGAGACCGCCGAGGGTCGCATCCGTGCCCTTCAGCTCCGTGCGCACGCGCTTGATCGTCTCGCGCGTCGGCGTCGCCGCGCCGTCTGCGTCGGGGAACGCCTCGACCAGGCTCGCGTCGCCCTTCCGCCAGCCGGCCGGAGCGGCCGCGCCGACGACGCCCTCGACGCTTCGAACCTTCGCCGCGATGGCCTGCGGATCGCCCCCCTTCTCGACGAGGACCACGAACGGCTTGTAGACGCCGGGCGTGATCCCCGCGGATTCGAGCGCCGTGCGGCCCTGGATCGCGTCGCCGCTGCCGGGGAAGTCCTTGGCCTGCGCCTCGCTCGGATTCAGATGCACGCCGCAGTAGACGAGCGCGCCGACGATCACGAGTCCCGCAGCCGCGACGGGCACGGGCCGCCGCATGACGAACTCCGCCCAGCGGCCCCAGAGGCCCTCCTCCGGGTGGCCGCGGTCGACGAGGCGCTTCGGCAGCAGCCGCAGGCTGTTCACGCGCGCCCCCAGCACCGCGAGCAGCGCGGGCAGCAGCGTGATCGCCGCGATCACCGAGACCGCCGGGATCAGCATCCCGCCGATCCCGATCGAGCGGATGAACGGCAGCGGCAGCACGAGCATCGAGAGGAGGCCGACCGCCACCGTCGAGCCGGAGACGATCACCGAGCGGCCCGCGTGCGTCATCGTCTCGACGATCGCGGTCTCGACGTCCTCCCCCTCGCGCAGCTCGTCGCGGAAGCGAAAGATCATCAGCAGCGCGTAGTCGATCGCCACGCCGAGGCCGACCAGCGCGATCAGGAACTGGACGATGATCGAGACGTTGGTGACGTAGGTGAGCGCCCAGACCAGCGTGAAAGTGTTCAGGATCGCTGCCACCGCAATCGCGATCGGCAGCAGCACCGCCGGCAGCGTGCCGAAGACGAAGAACAGGATCACGAGACAGCCGAGGCCGCCGATCAGCGCCTCCGTCAGCACGCTCGGCCCGCCCGACTCGCCGCCGGACGAGGCCTCGTAGAGCGGGTCGCGGCCGGTCAGGTTTGCCTGCACGCCGGCGGGCGTCGCGGCCTTCAACTTCGCGCGCACCTGGTCGATGTGCACCGACGAGCTGAAGGTCGGCGTGCCGGGCGGGTAGATCTCGGCGAAGGTCGTGTGGCCGTCCTTCGAGACGTAGGCGTGGCTGCCGGTGGAGAAGTAGGAGGAGACGCGCGAGCCGGGGTTGACGGCCGCGGCCGCGGCGATCGCGCGCGAGATGCCCTTCTCCTGCGTGACGTCGCCGTCGCCGTGGAAGACGGCGACGAGTGGCGCGTTCTCACCGGTGCCGAACGTCTTCAGCGTCCGCTGGTTCGCCTCGTACGACGAGTAGCCCGGGATCGAGAAGCTCTCGAACCAGCGGTCGGCGACCTGGCCGGCGGAGAAGGCGCCGAACAGCGTCAGCAGAACCCAGGCGGCGATCACGGCGCGGCGGCGGCGCACGATCACGTGCGCGAGGCGCGCGAGCCGCGGAGATGTCTCTTGGGCGCTCATCGAAGCGTGCAAGGTAGCGATCCCCTCAGGCTTCTCGTGTTACAGGCTGGTAAAGAAGGATCACGACGCCGTCCGGGCCGACTGGCCGCGACTCGACCAGCCGCAGCGCCTGCGGCGCGTCGAGGTCGCCGAAGAGGCGCCTGCCGCTCCCGAGCACCGTCGGGAAGACCATCAGCCGGTATTCGTCGACGAGGTCGTGCTGGGCGAGCGCCTGCACGAGCTGCGCGCTGCCGTTGACGAGGATGTCGCCTCCCTCGGCGGCGCGCAGCTTCCCGACCTCGCCGGCCAGGTCGTTGCCGAGCACCGTCGAGTTGCTCCACTCGGGCTCGCGGAGAGTCGAGGAGACGACGTACTTCGGCATTGCGTTGAATTTGTCGGCGAACTCGCCCTCGCGCGACGGCCACGCCGCCGCGAAGCCTTCGTAGGTCACGCGCCCGAGCAGGAGCGCCTCGGCCGACATCACCTCGTCCAGCTTGAACTTGTCGCCCTCCTCACCGCGGTCGAACTGGAACGCCCAGCCACCGCGCTCGAGGTCCTCGGAGCCACCCGGATCCTCGAAGACGCCGTCCACGGTCACGAATTGCGACACGACTACCCGTCCCATCTCGGCCTCCTTCGACTCGTCACTGCGGGGTAGGACGGGCGGCGCCCGCGAAACTCATCGCCGGCTAGGCGAGAACCGCATCGTCGACCGGTGCGGCGGCGTCGAGCAGCCGCTCGAGGAGCTCGCGGTCGCCCTCGACCTCGACACCGTCCCAGCGCCGTTCGACGAAGAGGTAGTAAAACGCGGCCGGAGCGGCCTCGAGGAGGACATCGGGATGCTCCACCGACCCGGCGGCCACCTCGCCGTCGACCAGCGCGGCCACCTCGTCGCCGACGCGAAACTCGAAGGACCCGTCGGGCGCGACCGGAGCGAAGAACGTCTCAAGGGCGTCAGGCAGCCAGCCGGGAACAAGATTGTCATCGTCGCGCGGTGCCGGGAGCGAGTGCAGGCCCCAGCGGGCGAGCTCGCGAACGACGGGCCGCAGGGCGACGCCGTAGGGAGTGAGCTCGTAGACCTGGGCCGGAGTCGGCGGCGGCAGCCGCCGCTTGGAGATGATTCCGCACCCCTCGAGGTCCTTGAGGCGGGCCGCGAGGACGTTGGTGCCGATCCGCGGCAGCGTGTCGGCCAGATCCGTGTAGCGCTTCGGGCCCTTCAGCAGCTCGCGAACGATCAGCAGTGACCAGCGCTCGCCGACGAGCTCGAGGGCGTGCGCGACCGGACAGTACTGCTCGTAGTGCTTGGCCATGTGCGCAGTGTAGCGCGTCTACTTGCGGTTCTGAAGGGAATGCTTGCTTTTTGAAAGTCGTTGCTGCTAGATTGCAAGCCTCAACGAGCCGAAAGGAACGACGAGATGGTGGCAACGGAACGACGCAAGTGGCTGGCGCTGGCCCTCCTCAGCGCCGTGCAGTTCATGGTTGTCCTGGACATCGCGATCGTCAACGTCGCGTTGCCCTCGATCAAGGTCGACCTCGGGTTCTCGCAGGAGAACCTGCAATGGGTGATCAGCGCGTACGCACTCGTGTTCGGCGGCTTCCTGCTGCTGGGAGGACGGGCTGCGGACCTGCTCGGCCGGCGGCGCATCTTCCTCGTCGGCCTGGTGATCTTCACGATCGCCTCGTTCCTCGCCGGGATGGCATGGTCCGAGGCGTCGCTCATCGGAGCGCGGGCGTTGCAGGGCCTTGGCGCGGCGATCATCTCGCCGGCAGCGCTGTCGATCCTCTCGGTGACCTTCCGCGAAGGGCGTGAGCGCAACATCGCGCTCGGCGTCTGGGGCGCCGTCGGCGGCTTCGGCGCCGCGGCGGGCGTGCTGCTCGGCGGCATCCTGACCGACGCCCTGAGCTGGGAGTGGATCTTCTTCGTCAACGTGCCGATCGGCCTAGCGGCGTTCGTGATCGCGCCGTTCCTGCTGGGGGAGAGCCGCGACGCGCGCGTCAGCAGCTTCGACGTCCCCGGCGCGGTGCTCGTCACCGCGGGCCTCTCCTCGGTCGTCTACGCGATCACGAAGGCGGGTACGGACGGCTGGCTCGCCGGGCCGACGCTGGGGTTCTTCGCCGCCTCGGTCGTCCTGCTCGCGGGCTTCGTCGCATGGGAGGTGCAGCACCCCGAGCCGCTGATGCGCTTCGGCATCTTCCGCACCAGCACCGTGACCGGCGCGAACGTGGCCGGGTTCATCCTCGGCACGGCGTTGTTCTCGATGTTCCTGATGCTGACGCTCTACATGCAGCAGGTGCTCGGCTACTCGGCGATGAAGACCGGGATCGCCTACCTCGCCGTCGCGGGTACCGCGATCATCTGGTCGGCCGTCGCCGCGCAGCTCGTCACGCGCCTCGGCGTGAAGCCGGTGCTGGTCGCGGGGATGACGACGCTGACGATCGGCCTCGTCTACTTCACGCAGGTGCCGGTTGACGGGACCTACCTCAGTGACCTGTTGCCCGGCTTCCTGCTGATCGGCTTCGGGCTCGGCTTCTCGTTCGTGCCGATCTCGATCGCGGCGCTGGCAGGCATCCAGCCCGCGGAGGCCGGCCTCGCCTCCGGACTGATCAACACCTCGCAGCAGATCGGCGGCGCGCTCGGCATCGCGGCGCTGTCGACGATCGCGAGCTCCCGCACCGATGACGCGGTAGCTTCCGGAACCGCGCTTCCCTCGGCGCTCGTCGACGGGTTCACCGCCGCGTTCGTGGCCGGCGCGATCATCGCGGCGCTCGGCGTCCTCGCCTCGCTGACGCTGATCCGGCGCCGCGAGCTCGAGCAGGCGCCGGCGGTCGAGCCGGTTGCCGAGCCGGCGCTCGACGCCGCGGCCTGAGGCGAGAGAGGCGGGGGACCTGCGGGTCCCCCGCCTCGATCGTTCGCTAGCTAGGGCTGCGGGACGACCCGGATGTACGGCTTCGGCGAGTCCCACTCGCCGAAGATCTCGCGCGCCTCGTCGTCGGAGACGGAGCCCGCAATGATCACGTCCTCGCCCTGCTGCCACTGCGCCGGCGTCGCCACCTTGTGGTTGGCCGTGAGCTGCAGCGAATCGATCACGCGCAGCACCTCGTCGAAGTTGCGGCCGGTCGTCATCGGGTAGACGAGGATCAACTTGACCTTCTTGTCCGGCCCGATCACGAAGACGTTGCGGACGGTCTGGTTGTCGGCGGGAGTCCGCGAGCCGGGATCGCCGGAGACGTCGCTACCGAGCATGCCGTAGGCCTTCGAGACGCTGAAGTCGGCGTCGGCGATGATCGGGTAATTGGGCGCCGCTCCCTGCGTCTCCTCGATGTCCTTCACCCACCCTTCGTGGTTCTCCATCGGGTCGACGGAGAGGCCGATCACCTTCACGCCCCGCTTGTCGAACTCCGGCTGGATCTTGGCCATGTAGCCGAGCTCGGTCGTGCAGACGGGCGTGAAGTCCTTCGGGTGCGAGAAGAGGATGGCCCAGGAGTCGCCGATCCAGTCGTGGAAGCTGATCGGGCCCTCGGTCGTCTGGGCCTGGAAGTCTGGTGCGGTGTCACCGAGTTGCAACGCCATGGATGTGCCCTCCCTAGAACGCGGTCCGGCAGAGCGTAGTCCTTCGGCGCAACCCCGGCGAACCGCTGTGGGCCGAGGCGCGTAGGACCGAATAGACGAAGCTGATGAAAGGAGGTGGTGCTCGTGGCCACGCTCCCCGAGCGGCACACGGAGCGTAGGGGCATGAGCTCCTGGAGCCGAACGCGATGGCTCGTCATTCTCGGAGTCGCTGCAGCCGTGGTCGTCGGCATCGTGCTGATCGTGGTGCTCGCCGGCGGCGGCGGCGGAGGAGGCGGCGGCTACTAGCCGCAAGCATGAGGGGCGGCCCGGCCGGGCCGCCCCTTCCCTACGGCCGGAGCAGGTAGAAGCGCCAGAAGTCGTGCTCGATCGGCAGCACTTCGCAGGACGAGAAGCCCGCCTGCCGCGCGTAGTCCTTCACCGTCTGCGGGCGGATCACGGTGCCCGTGCCGGCCGCGCCCTCACCGACCATCCCGACCGGGAGGCAGTGGAAGACGCTGAAGCCGTAGAACAGCCGCTCGACCTCGCTCGCGGGCGCGGTGAACTCCTGCTCGGCTCGCTCGTCGCCGATGAAGACGAGCCCGTCCTCGCCTAGCAGGCCCCCCGCCGCCTTCAGCACCTCGACCGGGTACGACATGTCGTGGAGGGCCTCGAAGATCGTCACGAGGTCGTACCGCCCAGCGAGGCCGGCGTCGGCGGCGTTGCGCTCGTGGAACGTCACCCGGTCCTCGACGCCGCTGCCCTCGAGGTTTCGGCGGGCGGCCTCGATCGAGGCGCGGTCGGAGTCGATCCCATCGACCCGCGCGTTCGGATAGGCGCGCGCGATCTCGATGCTCGAGCGACCCTGCCCGCAGGCGACGTCGGCCACACGCGCAGAGTCGGAGGAGCTGAGCCGTTCGTGGAGCTCCGGCACCGCGGGCAGCCACTCCTTGCCCAGCTGGTGCTCGAACAGCGGGCGCGTGAACGCGGCCTGCGACTCGTGTAAGTCCTCGCCGTAGTCGGCGTACGGAACGCCGCCGCCGGTGCGAAACGCTTCTGCGAGCGCATCGACTGGCCGGATCGAGGCGAGAACGGCCCGCGCGAGCGGGGCGGCGTAGCTGAGGCTCGAGGCGTCCAGCAGAACCTCGTCGTGGCCGGCGGGAAGGCTGAACCGCCGCTCCTGGGCGTCCCCATCGACGTCCAGAAGCTCGCTTGCCGCCTGCTGCTCGAGCCATTCGCGCGCATAGCGCTCGTGGATTCCGGCAGCCGCCGCCAGCTCCGCCGAGGTCATCGCACCGTGGTCGGCGAGCGCGCGGTAGAGGCCGAGCCGCTCGCCGAGGTAGACGGAGAAGAGGTCGAACGCGCCGACCGCGTTCAGGAACAGTCGCTCGCCCAGCGCGTCTCGGCGCTCGACGGCCGCAGGCGCAGAAGCCATGGTCACCCTCCCGGTCGAGAGGAGAAATCTTCGTCCGCCGGCTGTCGCGACGCAAGTGCGCGAAGTAGGCTTCCGCCGTGGCGACCGAGCAGCTGCACGACACCGCGGCCGTTCGCGAGGCCCGGGAGCGGCTCGTGCCGCGCGGGGTCGCGACCACCGACCTGGTCGTCACGCGCGCCGAGGGCGCGACGCTCTGGGACGGCGACGGCAACGAGCTGCTCGACTTCGCCGGCGGCATCGCGTGCCAGAACCTCGGGCACAACCCCGAGTCGGTCGTGCGCGCGGTGCACGAGCAGGTCGACCACTACCTGCACCAGTGCTTCATGGTCGGTATGTACGAGCCGTACGTCGAGGTCGCCCGCAGGCTCGACGAGCTCTGGCCCGGCGATAGCGAGACGAAGACGCTGCTCGTCAATTCCGGCGCCGAGGCCGTCGAGAACGCGGTCAAGATCGCGCGAGCCGCGACCGGGCGGCCCGGGGTCGTCGTCTTCGACCGCGCCTTCCACGGCCGCACGAACCTGACGATGGCGATGACCTCGAAGCTCGTCTACAAGCAGGGCTTCGGCCCGCTCGCGCCGGAGGTCTACCGCGTGCCTGCCCCCTACCCGTACCGCGGCGTGTCCGTGGAGGACGCGCTGGCGGGCCTCGAGCTGCTCTTCAAGCAGGACGTGTCGCCGGACGCGGTCGCTTGCGTCGTGCTCGAGACCGTCCAGGGCGAGGGCGGGTTCATCCCGATGCCCGCCGACTTCATCCGGGCGCTGAAGGAGCTCTGCGCGCGGCACGGGATCGTGTACGTGGCAGACGAGGTGCAGTCGGGCTGCGGCCGCACCGGCACCGTGTGGGCGATCGAGCACGCGGACGTCGAGCCGGACCTGATCGTCTCCGGGAAGACCCTCGGCGGCGGGCTCCCGCTCGCGGCCGTCACCGGGAAGGCGGAGCTGATGGACGCGCCGCACCCGGGCGGGCTCGGCGGCACCTTCGGCGGCAACCCCGTCTCGTGCGCGGCGGCCTGCGCCGTCCTCGACCAGCTCGCCGAACCCGGCTTCCGCGAACGCGCGGAGGCCGTCGCGCAGCTGATGCGCCCGCGGCTCGAGGCGCTCGCCGCGCGCAGCGGCGAGATCGGCGAGGTGCGCGGCCTCGGGTCGATGCTCGCGCTCGAGCTCGCGGAGCGGTCGCCGGACCGCGCGCGAGAGATCACCGTCGCGGCGCGCGCGCAGGGGCTGCTGCTCCTCTCGTGTGGTCTCTACGGCAACGTCATCCGGTTGCTGCCGCCGGTGACGGCGAGCGATGAGGAGCTCGAGCGCGGGCTCGGGATCCTCGAGCAGACTCTGGGCGCTTAGCGGACGGCCTCTACGGCTGGACGTTCTGGTTTAGACGGAAGACGTTGTCCGGGTCCCACTCGCGCTTCAGCGCGACGAGCCGCTCGTACTTCGCGTCGCCGTAGACCGTGCGCGCCACGCCCGCGCCGACCTCGGCGACGTCGTTGACGTAGCGGCCGCCGGAAGCGAACGGCGCCAGGTCGGCGAGCGCGTCACGGCTCCACGAGCGGCACTGCTCGTCGAGAGCCGGATCGTCCCACAGGGCTTCCGCCGCCAGCCACACCGCCGCCTCACGACCGGTGAAAGCCGTTGCCTCCTCCGGGATGTTCGCGATAGCGCGGCCCCAGGCCCACAACGAGAATTCGCAGTCCGCGCCGCTGGGAGCGCGCGTCGCGTGTTCGACGCAGAGATCGACCGCCTCGTCCGGGAGCGACGGGAGGAACGCGCTCTTCATGTAGAAGCGATGGCCCCACTCCTGCGTCTCGTCGTTCAGGTGCTGCGCCGCGAGATGCGGCATCGCCGCGATCGTGTCCCTGACCGGCGGCCCGAAGGCGCGCAGCGTCGCGAGATCGCGTTCGGCCTGATCGGGCGGGCCGCAGTGCAGCACCGTGAGGAAGGCGAAGGCGTCATCAGCCGATCGGTCGCACGCGGTGCCGAAGGACAGGAAGAGCTCGTCCGGGCCACTCTCGGCAAGCGCGCGGAACACCCCGGCCAGCTCGCGGGCCCGCTCGAGCGGATGGGTGACCGTTCCGAAGGTGATCGCGTGGTCGAGCGGATGGAGCCGGTACTCGAACGAGGTCACGATCCCGAAGTTCGGCCCCGCGCCGCGCAGCCCCCAGAACAGATCCGGGTGCTCGTCCTCGGAAGCTCGCACGAGCCGGCCGTCCGCGGTCACGAGCTCAACCGAGACGAGGTTGTCGATCGTGAGCCCGAACTTCCGCTGGAGTCGTCCCATCCCGCCTCCAAGCGTCAACCCGGCGACTCCCGTGTGCGAGACGACGCCGACCGGACACACCAGTCCGTAGGCCTGGGCCGCTTCGTCGAGTTCGGCGAGAAGCGCGCCCCCGCGCACACGCGCCGTGCGCCGTTCGGGATCGACTTCGGCACCCCGCATCGCGGAGAGATCGATCACGATCCCGTCGTCCCAGGTCGAGAGCCCCGGGATGCTGTGGCCGCCGCAGCGGACCGCCACCACGAGCTCCTGCTCGCGCGCGAGGTGAAGCGCGCCGGCAACGTCGTCGACGCCTGCCGGCCGGACGACGAGAGCGGGTCGGCGGTCGAACATCTTGTTCCAGACGGTGCGTGCCTGGTCGTAGCCAGGGTCGGCCGGCAGGATGATCTCGCCGGAGAACGTCTCGCGCAGTGCGCTCAGGCCTTTCACGCCTGGGCATCATCGCCGAGTTGGGACGAGCGAAGCTTCTCGATGGAGCCGCCCGACGCGCGCGGCCGCCTGACGAGCCCGGGCTCACCTAGGCTCCCGCCGTGAGTATCGACGCGTTCGCCCGGAGCGCTGCCGCGCTGGATGCCGAGACGACTATCCGTGGGCTGCTCGGCGCGGCCTGCCGCGAGCTCGTCGAGCTGACCGGTGCGACTGCGTGCGCGATCTCGCGCGTGATCGGCGACCTGCTCGTCGGGCTAGACGAGCACACGACCGGGGGGCGGCCGCTCGCTCATGGCCACGAGTACCTGATCTCGGACTTCCCGCTCACGCGCGAGGTCGTCGAGAGCGGCGAGCCGCGCTGGCTCTCGCGGCTCGACGAGAATCCCGACGCAACCGAGGCCGCGCTGCTCGCGAAGCTCGGCTTCGAGTCGCTGTTGATGGTCTGCCTGCCGAGACGCGACGGCTGCTGGGGGCTCGTCGAGGTCTACTCGGAGCACGGGCGGTTCGGCGGGGAGGACGCGGAACTCGCCGCGCGATTCGCCGCGCACACGGGCGAGGTGCTCGAGCGCCTCGACCTCCCGGCGACCCGCTGAGGGCTGCTAGCTTGCGGCATGGCCGCCGAGCAGTACCACGTCGTCTGCCCCCACTGCTCGAAGGAGTTCGACGCGGAGCTGCTAATCGCGGCGTCCGCGCCAGGCCCGCGTGGGTTCAAGTGCCCGCATTGCCGCCTGTTCGTGCCGCTCGAGCGCGCCGACGCAGAGCAGCGCGAAGAGCCCGCCGCCTAACCGGGCTGAGTCGGGCGCGCCTGCGCGAAGCGCCAGCGCCGGCCTTCGAGGTCGAGCGCCACGTACGAGGTGAAGCCCGTTCGCTCGATCTCCTGGACGATCGTCGCGCCGTGCTCGCGCGCCCGCGCGTAATGTCCCTCGAGATCGTCGACGAAGACCCATGGCACGTGCGTGACCCGTGCGTGGTCGACCGCGGGCCCGGCGAGCGGCTCGATCACGAGTGACGCGTTGCCGACGTGGAACTCGGTCCACGGGAAGGCGTGTTTGTCGTCGGACAGCGGATCGTCTCCCTCCGGTAGCGGACTCGGCGACTCGAGCCCGAAGGCGTCGGCCAGCCAGCGCGCCGCGGCCGCCGGCCGGGCGTAGCAGAGGGTCAGCCCGAGGCGCGCCAGGTCGCGAGCCTCGTGCGGCACGGAGTCCCGCCGGCTCATCCACGCGCCGAACCACGGCGGTGCCACCGCGACGAAGGACGAGCCGCCGCGGTCCTCCCCGCCCTCGGAGAGGGTTGCCTCTAGCCGCACACGCGTGCCGGCGTCCGTCGCCTCGAACCGGACCTCGATTGCCACGTCGTCGAGCGAGCTCTGCCAGGCGATGCGGTCGCCCGGCTCCCACGCGGTGATGCGCGCAAGCTCGAGGCCGTCGCCCGTCCGCGCGTCGTAGACCTCGAGGATCCGCCCGCCGACACCGGGCTCGCAGCGCATCTCGACGAGGCGGCCCGAGTCGTACGCGTTGATCGGCCCGCGCACCCACCAGAGGTCGAGCTCGTCCGTGAAGGCCGTGAACGCCGTCAGCGGGTCTGTCGCCACTTCGACCGTGGCCTCGCGGGACCGTGGCTCGCTCACCGTTCGCTCCTCTCTTCGACGTGCCTCTTGAACGACGCGAGCTGCTCCTCGCTGGCGGCTTGCAGCTCGTCCAGCCACTCCCGTAGCGGGGCAATCGATTCAGGCCGGAGCCAGAAGACCCGTGCACGCGCGTCGTCGGGTGGCCGCTCGTCGGCGACGATCCCGGCCTGCAGCAGGACGCGCAGGTGGCGGCTCATCGCCGGCGCAGAGGTTCCGGACGCGGCGGCGAGCTCCCCGGCGCGGTGCGGACGCTCCCGCAGAAGCTGCACGACCCGGCGCCGCGTCGGATCGGCAAGCGCCGTCAGGATCGGAGCCAGCTCGGTTGGCATCGAGCGGAATAGTTAACAGATTTCGGAACTAGTTTCCAGCGGCTAGCCCGCGAGCGACGTCCGCAACCCGGCCAGGCGCGCGTGCGCAGGATTCCCGGCGAGGACGAAGACACGCGCGAGGTTGCGGCCCGGCCGGAAGGCGGACTCCGGCGCGAGCAGCGAGAAGCGCACCGGCCCGCCGCCCGGGTTGCGGTAGGCGACGCTGACGGCGGCGATACGGCCGCTGAGCGCCACCGCGACCGCCTGCCCCGCGTGCACGCCGGCGAGCGTTCCCGCCAGCGGCGACGGCACGAGCGCGGAGCCTCGCGGGTAGTGCTGCAGCAGCTTGCTCCCGACGGCGTCGACGTGCGCCGAGGCGTCGGGCGCGGTCGTCGCGGCCAGCGTCGAGACCCTCGTGCCGACGAGCTTGCGATACGCGCCCGTGCCGGCGAACTGCGGGCCCCAGGAGCCGCCGCCGAAGAGCCGGAGCTGGCGCGCCAGCGAGGCGCGCCGTTGCGCGAGCGCCGCCGGATATGACGCGACCACGCCTGCGACGTTCACGTGCGTCGGCGGCCGCGTCCCCGTGATCGCCGAGCGGCCGTCGACCTTCCACGGGATCCTGATCCCGAGCGCGTCGGCCATCGTCGGGAGGATGTCGACCGTCTGCACGTGCGTGTCGACGATGCGCCCCTGCTCCTCGCCGGGCAGCCGCATGAAGAGCGGCGTGAAGGCGAGCTCCGCGAGGTTCGTCCTCGTCGGGTGCCGCCGCAGGTCGCCGCCGCGGAAGCTGACGCCGTGGTCGGCCGTGACGACGATCAGCGCCTTGTCCCAAAGCCCCGTCCGGTGCAGCCGCCGCAGGAACTTGCCGACCAGCCGGTCGGTGAAGCCGACCTGGAGGAGGTGCCGCTGCCACGCCTGCACCGCCAGCTGGCCGTTGTACCAGAGCTCGCCGTTCCGGCCCGGCGCGTTGGGCGTCGTCACCGCTCGTGCGCGTCCGTCGGGCAGGTAGAGCCAGGGCGTGTGCGGCAGCAGGACGTGGATGAAGTAGAGCGTCGGCGGGCCGTTGCCCGGTCTGCGGAAGGAAGCGACGAAGCGGTTGAAGTCGCGGACGCGGCCGAGGTAGAAGGTCTTCAGATCGACCTTCGGCACGCCCGAGCCGCCTGAGTCGAGCGCCTCCAGCGAGCTGGAGCCGAAGTTCCCCCACGACTCGTCGATCACGGGCAGGCGGTCCTCCATGGCCGGCGGTGAGATCAGGTGCAGGTAGACGACCTTCACGTCGGAGTAGAGCGAGGAGAGCCGCGACTCGGTGCCCGCGTCCTTGCGCTTGCAGAGCTTCTGCGGGCAGAGGCGCGTCTGCGACTCGGTCACCTGCATCCGGTAGCGCCGTCCGAGCAGCGTGAAGAGGTTGTTCGGGTGGTCGCGGTAGATCGGCAGCGCGCCCTTCTTCGGCTTCTGGCCGGTGAGGATCGCGGGCACAGCGACCGTCGTCGACGCCGAGAGCGTGGTCGTGTCGCGGAACCAGGTCGAGCCGGCCGCGAGCCTGGCGAAGTTCGGGAAGCGCGCGGCGTCGATGGCGCCGTTCCGGTCCTGGAGGTCGATCACCGGGAACTCGTCGAAAAGCAGGAAGACGACCGGCGTCGTGGCGCGCACGCGGATCGCCGCCGCCTGCGCATCCCCGCTCGAGATCACGAGCTTCGAGGTCGGCGAGTCGAACAGGAAGAGGGCGAGGAAGAGGAGCGGCGCCGCGCCGAGCACGGTCAGGAACGAGCGCGCCGCGCGCCAGTGCCAGGCGGCGAGCGCGATCCCGACGCCGATCAGCACCGAGCCGACGACGAGCACGGTAGTCCCGTCCATGCCGGAGCGCTTCAGGGCCTGCACGCCGAAGACCGCCGCGAGGAAGCCGACGAAGACGAGGTGCAGCACCTCGGCCGCCGCCGCACTGACGAGGGCGACGAGGAGCTCGACCGCGAGCAGCACCAGCGCCGGCCCGAACGTCACGACGAGCGCGAAGAGCACGATGTCGGACGGCGTCGAGCCCCGCACCGCGAAGAACTCGGCGTTCTTGCCGAGCAGGTCGAACAGCGGTTGCGCGAGCGCGAAGCCGGACGCGGCGAGCAGCTGTGCGCCCCGCGCCGCGGGAACCCCGAGCCGACCCCTCCAGCCGACGCGCGCGAGCTGCACGTCTGCGACTGTCATCGCCACGAAGTATCCCTCGTTCAAGGGATAGCGGCCTGCTGCCGATAGCGACGGCGTGGCGGTAGACGTCTCCGTACCACGCCCTGCCGTGGTCGCTCGCGCGGCCGCGGTCCCGGCACGCCTGCTGCTCTGCGGGATCGTGGCCGCGAGCTTCCTGCTGCGCTTCGTCGCGGCGCTCTGGCACACGACGCCGCTCTACTTCCCGGACGAGTACATCTACTCCGGGATCGCGCGCTCGCTGGCGGAGAACGGCAAGCCGCTGATCCGCGGCTCCTCGGCGCACTTTCCCGCGATGCTCGAGCCGTTGCTCGCGGCGCCGTTCTGGCTCATCCACGATCCCGCCACGGCGTACCGCCTGACGCAGGCGGAGAACGCACTCGCGATGTCGCTCGCCGCGGTGCCGATGTACCTGCTCGTGCGGCGGCTCGGCGGCGGCCCGTGGGCCGCGCTCGCGGCGGCGGCGCTAACGGTCGCCTCGCCCGATCTCTTCTTCTCGTCGTTCGTGCTGGCGGACGCGATTGCCTACCCACTCGTGCTGGGCGCCGTCTACGTCGGCGTCTGCGCGCTCGCCGAGCCGACGAGGCGGCTCCAGCTCGCGTTCGCGGCGCTGGCCCTGCTCGCGACTTTCGCACGGGTCCAGTACGTCTTCCTGCCGGTCGTCTTCGTGGCGGCGTCGCTCGTCGTCGAGCGCGGCTCGGTGCGGGCGACGTGGCAGCGGTTTCGCCTGTCGCTGCTGCTGTACGCCGCGCCGCTCGCGCTCACCGCGACGGTGGGCCCGAGGCGGCTGCTCGGCTACTACTCCGGCGTCGCCGACCTGCGCATCAAGCCAGGCGAGATCGCGCACTGGCTCGGGACGGACGCCATGCTCCTCGCCTACGCGGCGTCGTTCGCACTGGTGCCCGCGGCGATCGTCGGCCTGGCGTACGCGCTGGGCCGTCCGCGCTCGCGCGAGGAGTGCGGCTTCGCGGCGCTCACGGTGGGCCTGCTGCTGGGCCTCTTCGCCGAAGCGGCGCTCTACGCGACGAACGGTTCAGGCCGCTTCCAGGAGCGGTACCTGATGGTGCTGTTGCCGCTCGCGTTCCCGGCGTTCTGGCTCTGGCTGCGCCGCGGTCGGCCGGCACGGCTCGCCGTCGCCCTGCTCGCGCTGGGCCTGATCACGCTGTCTGCGCGCGTGCCGCTCTCCGGCTACACGGTTGGCGACTCGAAGCAGGACTCGCCGTTCCTGATGGGCGTCTTCCGGCTGGAGAAGGCGGTCGGTGTGGGCGACGGGTCGCTGTTCATCGCCCTTGCGGCGGCAGCGCTCGCCTGCCTCGCGGCCGGTGCAACGTTCCGCGCCCGGCTCGCGTGGGCGGCCGTCGGTGCGACGCTCGTCGCCTCCTGCGCCGTGTCGGTCGGCGCGATCTCGTTCGACCACCGCGTCGCCGAGAACGTGCGCTCGACCTTCCTCCCGCCGGACGCGAGCTGGGTCGACCACGCGCGTGTCGGCGACGCCACCCTGATCCAGACCCCGGCTACGGCACACGCGCGCGCGCACGAGCAACTCTTCTGGAACCGCTCGTTGACCCGGCTGGCGTTCCTCGACCAGGCCTCGCCGATCGACGCCTTCGGCCACCCGCGGGTACGAGTCGCCGACGACGGCCGGCTGCTGCTCGCCGGAAGGACGATACGCGGCGCGCTCGTCATCTCGAACTTCGCCGTGCGCGCGCAGCTCAGCGGCGCGGCGATGGTCGCCCGCGGCGCGGACTACGAGCTGTGGCGGCCGCAGGGCACGCCGCGCATGGCGCTCTTCGTCGGCGGCCTCTACAGCACCGGCTGGCTCGCGCCCGCGGGACACCTGACGCTCTGGCCGGGCCACGACGGCCGCGTCGGCGGCACGCTGCGCGTTCCCCTCTCGCTCCCCACCGGCACGAAGCGGACGGTGCTGCACCTCGAAGGTCCCGGCGTCGACCGCCGCGTCGCCGTCATGCCCGGGCAGAACCGCGTCGTGACGGTGCGGGTCGACTACCGCGGCCCGTGGACGCTTAGCTTCCACTCCAGCCGCATCGGCTACCTGCAGCCCGACGAGACGCCGGTCAGCGTCCGCTCGGCGACCCCCACGTTCGACGGCCGCTACCGCGGCGCAACTGCGCCGACCTCCACGGCCTAGCTCTCGGAATTCGTGACGCCGTAACATCGAGCCTCGATGCGTGTCTTGGTCACGCTCGGCGTCGCGCTGTTCGCTTCTGGCTGTACCTGGCTTCCGGCTGCATCGGTCTCGCACGCCACCAAGCGCGCCTACCCTCCGATCCGAGTTCACGTTCACCACGTGTGGTGGTTCCCTGCAAACGACGGCGCACGGCGAAAACTCGTCTCGTGGGAGGTCACCGGAGGAAAGCGGAAACCTGGCAAAGGCTGGGCTGATCAACGCCGACGCTTTGGGCTGACGCTCTTCACGCGCGTCGGGAAAAGGTGGCGACCGGACGTGCTCGTCCGGCAACCGGACTACGTGGTGGCGCCCGGATCGGGGGAGGTAACGATCGCCGACGTGACCCGGGACGGCCGGGAGGACGTGCTCCTCCAGCGCTGGCCAGGCACGAACCACGGCTGTGGGCCGAGGCAAATCTTCTCCGTGGACCAGGGCGGCCCGCACCAGATCTTCGAGCGGCAGTTCTGCGAGACGTACTGGCGGGTCCGTGCTGGCGACGTCGCCTTCGACGAGGCGTGGCACACCGGAGACGACAGCCTCTGCTGCCCGAGCCACCGGCACCTTTTCACCTTGCGCTGGGACGGCGAGCGGTTCGTCCGCGTCCGGAACCGGCTCGTTCGGACTAAAAGTCGTTAGCGGGCAGGCTGCCGAAGACGATCGTGTCAGTCAGCTCGCGCCGGGCAGCACGGCGCGCGCATCAGGCACAGGCAGTCGCCGCCGAAGCCGGGCTGCGCCCGGCGGGAGGCTCACTGCGAGAGAGACCGTGGACCCAGCTCGGCAGCGACCGGCATGGTCGAGGCCGGGGCTCGTGGGACGTTTCGGAAGGAGGGGGCTCACGGGGGAACCAGGGGTTCCCCCGTGTCCCTAAACGCAATCTTTGAGGCCCTGCGCTTCGGGCAGGGACTCGAGCTTCTTCAGGGTGTTGTTCTCGATCTGGCGGATGCGCTCGCGCGTGACGCCGAAGGCCCGGCCGACCTCCTCGAGCGTGCACGGCTGCGCGCCCGAGAGCCCGAAGCGAAGCTCGATCACCTTGCGGTCGCGCTCGGGCAGCGAGGCGAGCGCGTTCTCGATGTCCTCGCGGCGCAGCGACACCTGGGCGGTGTCGAACGGGGACTCGGCCTGCTCGTCCTCGACGAAGTCGCCGAGCTCCGACTCCTCCTCTTCGCCGATCGGCTTCTCGAGCGAGATCGGGAGCTGCGACATGCGCAGGATCTCGCGGACCTCCTCGGTCGTCATCTCCAGCTCTTCGGCGATCTCGTCCGGGCGCGGCTCGCGGCCGAGGCGTTGCACGAGCTGGCGCTCGATGTGCACGACCTTGTTCAGCTTCTCGACCATGTGCACGGGGATCCGGATCGTGCGCGCCTTGTCCGCGATCGCGCGCGTGACGGCCTGCCGGATCCACCACGTCGCGTAGGTGGAGAACTTGTAGCCGCGCCGGTAGTCGAACTTCTCGACCGCGCGGATCAGCCCGAGCGAGCCCTCCTGGATCAGGTCCAGGAACGACAGCCCGCGGCCGAGGTAGCCCTTGGCGATCGAGACGACGAGGCGCAGGTTCGCCTCGACCATCTCCTCCTTGGCGTCGAGGTCGCCGCGCTCGATGCGCTGGGCGAGCGCGACCTCGCGGTCGGCGGTGAGCAGCTGCACGCGGCCGATCGACCGCAGATCGAGGCGCAGCGAGTCGAGCGAGGGCTCGACGGTGAGGTCGACCTCGGGCTTGCGCGGGGTGTCAGCGGCCTTCTGCTCGGTCCGGCCCGCGGCCGGCTCGAAGCGTCCGCCCTCGGAGGTCGCGAGCCGGCCATCCGCGCCGACGACGTCGATCCCCTCGCCCTCGAGCCAGGCATGCAGCTCTGTGACCTGCTCCTTCGAGACCTCCACCTCTTCCAGCGCGGTGGCGATCTGCTCGAAGGTCAGGAACCCGCGCTCCTGGCCTTCGGCGATGAGCGGACGGAGCTCGTCGATCTCCGGCTTGCGCGGTGTGTCGGGCGTCTTGGCTTCCTGCCTGCCCGCCGCGGGCTCGAAGCGGCCACCCTCGGAGGTCGCGAGCTTGCCGTCCGCACCGACCACGTCGATGCCCTCGCCTTCGAGATAGGCGTGCAGCTCCGTGATCTGCTCCTTGGAGACCTCCACCTCTTCCAGCGCGGTGGCGATCTGCTCGAAGGTCAGGAAACCG
>JBJMJY010000095.1:0-2880 GCA_045806105.1 Gaiellaceae bacterium | reverse complement strand
AATTCGACGGGGACTTGCCGCTCGAAGATGTCGACCAGCACTTTCAGCTTCTGCTGGTCGGGATTAACGTCGACGATCTCGCCGTCGAAGTCGGAGAGCGGGCCGGAGGTTACCTTCACGGACTCTCCGAGCGAGAACTCGACCTGCGCGCGCGGCCGCTCGCCCGTCGCGGCGCCGGTGCGCAGGATCCGGTCGACCTCACCCTGCGAGAGCGGGACGGGTTTGGAGCCGGCGCCGACGAAGCCGGTCACGCCGGGCGTGTTCTTCACGACCGTCCAGGCCTCGTCGTTCAGGTCCATGTTCACGAGCACGTAGCCGGGCAGGATCCGCTTCTCGGTCTGCACCTTCTGGCCGTCCTTCGTCTCGACCACCTGCTCGGTCGGCACAACCACGCGGCGGAAGCGCTGCTGCTGCGCCATCGAGTCGATGCGGTGCTCGAGGTTCGTCTTGACCTTGTTCTCGTGCCCGGAGTAGGTGTTGATCGCGTACCAGCGGAACATGTCGTCAGCTCCCAAGCAGGACGTGCTGGACGAAGCGGCGGAACAGCTCGTCAGCGAGGAACAGGTACACGCCCGTCACGAGACAGGCGATCAGCACGACGGCGGTGCCCTGGACCAGCTGGTGCTGGCCGGGCCAGTCGACCTTCTTCAGCTCGGCCCACGACTCGGAGATGAAGCGCTTGCCGCCCTCCCCGGGGACGTGGTGGCCGTCGGCCTGCGCCGGCGCGGCGGCTGGTCGCGCCTGCTGCTGCTGCGGCTGGCGCTGCGGCGCGCGCTCGACCGCGGCGCGGCTCTCGGCCTGAGCGGCGCGGCGGGCGCGGCGCTCGGAACGGGTCTGCCTAGCCACTAGCGCGTCTCCCGGTGCGGGGTGTGCCTGCCGCACCAGCGGCAGTACTTGTTGAACTCGACGCGGTCCGGCGAGTTCCGCTTGGACTTCTGCGTCTGGTAATTGCGTCGCTTGCACTCCGTGCAGGCGAGCGTGATTCCGACTCTTACTCCGGTTGCCATAGCTGTTCCTTAGTGCTCCGTGTACTTTGAGAAGGTAGCGGCGGGAGGACTCGAACCTCCGACACGCGGATTATGATTCCGCTGCTCTAACCAACTGAGCTACGCCGCCGCGCGCGGCTGAGTGTAGCGGACGCAACGCGAGACGTCCTGTCGGGTCCCCACCGGCAACGAACCTTCAACCGGGCTTAGCGGCCACGACGCCGAAGCCGCCGCGGCCTCTTCGGCGGCCTTGCAAGCAACGCCTTGGTTCAAAGCTAGGCTCTCGCGAATGGCGGCGATCGAGGCTCGGGGACTGCGGCGGACCTACCGGACGCACACGGGGACCATTCGCCGTCGGGCGAAGGAGATCGAGGCCGTGCGCGGGATCGACTTCCAGGTGGGCGAGGGCGAGCTCTTTGGGCTGCTCGGCCCGAACGGGGCCGGCAAGACGACCACGATCAAGATGCTGATCACGCTGCTGATCCCCACCGCGGGAACAGCGCGGGTGCTCGGGATCGACGTGGTGAAGAAGCCCCAGGAGGTCCGGAAACGCATCGGCTACGTCTTCGGAGGCGAGCGCGGCGTCTACGAGCGGCTGTCGGGATACGACAACCTGCGCTACTTCGCGGAGCTCTACGGCGTCCCTCCGAGCGAGCAGAAGCGCCGCATCGAGGATCTGCTCGAGCTCGTCGGGCTGAAAGGCCGCGAGCACGAGCGCGCAGAGGGCTACTCGCGCGGGATGAAGCAGCGGCTCCACGTCGCGCGCGGCCTGCTCCACGATCCTGAGGTGATCTTCCTCGACGAGCCTACGATCGGCCTCGACCCGGTCGGCGCCCGGGACGTGCGCGCGACGATCGCCTCGCTCACCGAGGCCGGCAAGACGGTGCTGCTCACGACGCACTACATGTTCGAGGCCGACGCGCTCTGCGACCGAATCGCCGTGATCACGCAGGGCGAGATCGTCGCCGAGGGGACGCCGGCCGACCTCAAGCGCGGCGTCGGCGAGGGGACGGTGGTCGAGGTCGAGGTCTACGGCGTCGGCGACGAGACCGTCGAGCGAGTGCGCGGGCTCGCCGGGGTCACCGCCGTCGCGGTGGAGGAGCGGGAGCAGGCCCAGGTGCTCGTCGTGCAGACCGGGCCAGGCGCCCAGCTCATGCAGGCGATCCTCGGCTGCCTCGACGGCTCGGACGTCGGCCGCATCTCGCACCGGGAGCCGACACTCGAGGACGCCTACGTGGCCCTGGTGGCCGAATGAGCGTCGCTCGCCTCCGGCTCGCTCCCGTGGGGGAAGCTCCCCGTTCCCCCGAAGACCCCCTCCACGCACTCACCGTCCGGAGGGCCGGCCGATGAGCACGCTCCGCTTCGTGTTCGTGAGCTGGAAGCTCCAGTTCAAGATGATCATGCGCTCCCCGTTCGACGGGATCGGGAACGTGATCTACCCGCTGTTCTTCGCGACCACCGCGTTCTTCGTCTTCCGGGCCGGGAGCGGCCCGAGGACGCTCATCTACGCCTCGCTCGGAGCGGCCGTGATGGGGATGTGGTCGTCCGTCAGCACGTCGGCCGGCTCGGCCATGCAGCGCGAGCGCTGGTGGGGGACGCTCGAGCTGCTCGTCACGACGCCGCGGCACTTCTCGCTCGTCCTGCTGCCAACGACCCTTGGGCTCGCAACGGTCGGGATCTACAACATGGCGGCGACGCTGCTGTGGGGGCGACTCCTCTTCGGCGTCGACCTGACGATCCAGCACCCGCTGCTGTTCGCGCTCGCGATCGCCGGCACCGTCCTGTCGTTCGCCGGCCTCGGCTTCCTGTTCGCCGTCTCGTTCGTGCGCTTCCGCGCCGCCTGGGTGCTCGGGAACTTCTTCGAGTACCCGGTCTGGCTGATCTGCGGTTTCCT
>JBJMJY010000094.1:0-11503 GCA_045806105.1 Gaiellaceae bacterium | reverse complement strand
GATCCCCGCCGCCAGGGCGAGTGCCGCCGGAACGAGCAGCGAGCGGCCGAGGGCCCGCATCGAGGCTCGCCGCCACGCGATGAGGGGCCCCACACCCATGAGGAGGACGAGCGGTAGTCCGAACGCGATTCCGAAAAAGTCGTAGTAGGGCGCACCAACCGTGACCGCGACGCCCCGGAGGGCCTCGGAGACGAGCGGATACACGACTCCCCAGAGCACGGTCAGCGTCAGCGCCACCAGCAGCAGATTGTTGTAGAGAAAGGCCGCTTCCCGGGAGGCCAGCGATTCCATTCGCGTCTTCGTCCGCAGCAGTGGCAGCCGCCAGAAGATCAGCACCGTCGCGAAGGCGGCCACTACGGCGATGAAGCCGAGCAGCCAGGGCCCGATCGAGGACTGCGTGAAGCTGTGGATCGAGCTGATCACGCCGCTGCGCGTGAGGAACGTCCCGAACAGCGAGAGGCAGAAGGCGAGCGAGACGAGCACGGCGTTCCAGACGCGGAGCATGTTCTTCTTCTCCTGCACCATCACCGAGTGCAGGAAGGCCGTGGAGGCGAGCCACGGCATCAGCGCGGCGTTCTCGACCGGGTCCCACGCGTAGTAGCCGCCCCAGCCGACCTCCTCGTAGGCCCACTTCGCGCCGAGCAGGATCCCGATCCCGAGCGCGGTCCAGGCCAGCAGCGTCCAGCGGCGGGTGGCGACGATCCAGCGCTCGTCCGCGCGGCCTGAGAGGAGTGCGCCGGCCGCGAACGCGAACGGGATGGTCATGCCGACGTAGCCGAGGTAGAGCAGCGGCGGGTGGATCATCATGTACGGGTTCTGCAGGCTCGGCACGAGGCCGCTGCCGTCGAGCGGCGCCGCCTGTCGCTCGAACGGGCTCGAGACGAAGACGAGCAGGAACGCGAAGAACGTCGCGACGCCGCCGAGCGCCGGCACCGTCCACGGCATCAGGCGGCGGATCAGGTCGCGGTTCAGCGTCACGGCGAGGGAGCCGAGGCCGGTCAGCACGAGCAGCCAGAGGAGCAACGAGCCCTCCTGGCCGCCCCAGAAGGCGCTGATCGAGTACGGGAACGGCAGCTCGCGCGCGGAGTGCGCGGCCACGTAGCTGAACGAGAAGTCGCGCCGGTGCAGGGCGTCGAGCAGGACGAGCGCGGCGACGACGGTGGCGGCGAAGGCGCCGAGGATCGCGTTGCGGGACGATTCGTGCAGGCGGCGGCGCCCGTTACGCGCGGCGAGCGAGCCCGCAATCACCGCGTAGAGCGCGAGCCCGAAGGCGATGATGAGGGCGGCGCGCCCGAGGTCGGCCACGCGGCGAGTGTAGCGGCCTGCGGGCGGTGTTCTGCGATGATTCCCGGCGGTTTCACGTGGTCGCTCGCCTGCGCCAGATCCCGCTCTCCGCTCACGCCTGGAGCACCGTCGTGCTCCTCGGCGCGGGGATCGCGTTCGTCTTCTTCTACGCGCCGCTCGATGCCGACCAGGGCCTCTCACAGAAGATCTTCTACATCCACGTGCCGATCGCCCTGACGGCCTACGCGTGCTTCGGCTGGGGCGCCTGGAAGGCGCTCGCGCACCTGCGCACCCGAGCTCCGGGCGCCGACCTCGAGAGCTACGCGGCGATCCATCAGGGCGTCATCTTCGGCGCGCTGACGCTCGTGACCGGCTCGATCTGGGCGCGCTCCTCGTGGGGGATCTGGTGGACGTGGAGCTCGAACCAGCTCGTGACGTTCCTGATCCTGTTCCTGTTCTACTCGGCGTACTTCATGCTCCGGTACTCCGTCGACCCGGGACCGGCGCGGGCCAACATGTGCGCGGTCTACGCGCTCTTCGGGGTCGTCCTGATTCCCGTGAGCTGGCTCTCGATCCGGCTCGCGAACGACTTCATCCACCCGACCGTCTTCACGCGTCACGGGCCGCAGATGTCCGCGTCGATGTTCTTCACCTTCTGCGTCTGCTGGGCCGGCTTGCTCGCCCTCGCTTCGACGATGTACCGGGTCGAGCTCGCGGGCAAACGGCTGGACGCGCGCCTGCGCGAGCTGCGAGAGCTTCTCGCGTGAGGCGTCGCTTGCGATGCCGACCTCAGAACGCGCGAGCGTTGCTCGCGCGTTCGTCTGAGCTGGCCGGCCGGAACGTCGGGCCTCAGAAGCTGCGGTTGTGAGCTCCGGCGAGAAGTACGTCGCGGCCGCGTACCTGGTCGTGTTCGTGGGGGTGCTCGCGTGGGTGGCGATCATCGCGGCGAAGCTGGCGCGGCTCGCCCGCGAGGTCGAGGAGCTCGTCGAGCTGGCGCGGCGGCGGGAGCGGGATGCTGCTTAGGGTCGGCTCGCGCGGCTCGCGACTCGCGCTGACGCAGGCGGAGCTGGCTGCGTCGCGGCTCCGGCGTCCTGGCGTCGAGATCGCGTTGGTGCCGATCACGACCGCGGGAGACCGCGACCGGTCGAAGCCGTTCGGCGAGATCGGCTCGCGCGGCGTGTTCGTGAAGGAGATCGAGGAGGCGCTGCTCGAGGGGCGGATCGACGTCGCGGTGCACTCGGCGAAGGACATGACCTCGTCGGACACCGAGGGGCTGGTTGTCGGGGCGTACCTGGAACGGGAGGACCCTCGAGATGCCCTGTGCGGGGCCGACGAGCTCCGGCCGGGGATGCGGGTTGGCACCGCGTCGGTGCGGCGGCGGGCGCAACTGCTCGCGCTGGAGCCCTCGCTCTCGATCGAGCCGCTGCGCGGGAACATCGACACGCGGCTGCGCAAGCGCGGCGAGCGCGGCCTCGACGCGGTGGTGCTGGCGGCGTGCGGCCTCGACCGGCTCGCGCTCGGAGGTGAGATCGGATTGCGGCTCTCGCCCGAGCAGGTGCTGCCGGAGGCAGGGCAGGGGGCTCTGTCACTTCAGGTGCGGGCCGGTGAGGAGGTGCTCGTGGAGGCCGCGGACGACGCCGAGACGCGGCGCCGCGTCGAGGCGGAGCGCGCGGTCGTGTTCGCGATCGGCGGCGGGTGCCTGGCGCCGGTCGCGGCGCATCACGACGGCGAGACGCTGACGGCGCTCGTCGCCGACGAGGACGGCGCGTGGGTGGAGCGTCGGCAGGGGACGGACCCCGAGGTGCTCGCCGCCGAGCTCGCAGGCGCCGCGGCCAAAAAGTGACACTCTCGGCACGAAGGCGTGACAGACGCGTGCGCCTTTGCGAGCTACCGTGACTTCGCCCCGGGTGGGAGGGGGTTAGGGATGGGTCCCGCCTCGAAGCGGCTGCGCGTGATCGTCACTCGGGCGGTCGGGGAGATCGAGCCGCTCGCGCGGCGGATCGAGGAACTCGGGCACGAGGTCGTCCGCTGTCCGCTGATCGAGCTCGAGCCGGCCGGGCCCGACGAGGTCGAGCTCGGCGGCTACGACTGGGTTGTCGTCACGAGCGCGTACGGCGCGCGGGAGATGCTCCGCCGCGCCCGCGGCAGCTGGCCGAGGCTCGCCGCCGTCGGCCCCGGAACCGCCGCGGTGCTTCGCGAAGGCGGAATCGACCCGACGCTCGTCCCGCGGGTCTCGTCGCAGGAGGGCCTGCTCGCCGAGCTCCCGCGTCCGCCCGGGCGTGTGCTCTTCGCGGGGGCCGAACGAGCGCGGAGACTGCTCGTGGACGAGCTCGGCGCCGAGTTCGTGCCGCTCTACCGCACGCGTGAGCTCCAGCCGGAGTCGCCTCCGGCGGGCGACCTCGCCGTGCTCGCCTCGTCGTCTGCCGCCACCGCCTTCGCCGCGCTCGGCCTCGACGTGCCGGCCGTGTCCGTCGGGCCCGAGACGACGCGCACCGCGGAGGCCGCGGGCATCCGGGTCGTGGAGGAAGCCGACCCGCACGACCTCGACGGCCTCGTCGCAGCGGTCGCCCGGGTTGGCCACCGGGCGTGAATCTGCACGAGCCGCCACTCGTCGGCGCTACCTCGTAGGCTCCAGCCGTGCTGATCACGTTCCTCTCCGACTTCGGGTTGCAGGACGACTTCGTCGGCACCTGCCACGGCGTCATGAAGCGCATCGCTCCCGGCACCGAGATCATCGACGTCACCCACGGCATCCCGCCGCAACAGGTGCTCCAGGGCGCCCTCGTCCTCCGGAACACGCTGCCGTACATGCCGGAAGGCGTGCACCTCGCGGTCGTCGACCCGGGCGTCGGCAGCCACCGCCGGCCGCTCGCGATCCGCAGCGGCGACGGCAGGCTCCTCGTCGGCCCGGACAACGGCCTTCTTCTGCCTGCGGCCGACGCGCTGGGAGGCGTCGCCGAAGCCCACGAGCTCGCGAATCCCGAGTATGCGCTCGACAGCGTCTCGCGCACGTTCCACGGCCGCGACCTCTTCGCGCCCGCCGCTGCGCACCTCTCGCTCGGCGTCGAGCCGGCCGCGCTAGGCCCGCCGATCGACCCGCAGGCGCTCGTGCGGCTCGACGTGCCCGAGCCGGAGGTCGGTCAGAACCGGATCCGCGCGGTCGTCCTCTACATCGACCACTTCGGGAACATCCAGCTCAACCTGAAGCGGCGCGACCTCGAGGCCGCCGGCGTGCTGCCCGGCGTGAAGGTCGAGCTGGAGCTCTCGCTCGAGCGCTACTTCGCGACGGCCGCTCGGACGTTCGCCGACGCAAGGCGCGGCGACATCATCCTCTACGAGGACTCGTACGGGAACATCGCGATTGCGATCAGCGGTGGCAGCGCGGCCGCCCTCTTCACCGCGAGCGCGAGCGACGAGGTGCGGATCCACCTCCGCACGCCGTGAGCCTTGCCGACCTGGAGCGGAGCCTCGGGCGTCGTTTCGCGCGCATGGCCACGAATGCGGTGGTCGCGCGGCCGCGCCTCTGGGGCAGCTTACGCTGGTTGATGCGCAGGCAGTTCGACCGCCTCGCACCGGACTGGCACGCGATGCGGCGGCCCGAGGCCTTCGCGCCACTCGAGGAGGCGCTGGCGACGCTCGAGGCGCCGCCTCGGCGGGTGCTCGACCTCGGTACCGGCACCGGCGCAGCGGCGTTCGTAGCCGCTCGCCGGTTCGAGGGGGCCCAGGTGGTCGGCGTCGACCTCGCCGAGCGCATGCTCGCGGAGGCGCGCGCGAAGACGCCTCCGGAGCTCGCAAGCCGAGTTAGCTTCCGCCTCGCCGACGGCGCGCGGCTGCCGTTCGACGACGGTTCTTTCGACCTCGTCGTGCTGGCGAACATGATCCCGTTCTTCGACGAGCTCGAGCGTGTCGTCACGCCGGGTGGCCACGTCGCGTTCCTGTTCTCGGCCGGCCCGGAGACCCCGATCTGGGTGCCGCCGGAGCGCCTCCGCCGGGAGCTCGGCGAGCGCGGTTTTTCGGAGTTTGCGGACTTCGCCGCGGCGGGCGGGACAGCGCTCCTTGCCCGCAAGGCCGAGCGCGACTAGGCTCCCGGATACCAAGGACGTTCGCGGCGCGGTTGCACCGGCCCGGACGTCCTTTTTTCGCGTGGCCGCGGCTACACTAGGCGGCTCGCGGCGAGGTAGCTCAGTTGGTAGAGCACACGGCTGAAAACCGTGGTGTCGCCGGTTCGATTCCGGCCCTCGCCACTTCCTGGCGTGTGTGGTCAGGACGCGCGGGCCGCCGAGAGGCGCTCGAGCAGCCCCTCGACGAGCGCGCTCTTGTGCAACACCTCGTCTGCGCCGGCCTCGCGCACGGCGCGGTGGAGCTCCGGAGCCTGGTCGCCGGTGAGCGCGATCAGGCAGAGGCTCGGGTGGTCTCGCCGCAGCCGGGCCGTCGCCGTCACGCCGTCGAGCAGCGGCATGTGCAGGTCGAGGACGACCGCGTCGGGGTGCAGGTGCTCGGCCTGCTCGATCGCCTCGAGGCCGTCGGCCGCGGCGCCGACGACTGTGAGCTCGGGCTGGCGGTCGATCAGCTCCTCGAGCGAGCGAAGGAAGGCAGGGTCGTCGTCGGCGATCAGGACGCGGATTCGAGAGTCATCCGACGGCGCGTGACTCATGAGAGGGCAACGCTAGCCTTGCCTCGGTGAAACCTCAAGAAACGCCGCAGCCCGTGGCCGTGATCGGGGCCGGGCTCGATCTCGGTGCCGGCCGGCGCGGCGTCGACATGGGGCCTTCCGCAATTCGCTACGCGGGCCTCGACGACCGCGTCGTCGAGCTCGGCCGCCGCTGCGAGGACCGCGGCGACATCGCGACCGCAGTTGCGGAGGCGACGTCGCTCGTCGACGAGCGCGTGCGCTATCTGCCGCAGATCAAGGCGACGTGCGAGCGGATCGCGGAGCTGGTCGCGGGGGCGGTGGCTGACGGCTACTTCCCGCTCGTGCTCGGCGGCGATCACTCGGTCGCGCTGGGCACGCTCGGCGGGCTCGCGCGCGCGTCGGGCGCCGGCGGGGTGCTCTGGCTGGACGCGCACGGCGATCTCAACCGGCCCGAGACATCGCCCAGCGGGAACGTCCACGGGATGCCGCTCGCGGCTGTGCTCGGCCTCGCCGGGCCGGAGTTCGAGAGCGACGCGTATCCACTTCCGGCCGTCGAGCCGCGTCGGGTTGCGCTCGTCGGGGTCAGGTCGCTCGACGCCGGCGAGCGGGAGCTGCTGGCGGAGCTCGACGCTCGCGTCTTCACGATGAGCGAGATCGACCGGGTTGGGGTTCAGGCGGCGATGGGCGAGGCGCTGACGCACGTCGCCGGCGGCGGCTTCGTACACCTGAGCCTCGACATGGACGTCCTCGATCCGGAGGTCGCGCCCGGCGTCGGCACGCCCGTTCGCGGTGGTCTCTCGTACCGCGAGGCGCACCTCGCGATGGAGCTCGCCGCCGAGGCCGGCATCGTCGGCTCGCTCGAGGTCGTCGAGGTGAACCCGATCCTCGATAGCGAGAACGAGACCGGGAAGCTGGCGGTCGAGTTGGTCGCGAGCGCCCTCGGCGCGCGCATTCTGTGACACGCGCGTGAACTTGCCCCCGGGGTCCCCCTCGGTCTTCCCCCTGCAGTCAGCGTACCGGCGGCGGAATCACGCGTGTGAAACGTCTCTGTGACGAAGGAGGAACTTCCCGACCGCGTCGGCCGTCTCCTCGTAGGCGTCCCAGTAGACGATGTGCCCGCCCGGCACGGAGACGAGCTCGAGGCCGCTGCCGAGCGCGCGCTCGTATTCCTCCAGCTGCTCCTCGCGAACGAGTCCGAACTGCGACGCGTGCACGAGCATCGATGGAATTCCCTCCAGCACGGCCGGAGGCGGCGGTCGCCGGCAGAGCTCGCTGTAGACCGTCGCCACCGCCGCGCGGCTGCACTGCCAGCGCAGGCGGCCGTCCGGCGAGGGTGCCAGGTGCACGTGCGCTTCCTCCTCGAGGAACTCGCGCGGCGTCTGCCTGCCACTTGCGAGGCGCGCCTCGATGGCCTCGTCCGCGGTTGTGAAGGAGTGGTCCTTCGCCGCCTCCTGTGCGAAGTCGTAGCCGACATGCGGGAGGATCTGGATCGCCGGATCGAGCAGCACAGCGCAGCGGATGCGCTCGGGAACACGCGCAGCGAGCTCCAGCAGCAGGCGTCCGCCGAAGCTGTGCCCGACCCAGGCCGCCGCCGTGACGCCTACCTCTTCGAGCGTCTCCAGCAGGTCGTCGGCCTGGGTGGCGATGTCCCACGGCGGGTCGTGCTCCGAGAGGCCGTGGCCGCGCAGGTCGGGCGCGAGCACATGGAACTCCGAGGCGAGCCGCTCCTCGGCCAGCTTTCGAAATCGCCGGCCGTGCGCGGAGACCCCGTGGACGCACACAAGCGGAGGGGCCGTTGCGTCGCCCCAGTCGTGCACGTGCAGCCGCATCGCCGTCAGACTATCCCGGCGTGCTCGGCGTCCTCTACGACATCCACGGCAACCTGCCGGCACTCGAGGAAGTGCTCGGGCAGGCCGAGGCCGCCGGCGTGGACCGCTGGCTGCTCGGCGGCGACTACGGCACGCCCAGCCCGTGGCCGCTCGAGACGCTTGACCGCCTGCGCGAGCTGGAGAACGCGATCTGGATCCGCGGCAACGGCGAGCGCTGGTTGCGCGACCCGCCGCTCGACCGGCCCGAGGTGATGGAGGTCTACGAGCTCTTCACGGGAGGCCTGCCCGACGACGTGGTCGAGTGGCTGTACGGCCTCCCGCCGCAGGCCGAGCTGAACGGCGTCCTCTACGTCCACGGCTCGCCGCTGGCTGACGACGAGAGCTTCGCGCCGGAGCCGCAGGACGACGAGGCGCGCCTGCTCACGGGCGTCCGTGACCGCCTCGTCGTCTTCGGGCACAGCCACCAGCAGTTCCGGCGGCCCGGTCCCGACGGGACCGACCTGTTGAACCCCGGTAGCGTGGGAATGCCGCTCGACGGCGACCGGCGCGCCGCGTGGGCCGTCCGCGACGAGGACGGCGGGGTCCACTTCCGCCGCACCGAGTACGACGTCCAGCGCGCGGCCGACGCCTACCGGCGCATGGGCGGCGCGTTCGGCGAGATGGCGAGCCGCCGGCTCGAGCGCGGCTCCGACTAGACGCGGGCTTACGCCAGCGACGCCTCGATGGTGATCTCGACACCGCCGAGAGCGTTCGAGACCGGGCAGCCCTCCTTCGCCGTCTGCGCCGCCTTCTGGAACGCGCTCTCGTCGATTCCCTCGACCTCCCCGCGCACCGTCAAGTGCATGGAAGTGATGCGGAAGCCGTCATCGGTCTGATCGAGCGTGGCAACGGCGTCGGTCTCCAGGCGCGTCGGTGCGTGGCCGTCCTGCGCGAGCCCGTTCGCGAGCGCCATCGAGACGCAGGTGGCGTGCGCCGCCGCGATCAGCTCCTCGGGACTCGTCTTGCCGCCGGCTTCAGGTTCGAAGCGCGAGGCGAAGGTCACCGGTTGGCCCGAGATCGAGCCGCTGCTGGTCAGGTCGAACTGCCCGGACCCGCTGCGAAGGTCCCCTTCCCACGTCGCGCGCGCGCGTCGCTCGATCGCCATCTCGTTCCTCCCTCGTCGCAGATGAACGCCCGAGGCTATCGAGCGGTGCATCAGTGGACGCGGACGACGCGCGGGGCAGTCCACAGGGCTGCTCCGCGCGGTGCGTTCTCGGGTGCCACGTAGAACCGGACGAAGTGTCGGCCGTTCGCGAGCGGCACGCGTATTCGCCGCGGGTGGAAGGGGCCGAGGAGCAGCCGCTGCGCATTCCGCCACTCACCTCTGCGCCGCACCTGGAGGAACCCGATGCGCGCGGTGAGCTTGGCGGAGGCGGTCACCTCGAACCATGCCGGATGGCGCGAGCTCAGGACCCGGAGCGTCACCCGTAGGCGCGTGGTCTCCGCGGGCTGAGCCAGAGAGCGGTTGAAGCTCGCTCCGGCGGCTGCGGGCCCGTCGCACAGGTCCGCCTCCCTCGTCCAGAGATAGACGCAGGCCGCGCGTCTCGTGGCCGGATCGCCGCGCTTGCCGCGGAAGGCGGCCCATCCCCATGACCAGACGGAGGCGAGGGAGAGCTCGCGTGCGACTTGCCGGGTTGCGAGTGTCTCGAGCTTGACGACGTGGAACCACGGCCGTGCGGCGAGGCCCATGCGCCCGCCGATGCCTTCCTGGAAGCCGAGAGCGATGCCGATTCGGCTGCTGGGGACACCCACAGTCGTGAGGTTGCGCACCGCCCGGCGCAGCTGAAAGCGCATGTACACGCTCCCGCGGCCCGGTCCGAGCGCGTGCAGGCGGGGGGCCGGCAAATACAGCTCCCGGACGATCGCGGTGGACTGCGCGACGGCGCGCCACCAGCGTCCGGCCGCGCCCGCCGTGGCGGCTGCCTGAGAGATCAGGAGCTGCGGCTGGGCGCCGCGCGCCGCCAGTCCCTGCACGAGCGCGAGGACATCGGCGCGGTAGCGGGCGTTGCGTGGGCGCCACGGAGTCGCGCGCTGGGCGCCGAAGAGCTCATTGAGGGCGATGACCGGTGTCGAACAGCCGGTAACACGCCCGGCGTCGTCCCAGAGCCTCTCGATCGCAGCCGGAATGGAGCGCGGGGCCGCAGGCCTGGCGGGCGTGCCCACGGCCCGCCGCAGGGACATCGCCCAGAACGCGAGCTGCGCACCGTGGCGGCGCGCATCCGCCGCTGGCGCGTCGTGCGCGAGCGCCACCGCAAGCCCGGGACGGAAGAAGAGGCGCCTGAAAGGCACCCACTTGTCGCCGTAGTCGATCCAGGCGGGTTGCGCGGGCTGGAGACACGGCAGCGCGACTGACGAGGCGGCTTTGGTCACGCCCGATGACCCGGCCAGCGCGACAACGATCGACGTCGCAACCGCGACGTGTGTGGCGGCGGCTTTCCTCACCTCAACCCCGGCGGCGCGATCGTAGCGCGTCTCAGCTCTCGGCACTCTCCTCCCCAGAGTCACGGGGCCGGTAGTACTTCTTGCCCTTCAGCGGCTCGGGGAGATTGTCGACCTCGAAGCCGCGCGGGTCGTCGTGCGGGTAGACGTAGCCCTTGCCGCGACCGAGCTTCTTCGCGCCGTAGTAGTGCGCGTCCCGGAGCGCGTCCGGCGGGCGCGTCTGGCCGAGCTCGCGCACGTCCGCGGAGGCCTCCTTCAGCGCGACGTAGGATGCGTTCGACTTCGGTGCGCGCGCGAGGTAGATCGCGGCCTGTGCCAGGTTGAGCCGCGCCTCCGGGAGCCCGACGTGCTCGACCGCCTGCGCCGCAGCGACCGCGACCAGTAGCGCGCGCGGGTCGGCGTTGCCGATGTCCTCGGAGGCGAGCACGATCATCCGCCGGGCGACGTAGCGCGCGTCCTCGCCGCCCTCGAGCATCGCGGCGAGGTAGTAGACCGCCGCGTCGGCGTCGCTGCCGCGCATCGACTTGATGAAGGCGGACGTGTAGTCGTAGTGCTGGTCGCCCGCCTTGTCGTACACGAGCGGCGGCTTGCGGGCCGCGTCCTCGACGTTCTCCGCCGTGATCTCGCCGTCCGCGGTCTCGTTGGCGAGCTCGACGATGTTCAGCGCCGTGCGCGCGTCGCCACCGGAGCGCTGTGCGATCAGCCCGACGATCTCGTCGGACGCAGCCCCGCCGACCTCGGCGAGCCCGCGCCGGACGACCACTGCCATCTCCTCCGGTGTCAGGGATTCGAGCTCATAGACCTGCGTGCGGGAGATGAGCGCGGAGTTGACCTCGTAGTACGGGTTCTCGGTCGTTGCGCCGATCAGCGTGAGGAGCCCCGACTCGACGCCCGGCAGCAGCGCGTCCTGCTGCGCCTTGTTGAAGCGGTGGATCTCGTCGAGGAAGAGAATCGTCCGCCGGCCGTGCGCGCCGAGCCGCTCTCGCGCGCGCGCCAGTACCTCGCGCACGTTCCCGACGGTCGCCGACACGGCCGAGAGCTCCTCGAAGTCCGCGCCGGTCGCGTGCGCGACGATCCGCGCCAGCGTCGTCTTCCCCGAGCCCGGCGGCCCGTAGAGGATCATCGACGGCACGCGGTCGCCCTCGATCGCGTGACGCAGCGCTCGCCCTTCCCCGACCACGTGCTCCTGCCCGACGAAGTCCTCCAGCGTCTGGGGCCGCAGGCGCTGCGCGAGCGGCGCGACCTCGCCCAGCCGCCGCCCCGCTGCGTCGCTGAAGAG
>JBJMJY010000093.1:0-9837 GCA_045806105.1 Gaiellaceae bacterium | reverse complement strand
CGGGGTCGACGTGATCGATACCGGCGCGCCCATCACCGTCCCCGTCGGCAAGCCGACGCTGGGGCGTCTCTTCAACGTCCTCGGCGAGCCGATCGACGACGGCGGCGAGGTCGGCGAAGACGGCGTCGATGACGACGCCCTTGATCTCGATGACCTTGCCGACGTTCTGCTTCTGGCCGTTGTTCGGGTCAGGCATGTGTCTCCTGGAGAGGCGGTTCGGGTGCCGTGCCCAGGCCGCGGCGGGGCCGCCTGCCCGGGATCCGGAGTCTAGCGAAGCGCCGCGGCTCTCGATCCGGCTTGGGGAACGCCTTTCCGTCCTCTGTCATCGCGGCCACCCTGGTCGCGTGATCGAGGCTTCAGACGTACGACGTGACGAGCGAAGGGAACACGCAGGAACAGTATCCGCCGGAGCCTGCGCCGTTACGCGCGGGTGCTAGCGGTCCTGGAGGACCGGGCCGCCGCGGAGCGAGCGGTTGGCGGCAGTGACACGGATCTGCTGGAACGCGTTCAAGTGCTCGAGCACCGCCGAGGCGCGCAGGTCCATCGTCTCGAGCGCAACGGGCGCCGAGCTCACCGCGGGGGTCCAGGCATCGTTCGCAACCGAGCTCGAGCGGACCGCGGAGGTGGCAAGGACGCTGCCGAGGCCGACGACGGCGATCGCCATCGCGGCGGCCGCCGGGGCCAGGCGCATGCGGAGGCCGCGGCGCATGCGGCCGATCTCGATCGGCCGCTCGAGCCGCTCGAGCGGCGCTGCGCGCAGGGCGTGCGTGAGGCCGCTCGTCTCCACGCGGAACTCACGGCACGGCGGGCAGTGCGCGAGATGCGCGCGTAGCAGCACGCGCTCGAACGTCGACAACTCGCCGTCGAGCTCGATCGACGCCCACTGTCGCGCGCGTTCACATTCGCCAGACATCGTCCTCACAGTAGCTTCGACGGCGGTCGCGTGGAGAAGTTAGACCCCTCAAATGAGGGAGTGCCGACTGTCGACGAGCACCCCGATCACCACCAGGATGAAGCCGAGCGCGATGAAGACGCCCGAATGGCCGATCGTCTCGCGCTGCTCCTCCCCCGTCGCCCAGCGCAGCTGTCGGCTGCCCATGAACGGCAAGGGCATGAAGGTGGCGCCGCTCGGCTCCTCCGACTTCACGCGCGCCGGCCCGCGGTTCCCGACGAAGAAGCCCGAGGCCATCAGGAAGCAGCCGAACCCGTAGAAGCCGAGGGAGATGGAGCGCTCGAGCCCCGCGCCCACCAGCAGCCCGAGCAGGGTCGAGCCGACGACCGTCACGACCGAGCAGAGGAGGACGAGGAGCACGAGACGGCGCAGCGCCGCGAGCATGTTCGCCTAGGCCCGTAGCTGCTCGGGCTGCCCGGACTCGGGCTGCTCCGTCGTGCGGGAGCCCGCCCGGCGCATCTCGTCTGCGCTCATCGGCCAGCGCTCCAGTGCATAGTGGCAGGCGGCCACGTGGCCGTTGCCGAACGAGTACAGCGGCGGCTCCTCGACGTCGCAGTGGCCCTCGACGAAGCGCGGGCAGCGCGGATGGAAGTTGCAGGCGCTCGGCGGGTTCACCGGGCTCGGGACGTCGCCCTCGAGCACGATCGCCTCCCGCTGGCGGCCTACCTCGGGGTTCGCGATCGGCACCGCCGAGAGCAGCGCGCCCGTGTACGGGTGCTTCGGCTCGCGGTAGAGCAGGTCTCGCGAGGCGACCTCCGCGACCTTGCCGAGGTACATCACCATCACGCGGTCCGAGATGTGTCGGACGACGTTCAGGTCGTGCGCGATGAAGACGTACGTGAGGCCGAAGTCGTCCTGCAGGTCCTTGAGCAGGTTGAGGATCTGCGCCTGCACCGAGACGTCCAGCGCCGAGACGGGCTCGTCGCACACGATCAGCTTCGGGTTGACCGCGAGCGCCCGCGCGACGCCGATGCGCTGCCGCTGGCCGCCCGAGAACTCGTGCGGGAAGCGGTTGTAGTGCTCGGGATTGAGGCCCACGACCTCGAGCAGCTCCTGCACGCGGCGCTTGATCTCGGCGTCGGTGCCGAGGTTGTGCACCACGAGTGGCTCGCCGATGATGAAGCCGACGCGCTTACGGGGGTTCAGCGACGCGTACGGGTCCTGGAAGATCATGGTCATCTCGCGCCGGATCGGGCGCATCGCCGGCCGCGAGAGGTTGGTGATGTCGCGGCCCTCGAACACGACGCGCCCGTCGGTCGTGTCCAGTAGCCGGACAATGCAGCGCGCGAGGGTCGACTTGCCGCAGCCGGACTCGCCGACGATGCCGAGGGTCTCGCCGGGCTTGATGCTGAACGAGACGCCGTCGACCGCCTTCACCGAGGCGATCTCCTTCTGGAAGATGATCCCGCGCGTGATCGGGAAGTACTTGCGGACGTTGTCGACGACGAGCAGCTCGTCGCCGCTGGCCGCGGTCGGCGCCGGAGCGGTCTCCACCTAGCCGGCCTCCGCCATCGTCGCCGCGAGCAGCTTCGCGGCCTCGCGCTCCTTGGTCTCCTCGTCGAGGTGGCAGCGCTGGAGGTGCTCCTGGTCGTGCTGGGTCGGCTCGAGCCGCGGCACCGTCGACTTGCAGACCTCCATCACGTACGGGCAGCGCGGATGGAACCGGCAGCCGTTCGGCGGGCGCAGGAGCGAGGGCGGCTGGCCCGGGATCTGCGTGAGGCGCTCGACGTCCGCGTCGAGGCGCGGCAACGAGCCCATCAGGCCCCAGGTGTACGGGTGCTGGGGCCGGGTGAAGAGGTCGTGCACGTCGGCCTGCTCGACGACGTTCGCCGCGTACATCACGAGCACGTCGTCCGCGACCTCCGCGACCACGCCGAGGTCGTGCGTGATGATGATGATCGCGCTGCCGAAGTCGTCCTGCAGCCGCTTCATCAGCGAGAGGATCTGGGCCTGCGTCGTCACGTCGAGCGCCGTGGTCGGCTCGTCGGCGATCAGCAGGTCGGGGTCGTTGATCAGTGCCATCGCGATCATCACGCGCTGGCGCATGCCGCCTGAGAACTGGTGCGGGTAGTCGTCAATGCGCCCCTCCGCGCGCGGGATGCCGACGGCCTTCAGGAGCTCGAGCGCGCGTGCCCGGGCGACCTTCTTCGTGACGTCGCGGTGGAGCAGGATCGCCTCGACGAGCTGCCTTCCGATCGTGTGCACCGGGTTCAGCGAGGTCATCGGGTCCTGGAAGATCATCGAGATCTCGCTGCCGCGGATCTGACGAAGGTCGCCCTGCTTCATCGTCAGCAGGTCGTCGCCCTTCCACAGCGCCTCGCCGCTCGACACCGTGTTCCGCTTCGGGTTGAGCCCCATGATCGTCAGGCAGGTGACGCTCTTCCCACAACCGGACTCGCCGACGATGCCGAGCGTCTGCCCCTTCTCCACCTCGAAGGAGACGCCGTCGACGGCCTTGACGATGCCGTCTTCGGTCCGGAAGGACGTGCGCAGGTCCTTGACGTCGAGCAGAGCCACGGGTGCTCCTAGGTTAGTCGGATTCGGGGATCGATCCAGGCGTACAACAGATCAACGACCAGGTTGAAGACGATGATCGCGACCGTCGCGAACACGATCACCCCCTGGACGATCGCGAGGTCCTGGTTGTTGATCCCGATCACTGCCGTCTGCCCGAGGCCGGGGAGCTGGAACACATACTCCGTGAAGATGGCGCCGCCGAGGCCGATGCCGATGTCCATGCCGAGCATCGTCACGACAGGCAGGAGCGCGTTTCGCAGCACGTGCGAGAGGAGCACCTGGCGCTCGGGCGCGCCCTTGGCGCGAGCGGTGCGCACGAAGTCCTCGTTCAGCGTCTCCATCACGTTCGCTCGGATCATCCGGACGTAGAGGGCCGCGAAGAGGAGCGCGAAGGTGCACCACGGCAAAATCATGTGGTAGAACCACTGCCAGGGCCCACCCGGCTGGCCCGAGTCGGGCGGCGCGCCGAAGAAGTTCGCGTAGTTCGCGATCGGCGTCCAGCCGAGCTTCACTCCGAACGTGTACTCCAGGATCAGCCCGATCCACACCGGGTGCGCAGAGACGCCGATCAGGACGAAGACCATCGCGAACCTGTCGAGGAGCGAGCGCGGCTTGAGCGCGGAGAAGATCCCGACCGAGAGGCCGATGATCATCCAGAGGACGGCGCCGCCGAACACGAGCGACGCGGTCACGGGAGCGGCCTCCTTGATCCGCTGGTTGACGCTCTGGCTCGTCGCGAAGGAGGTGCCGAGGTCCTGGTGGAGGACGAGCTGCTTCATGAACTTGAGATACTGGACGGGCATCGGCTGGTCGAGCCCCAGCTTCGCCGTGGCGCGCACGAGGCACTCGCGCTTCGCCTGCTCGCCGCCGCAGACGGCGCGGGCCGGGTTGTTCGGGCCGACGTAGAAGATCACGAACGTGATGAACGTGATCACGATGAAGAGCAGACACGCCCACAGTGTTCGCCTGACGAGGTATCGGAACACGTGCTCTCCCTGGAAACTCGCTTGTCGGTCTTCGGGGTCCTGCGCCGGGTGGATCTTAACTGCGTTAGGGACGTGAGGCGCCGGTCGCGCCGGCGCCTCACGTTGTCCTAGTTGCCCTTCGAACCTCCGCTTACTTCAGCGCCATCGCTGGGATGCTGAAGTCCTGGTAGATCCCCTGATAGACGAGGCTCTTCGGGTTGACGCGGTTCGAGAAGACGTAGCGGTTGTTGTACGTCCGCTCGATCGCCATCGGTGCAGCCTGCTTCATGATGGAGAGGTCGAGGTTGCCGTACACCGCGAGGCGCTTCGGGCCGACGAGCCTGGCCGCGAGCTCCATCTTCCTGTTCCACTTCGGTGAGTTGAAGTAGGAGTAGTTGACGTTGTTCTCCGCCTGGATGGACTTGCCGTACAGGAGGATGTTGATCCAGTCGTACGGGTCCGGGTAATCGGAGCACCAGCCCATCGACGTACCCATGTCGAGGTCTGTGTTCCTCTTGCCCATGGCGTCGTAGATGTCGGCGCCGGAGAACGGCTTCATGGTGATGTTGCCGGCCTTGAAGCCGAGGCGGATGAGGTCGCGCCGGACGATCTGGGCCTGAGCCGGATTGATCGTGCCGGACGACCGGTAGCCGAGGTTGATCTTCCCGGTCTTGAAGTGGCCCTTGGCGAGCTTGCGCGCCTTGGACAGGTTCTGCTTGTAGATGCTGACGTTCTTCCAGCCGGGGACGCCCGGGTTGAAGATGTGCGTCCACGGGTTACCGGCATACGGACCGGCCTGGCTCACGAACGACTTGCGGTCGATCACGTAGTTGATCGCCTGCCGCAGCGCCGTGTTGCCCTTGAACAGCGAGCGTGACGTGTTGAACGGCAGGTAGCCGGTGCAGTTCTGGGACTTCGACCAGAAGCGCGTCTTGTTGACGCCGTACTTCTTGGCGACGCCCTGCACCTCGGCCGCAGGCATGGCCGGGTCCTCGTCGATCTGGTTCGCGATCGTCTGGTTGAAGAGCGTCTGCTCGTTCAGATTCCACTGGACGTCGAGACCGGCGAGGTTCCGCGGCCGGTTCCGGCCGGGGCCCTTCTTCCAGAACGGGTTCTGTCGGATCTGCGTCAGCTTGTCCGGGTCGTTGCGCGTCATGTAGTACGGCCCAGCCGACGGCATGTTCGTCTTGTTGACGTTCACGACTTCCTTCGTGAGCGGCAGCTTCGTCGAGGTGGCCTGGAAGAACGGCATGGTGATCTTCGCCATGAACGTTCCGTCGGCCTTCGTCAGGCGGACCGTCAGCTTGTTGCCCTTGGCGCGCACGCCGCTGACGCTCGTGGCCTTACCGTCGTTGACCTTCTTGGCGCCGACGATGTTGGTGCCGTTCGAGTCGGTGATGAACGGAGCACCTGGCGACGCCAGCTGCTTGTTCGCCGTCCGGTCGATGGCGCGCTTGAAGTTCCGCGCGGTGACGGCGCTACCGTCGCTGAAGCGGAAGCCCTTCCGGATCGTAAAGGTGTACACCCTGCCGTTTCCCGACACGGTGAACTTCGAGGCGACCTCGGGGATGAGCTTTGCACCCGCCGGGCCGTTCCGATCCGGATAGTTGTACAGCTTCGCTGCGGTCGCGTACTCGAGCCACCACGCGGTGGTGACGTAAGCGAGCTGCTGGTCGACCTGGACGGAGGCGCCGGTGACGCCATACTTCCAGATCCCGCCCTTCTTGAACGCGTGGGAGCTACCCGCACTTGCGCTCGCAAAGCTCGCTGCGACCAGAAGGCTTGCTCCGGCCGCAAGCATCGCGACCGCGAGCCATACCCTTCTGTGCATGTCTCTCCTTTCCGTGAGTTCGAGCCGGTGCATGCCCGACTCGGAACGGGCGCCTGCCCCGTTCATGCCACTAAGACGGCAAAGTTAAGAGTTGGTTAGTAGCCTCGCGGGGCTGCTTACTGCTGGCTGGAGCGCGGGTCGAACGCGTCGCGGAGACCGTCGCCGAGGAGGTTGAAGGCGAGAGTCGTCAGCAGCACCGCGAGGCCCGGCCAGAGCATCAGCAGGGGGCGCGTGGTGTAGTACTCGGGCGCCGACGCGAGCAGGTTCCCCCAGCTCGCGGTGGGCAGCTTGATGCCGAGTCCGAGGAAGGACAGCCCCGCCTCGAAGAGGACGTAGCTCGCGACGATCAGCGTCGAGTAGACGATCATCGGCGCGATCAGGTGCGGGAGCACGTGCGAGCGGATGATGCGCATGTCGCTCGCCCCGATCATCCGCGCCGCCTCGATGTACTCCTTCTCGCGGATCGAGAGCACCTGCGCGCGCATGATTCTGGCCGGGTAGAACCAGCCGAAGATGCTGAAGATCAGGACCAGCGTGACGACGCCTTTCGGGAAGATCCCGCCGAAGGTGATTGCGTCGAGCTGCGGACCGACCGTCGCGGCGAGCGCGACGATGAAGAGCAGCAGCGGGAAGGCCATCGTCACCTCGGTGACGCGTGAGATGGTCGTGTCGATCCAGCCGCGGAAGTACCCTGCGATCGAGCCGAGGAGAACCCCGATGATCATCACCCCCAGCGTCGAGAGGATGGCGACCTCGAGCGACACGCGCGCTCCGTAGAGGAGCCGCAGGAACTCATCCTGTCCGAGCCGGTTGGCGGCGCCAAGGACGAGGATGTCGGTGTTGTCGGTGTAGTAGTTGTCGATGTGCGTCCACGGGTTTGCCGGTAGGAGGCTCGGCAGCTCGACCGCGGCGGTGCCCGTGAAGATGTCGTCAGGCCCGTGCCCGATGAAGTGCTTGGCGATCGGGGCGCCGACGAAGGCGACCAGGATCAGGAAGATGATGAAGACGCCGCTCGCGATCGCGATCTTGTCGCGCTTGAAGCGGCGCCAGACGAGCTCCCAGTAGCCTCGGGCGCGTACCTCTTCAATCTCGCCGAGCTCCGCTCCGCTCTCGACGCCGACGGCAGCGCCAAGGCCGGCGCCGCTGGACACGAGAACGTCTTGTTGCTTCTGAGCCATGTGTTAGGGAGCCGTAAGGGCCTTCCGGACTATAGACGAGCTACACGCGCCGGAGTTGGCGCGAGCTTTACGCCGTCAGCGCGTCCGCGCCCGCCACGACCTCCAGAATCTCCTGGGTGATCTCGGCCTGCCGCGCGCGGTTCATGTCCAGCGTCAGACTCGAGATCAGGTCGCCGGCATTGCCCGAAGCGTTGCGCATCGCGGTCATGCGCGCCCCCTGCTCCGAGGCTGCCGACTCGAGCAGCGCCCGGTAGAGCTCCGTCTCGACGTAGACCGGCAGCAGGCGGCGCAGGATCTCCTCGGGCTCCGGCTCGTAGATGAAGTCGCCGAGCAGCGCCGCCTGCTCGGCCTCCGCGCGCTCCTCACGGAGCAGCTGCTCCGGAATCGGCAGCACGTCCTGCTCGACGACCCGCTGCACGAGCGCGGAGACGAACTGGTTGTAGACGAGCACCACCCGGTCGACCTCCCCGCTCTCGTAGAGCTCGGCGGCGCGGTGGGCGATCACCTGCGCGTCCGAGTACGCCGGCCGGTCGCTGAAGCCGGCCCAGCTCGCCTCGAGCTCGTAGGCCCGGAAGCTCAGCGTCGAGCGGCCCTTCTTGCCGGCGACGAGCCAGCGAGTCTCGACGCCGTCGCCGCGGAGCTGCCGCTCGAGCGCGAAGGCGTGGCGCAGCACTTGCGCGTTGAAGGCACCGGCCAGGCCGCGGTCGCCGGTCAGCGGGATGATTGCCGCCGTGCGAACCTCGCGCCGCTGCAGCAGGGTCAGGCCCTGGAGCGAGGTGCTCGCGCGGGCGGTGCCGACCATCAGCTCCATCATCCGGTCGGCGTAGGGCCGCATCGCCTCGATGCGCGCCTGCGCGCGCCGGAGCCGCGCCGAGGCCACGAGCTCCATCGCCTTGGTGATCTTGCGCGTGTTGCGGATCGAGCGGATCCGCCGCTTGAGATCTTGGACGGTGGCCACGACTACGCCGCTGCGGGCGTCTCCGACGGCTTGAACATCCTCGCGAAGCTCTGTAGCTCCTGGTCGAGGCGCTCCTTGAGCTCGTCCGGGAGGTCCTTGTTCTCGCGGACCTCCTTCAGAACGGCGTCCTCGGCCCGCAGGTGGTCGCGCAGCTCCTGCAGATAGCGCGGCACGTCGGCCGCCGGGATCTCGTCGAGGTAGCCGTTCACGCCCGCGTAGACCGCGGCCACCTGCTCCTCGACCGGCCAGGGGTCGTACTGCGGCTGGTTCAGGAGCGCGACGAGGCGCTCGCCGCGGGCCAGGATCTTCTGCGTCGCCGGGTCGAGCTCGGAGCCGAACTGTGCGAAGGCCTCGAGCTCGCGGTACTGCGAGAGGTCGAGCTTGAGGCTTCCCGCGACCTTGTTCATCGCCTTGATCCGAGCCGAGCCGCCGACGCGCGAGACCGAGATGCCGACGTTGATCGCCGGCCGCACGCCCGAGTAGAAGAGCTCCGACTCGAGGAAGATCTGGCCGTCGGTGATCGAGATCACGTTCGTCGGGATGTATGCCGACACGTCGCCCGCCTGCGTCTCGACGACCGGCAGCGCGGTCAACGACCCGCCTCCGAGCTCGTCCGAGAGCTTGCAGGCGCGCTCGAGCAAGCGGGAGTGGAGGTAGAAGACGTCGCCCGGGTAGGCCTCGCGACCGGGCGGACGGCGCAGCAGGAGCGACATCTGCCGGTAGGCATCAGCATGCTTGGAGAGGTCGTCGTACATCACGAGCGCGTGCTTGCCGTCGAACATGAAGTACTCGCCCATCGCGCAGCCCGCATACGGGGCCATCCACTTGATCGGCGCAGCCTCGGAGGCTGCGGCGTTGACGATGATCGTGTAGTCCATCGCCCCCTCGTCCTTCAGCTTCTCGTGCACCTGCGCGACGGTCGACGCCTTCTGGCCGATCGCGACGTAGACGCAGACGAGGTCCTGGTCGCGCTGGTTGAGGATCGTGTCGACGAGGATCGCGGTCTTGCCCGTCGTGCGGTCGCCGATGATCAGCTCGCGCTGGCCGCGGCCGATCGGGATCATCGAGTCGATCGCCTTGATGCCGGTCTGCACCGGCTCCTTCACCGGCTGGCGCTCGATCACGCCCGGCGCCTTGAACTCGAGCGGGCGCGTCTCGGAGGTCTCGATCGGCCCCTGACCGTCGAGCGGGTTGCCGAGCGGGTCGACGACGCGGCCGAGCAGCGCCTCTCCCACGGGAACGCTCGCCACGCGGCCGGTCCGCCGAACAAGCTGGCCCTCCTTTACTTCCTGCCACTCGCCGAAGAGCGTCGCGCCGACGTCGTCTTCCTCGAGGTTGAACGCGAGCCCGATCACGCCGTGCTCGAGCTCGAGCATCTCCATCGCAACTGCGTTCTCGAGCCCGTAGATGCGGGCGATGCCGTCACCGATCTGCAG
>JBJMJY010000092.1:0-18876 GCA_045806105.1 Gaiellaceae bacterium | reverse complement strand
AGATGAGCGTGAGCGGGAGCAGGACGACGCTGAAGACGGTGAGGATGCGGAGCACCTCGTTCTGGCGGTGCGAGATCACCGACTCGTTCGTGTCCTCGAGGCCGTCGACGACCTCCTTGTAGTTGTCGAGCAGGTCCCAGATCCGCTCGGCCGCGTCGACGATGTCGTCGAAGTAGAGCTCGAGCGCCTCGGGCAGGAAGCGCTCGGTATGCCGCTCGAGCAGCCGCAGCGTCGAGCGCTCCGGCTTGATGATCTTGCGGTAGGAGATGATCTCCTGCTTGACGTTGGAGAGGTCGCGCACGACTTCCTCGGCGCGCTTCTCGAACAGGTCGTCCTCCACCGAGTCGAGCTTGTGCCCGATCTTGTCGAGGATCGGGAAGCAGTAGTCGAAGAGGTCGTCGAGGATGTGGTAGAGCAGGTAGCCCGACCCCTTGCCGAACAGCTGCTCGCGGAGCGCGTCGTCCTCCTCGCAGCGGAGGAACAGGCGAGTCACCGGGAGGAGCTCGACGTTCGGCAGCGTGACGAGCCAGCCGTTCCCGACGAAGACATCGAGCTCGGCCGCGTTCAGGCGCTGGATTGCCTTGTCGTAGACCGGGAAGTGGAGGACGCCGAAGAGGTAGTCCGGGTACTCGTCGACCTTCGGGCGCTGGCGGCGCGAGAGCACGTCCTCGAGGTCGAGCGGATGCCAGCCGTAGCGCTCTGCGAGCTGCGACGCCTCCTCCAGCGTCGGCGCGTCGAGATGGACCCAGGTCAGGCCGTGTGCTTCGAGCTCTGCGACGCGCGGCTCAGGCCGTGTGTCGACGTCCCTCGCCGGCGTGCGAGGTCTCAGAGGGCGCTTGATGCGGGGCAGGCTCGGCACCGGGACTGAGGGGGTCGTCGACTCGCATGGTGGTTCGCCATCGTACCCCGAAAGCCTTGCGACGAACCCGCTCCGGGCCTGGCGCGACGGCCAGTTCGGGGGCGACGTGGCGCTCCAGGAGCAGGAAGCCGGCGGCCGCCAGCGCACAGGCCGCAGCTGCCCCGCACCAGAGCGCCGTCGGCGAGCGCGAGAGCACGATGCTCCCTAGCGCAGGGCCGGCGAGGAAGCCGACCTGCCAGGCGGACGTGCGCAGCGCCATGTAGCGGCCGATCAGCTGTGGCGGCGCGAGGTCGGCGATGAGCGGGTTGTTGACTGCGCCGTGCAGGCATTCGCCGACGCTGAAGGCCACGATCACCGCGCAGAGCAAGACGACCGCGGTGGTGCCGTCGAGCCAGGTGCCGACGGCGAGGATGCCGAACGAGGTGCCGCTGAAGATCGTCCCCGCCGTCGCGAGCGCGCGCAGGCGGTTATGGCCGCCGAGCGCCTTCGCGAACGGAAGCTGGGCCAGCACCAGCACGAGCGTGTTCACGAAGAAGATCACGCCGATGCCGGCCTCGCCGACCGCGGCGTGATCCTTCACGTACGGCGGCAGCATCGTCGCCACCTGCGCGTAGGCGGCAGTCACGAGGAGCGCGGTGAGCGCCAGCAGCGCGATGTACGGCCGATCGCGCGCGACCTCCCGGTAGCCGCCGGCCGGAGCGGTCCCGGCCGGCGCGCGCGGCGGTTGCGGCACGAACGCGAGCAGCGCCATGAACGCGACGAAGGTGCCGGCGTCCACCGCGAAGAGGAGGTTGTAGCTCTCGGGTACCTGCGTCGTCGCGATCAGGCCGCCGATCAGGCCGCCGATGCCGAAGCCGAGGTTGTCGGTCACGCGGGTGAGCGCGTACGCCGTCGTGCGCTGCTCGCCCGAGGTGAGCGCGGCGAGCAGGCTGGAGTGGCTCGGCGCGAAGCCGGCGTTGCCTGCGCCCGCGACCGCCGCGAGCGCGAACGCGAGCCACGCCCCGCGCACGAACGGAAAGCCGCCGTAGCCCGCGGCCAGCAGCGCGAGCGAGCAGATCAGCGTCGTGCGCGCGCCGATGCGGTCGACGAGCCGCCCGGCCAGGGGGCTGCCGATCACGCCGATCCCGAGCAGCACCGCGACGACGGCGCCGGCAGTCTCGAGCCCGACGTCCCGCACGTCGTGCAGGTAGATGACGAGGAACGGGATCACGATCCCGTTGCCGAGCGAGTTGGCGACGCCGCCGGTCTCCAGCACCCAGACCGGGCGCGGGAGCTGCGGCTTCAGGCTTCGGAAGTACGCGGCGGCTTTCAGCGCGGCAAGAGCGTACTGCGCATTTCTCGCGTTGCCTAGAGGCGACTGATTGATCTGTCAATCAAGGGTGAAATCCGCAGCGGAATTCGGCCCGCAGGTTTCCACCACCGCATTTCGCGGGTAAGGCGACTCGAATGCGCCGGATCGCCGGCGCGGACGCACAAAGGGAAATCCACAGGGGGTGAAAGATGGTGCGGAAGATCGTTCCGCAGGCGGCCGCTGCAATCCGCCGGCGGCGCAGGGTCATCGTCGTGGCTTCGCTCCCGGTCGTCCTGGCCGCGGCCCTCGTGGCCGTGGCGGGAGGCTCCGGCGCGGGGACGGCCGCGAAGGAAGCCACGCATTCCGTCGGCATCGCGCGCGCGAGCGCGCTCGGCGGCGGTACCACGTCGTCGGCCGCGGTCGTGACCGGCAATGCGAGCTTCGGCCCGCACGTGATCAACGGCGACTTCCAGGGAACGTCGCCCGCGGTCGCGTCGCTGCCGGTGCTGCCGGTGCCGAACGCGCCGTTGCACGCGCGTGAGATCGAGTCGCTGAAGCCGGCGTCATCTCCGGCCGGCGTGAAGGACCCGGTCGTGCAGAAGGTGAAGGGCACTGGCCCGATCTCGGGGCCGATCCAGAACTTCGACGGGATCTGCCTGCCGTTCGGCCCGCCGTGCGACCTGCCGAGCAGCTGCAGCTGCCTCCCGCCGGACACGAACGGCGAGGTGGGAGCAACGCAGTACGTGCAGATGGTGAACACCGACTTCGCCGTCTTCTCGAAGACGGGCTCGGTGCTCCGCGGCGCGACGCCGATCAACCAGCTCTGGGCGAACGCGGGAGGTGAGTGCGCCGTCCACAACGACGGCGATCCGGTCGTCGTGTACGACCAGCTCGCGAATCGCTGGCTCCTGTCGCAGTTCATCGCGACCCCCTCCGACACCGAGGAGTACGGCCAGTGCATCGCCGTCTCGACGACGAACGACGCGACCGGCTCGTACTACCTCTACGAGTTCCACTTCGGCCGCACCTTCCACGACTACGAGAAGCTGAGCGTCTGGCCGGATGCGTACTACATGTCGACGAACGAGTTCCCGGACGGCCAGCTCACCTCGGCCGGCGCGGGCGCATTCGCCTTCGAACGGGCGAAGATGCTGGCCGGACAGCCGGCGCGCGTCGTCTACTTCGACGAGGCGCCGAACAACCCGCCCGGCGGCCAGTACATCGGCCAGCTGCCGAGCGACCTCGACGGCTCCCGACTCCCACCGGCGGGCTCGCCGAGCTACTTCGCAGAGGTCGACGACGCCGGCTCGGTCCCGCCGACCGGCGGCGGCGACGGCTTCGTCATGCGGCTGTGGAAGTTCCACGTCGACTGGACGAACCCGGCCAACTCGACCTTCGGGAACGCCGGCCAGCCGAGCTCCGAGCTGCCGGTCGCGCCGTTCGTGCGGCCGCAGTGCGTCTACGGCTACGGGGACTGCGTCCCACAGCGGGGCGGGCCGCAGGGGCTCGACGTCCTCGGCGACCGACTGATGTTCCGGCTCTCGTACCGGAGCTTCGGCAGCTACGGCTCGCTGCTCCTGAACCACACGGTCAAGGCGGACACGCGCGAGGGCATCCGCTGGTACGAGCTGCGCGTCCCGAGCGGCGGCGCGGCCTCGATCTACCAGCAGGGCACCTACGCGCCGACCGACCCGCTGACCAACCCGCAGTGGCGCTGGATGGGCAGCATCGCGCAGGACAAGAAGGGCGACATCGCCATCGGCTACAGCGCCTCCGGCCCGAACGACTTCCCCTCGGTCCGGTACACCGGCCGCGCCGCCGGCGACCCGCTCGGCCAGATGACGCAGGCCGAGCAGGTGGCCTATACCGGCACCGGCCCACAGACCGAGGTCGAGGGCCGCTGGGGCGACTACAGCGACCTCACCGTCGATCCCAGCAACGACTGCACGTTCTGGTACACGCAGGAGTACCTCGCGGACGACGCCATCGTGATCGGCACGTGGCGAACCCGCGTTGTCTCCTTCAAGTTCCCGGGCTGCAAGTAGGTCTCTCTCCCCGAACACGCCGCGCGCCCCTGCCCCGGGGCGCGCGGCGTTACCTTCCGGCGCAACCTCAAAGACGCGGGCGACGACCCCGACGAGATCGTGAACCGCGTGCAGCAGAAGACCGGCCAGCCGCGCGAGCAGGTCGAGGAGCGCGTCCAGCGCACGATGCAGAAGGCCTGAGGCCAGAGGAGCCGCCTCCGGGCGGCTCCTCCATCTCATCAGCGTGAGGGGCGTTCCGCGACGCGCTCGTCCAGCCGCTCGCCGGTGGTCGCACGGGTCCTTGCTGCTCCGTTGCTCCCGCTCTGCAACCGCCTCCTCGTCCAGTTGGCATCAGGAGCAAACGGCAATGCAGAGAGGAGCAAGTCATGAAGAAGCTCGCCATCATCGGGATGGTCCTCGCGGGCCTGATGCTGTCGACCGCCAGCGCGTGGGCGACGCCGACGGGAATGACCAAGGCGGAGTACCGGGCGCTGATGCTGCGGAGCGAGGGCCTGAACCAGAGGTACGGGCTCTACAAGTACTCCCAGCCGGCGCTCGTCGCCGGGAAGCTGGGTGAGGTCGGAAGCTGGGCGGTTCAGTCCACTCCCAGGCAGACCGTTGCGAACCCGACCGTGAGCCAGCAGCTCGAGGAGATCGGAGCCTGGGCGGTTCCGTCGAAGCAGACGGCCGAGACACCGCTCGTGAGCGAGAAGCTCTCGGGGCTCGGGCTTTCCGAGCCCACCACGACCCTCGCGTCCAGCGGTGAGGGGTTCGACTGGAACGACGCTGGAATCGGAGCAGCGCTGGCCTTCGGCGCAGTCCTCGTCGGAGTCGCCACGCTGATGACCGTGCGGCACCAGCACCGTCCGATCCCGCACTGAGACGACTGGAAGAACCATCGAAGAGGCCGCCGTTCAGGCGGCCTCTTCGCTTCCCCGCGTCCGCGCGCATGATCCAGAGGTTCGGGCCGGGAAGGAACGCGATGCACTACATCTGGTGGCGCTGCCGGGCGCTCGAGCAGGCGACCGGGCGCGGGCGGCGCAGGGGGTTTGGGTCCGCGCCGCTTGGGGGAGTTGCACGTCGCGATGCCCTCGACGGCTCGCACGTACCGCACGAACAAGGCGGAGAAGCTTCGGCGGATCGTGTCCGCTGATGCCCCCTGGGACGTGCGGTTTGGCCTGCTTCGGCTGGCTCTCGCCCGCCAGTCCGGCACGAGCGAGTCGCACCTAAGAGCGGACCCATTGATCACCATCTCTGCCGACGAGCACGACGTCGACTGGCGCATCGTCCTGGGGATCTTCGTAGACGGTGACTACAAGACCGACTACCGCGGCAAGGTCGCGTTGGACGTCGGCGCGCACAAGGGTTTCTTCGGCGCCTATGCGCTCATCCGCGGCGCCGCTGCTGTCATTTCCTATGAGCCCCGCACCAGCAACTACATCGCCCTGGAACGTCACGCTCGCGCCTCTCGGGAAGATGGGCACAGATGGCTGACGCATTACAGCGCCGTCGGAGTCGAAGCGGGCGAAGCGGACCTCTACGTCGCGAAACAATCCTGGCAGAACACGCTCCTGGCGGCCGCCCCTCAAGCGGGCGCACAGACGGAGCGCGTGCACGTGACGCCAATGGCGACCGCCCTAGACGAAGCGCGAGCACTCGGCGAGCAGTTGGTCGTGAAGATCGACACTGAGGGGTATGAGTGCGAGATTGTCGAGAAGACACCGGCCGAGGCGTGGGCCGGCGTTGTCGAGTTGTTCGTCGAGGTCGAGGAAAGCGGACCCTGCTCACCTGAGGACGTGACGCGCGAACTCGAAAGGGGCGGCTTCATCCTGCGAGGGCGAACGGCTCCGGACGTGCTCCATTTCGTCCGCTCCTAACTCGCGCCGCGTACTCCTGGGACTGCAGCCGTAACCCGCAGGACGTGCCGAAGCGGCCCCTGACCAGTACGGTGTTGCCTCGTTGGGCAGCTCCCGGTCGAGCGGCTGTGGGCAAACACACATGCCACAGCGTCAGTAGGCGCACAAAACCGCCGTTAGTGTCGCGGTCGGCTCCCCAACCCCCCGGGAGATGCCGCGATACGGCGAGCCGCCAGGGCCGGGATCAACGCGCAGCAGCCAGATGACGTACCACGCTGCACGAGCCCTCCCCCCAGAAGGCGGGCTTCCCTGCCCGGGCGGCTCGTCGTTCACCATGCCAGAACCCCGGCGGCAGCGATAGTCACGCGACCGTTCGCGCCCAGGCTTTGGAACCGTGCGAGGGTGCGCGTATTCAAGCGGCGTATGCGCCTGGCAGAAATCGAACCTGCGGAAAGTTCCCGCCAGCAGTGGCGGGGCGGCTCTAGGACGGCTGACGTCGACATCCCCACGTCCGTCGTCCCGGCCGTCCGACTACCGGCCGCAGAGCCGTCAGAGGGGACTTTGACCCCTTCCCAGACCTAGAGAAACCCGTCCGTGGCGCCGCAAGGCGCGGGCAGACGGAGCGAGCGTTCCACGATGGTGGAGCCGCGTGGTAAAGCATGACCTGGGCGCGCTCGAGCTCCCGGCCGACGACTAAGCCGACAGCAGACGGCAGAACGTCGACGGCGCACTGTCCTCCCGCAAGGGGGCAGTGCGCCTCGGAACCGCCTCTAGCTCCGGCAGGAACAGGAGCAAGTTTCAAGCGGAAACTCCTCGACAGGTTTGTGCACAGGGGCAAGACGCCAGTGCCGAGGGCAAGAGCCAGCGCCTGGGCAATGTTCCGGTTCGGGGTCGCTCCAGGGGAGGGAACGAGATCCGGCGGCGATTAGGTGCGGCCCCCGCACATTGCCCCGGACGCCGCTCCGTGACCGTACGTCGATGCCCTTCGCGACGAGCTCACCGGCCCAGCGCGTGCTAGGAAGCAGGCAAAGTGCGAAGATTTCGAGCGCCTGCGCTATTCAAATCGCCCGGACGCGGGCAAGATCGTTAGGCACCCGATTCGACGCGCGGTTTTCTCTTCTGGGGAGAGCATCTCGTTCGACGGGTGGGCGTAAGGGCACCGGGGGAGGTGCTGGCCCACCTCCCCGGTGTCGCTCGCGACACTCTTACAAACTCGGCGGGCCGTCGCGGTTCGCTGGCTCACCGGGCCAACCACCCTTGCCGTGAGCAAAGCCGCGCCACGACCAATGGCGAATCGGGCGGCGGTAGAGTCACGACGACTGCGCGTGCCTTACAGCGCGTTACCCGAACCCATTCTCGCCCGTTCCAGGGCGCCTAGAGCACAGGGCTCCAAACAGCGGGAGCGTGCCGTGGCCTGAGCGATTGGGATGCAGTCTTCGACGTCAGCCGAGTGATGGGAACCTCGGTCGCGCAGATCGAAGCGACCTCGACAGCGGAGGATCATCTGCGCGGGCTCCTTGACGAGTTCGACGCGAAGTTAGACGGGAGAGGAGACGTAGATGGCTGAGTGTGCTCACTGCGGAGAGAGCATCGAGTCGGGCGAGAGGTATGGCTTTCGGGTTCGGCCCATCGGCAACATCGAGCAGCTGAAGGGAGTTCTCGCGCTCATGGGTGGAGGCGGGGACGCCGACAGGCTTATCGCTGCGGGCTGGGATACGTGCATTCGCTGCATGGCGATCTTGACGCTCGACAGCCTCGCGCCCACAGAGAGGGACGAGATCTTGCACAGGTTTGGGCACTGACCGGGCACCGAAAGCGCTAGACCAGACACGTTAAGCCACTATCCGCAACGCCCCAGAGGTTGGAAGGGGCGTTTGGCGGCGGGTGTGTCCACGGTTCGGCCGGCGCACCGTCCGCGAGCTCGAGCCTGAACAGGAATCCAGCCATCCAGCATCCCCTCCATTCCGGTCCGGGGCCGGACGGCATGGGCCACCGGGGGCCGGGAGACGAGCCGCGTCAGCAGCAGCTCACACGCTGGTCAAGGTGTGCAAAGCATCGCCGCCGCGCAAAATAAGCAAAGCCGGGCGACCACCAAACCCACTGGGTACGGTCCGCCAACAGTCCCCGGTGGGTCTCCTCCGGTCGCCCGGTATCTATCCCGATGCCGATGATCTACGTCTCTTGCGCTCTGGTGCTCGAGCACCCTCGGCCTGGGCCTTCACGCATTGCAGCGGTCAACGCGTAGGTTCAAGCACCCGTGGCGTGGGCATCATCTTGAGCGGCGGAGCCGGGCAAGCCTTTCCGGGATAGGCGGCAAACCTCTTAGGGGAGAGCGGAGAAACTGCCCGGCTCCTGCCGCCTCCGCCGTAATCGCCTGCGGATTCCCTTGCCGCAGACACGCATTTGAAGAACCCCCATCCGTGTATGGGAAGCCAGTCTGGCTCGGAGTAGAGTGCGGCTGCTCAGGCGAGAGCGGCCGCCAACCCTTTCTCCCCTGAGCATGAACTGGGTCCGCAGGCGGCCGCTCTCGCTGCATTGTCCGGCCATCTCGGCAGAGGCAAAAGCTGGACGTAGCTTCATCGCGGGGCCGGGTCAGTCGCTGCAGCACCGCGGCGCGCGAGGATGTTCGGCTCGTCTCCCGGCCCCCGCCGTATGTCCCCAGGCGTAACGTGCGGGAACGCCGCTCTCTGGCTTGAGCCGAGATACGCCGTCAACCTCCTGCTCAAGTTGCAGCCCGCGTTCAGCGCGAAGCCGTGAAGAACAAGGCGTACCGGGCCTTTCCGCTCGGCCAGCAAGCGGGCGCCTACCTGCGCCAGAACCGCGGGCGGCTGCTGCCGAACACGTACAAGACGTACGAGTCATGCCTAGACAAGCTGGCGCGCTACTTCGCTGATCTTGAGCTCTCAGACTTCGACCGCCTATCGGCACGGAACGGCTCGAGGAGTTCGTGGACGAGCTCTGGGGCGATAGCGCCTCGCGCACACGCGCGAAGAACATCAGCGTCCTGAAGGGGTTCTTTGAGTGGGCGGTCCTGCGCGGAAAGCTGCACGGCGATCCAGCTCGTCCGATCCGGCCACCGAAGAAACGCGGCGTTGAGCGGACGACGTTCTCAACCGACCAGGAACGGGCGATCTTCGCGCAGAACGATCGCCGCGACCGGCCGGCGTTGCATCTGCTGCTCAAGGTTGGGATCCGCAAGGGCGCGCTCCAGGGCGTCCAGTTCCGGCATTTCGATCACGCTCAGAAGCGCCTGACGACCTTCACAAAGGGCGGGAAAGTACAAACGGTGCCGGTGGTCGACCCGGCTTTCTGGGACGAGCTCGGGCGCCACATCATCGACTGGCAAGCACAGCCAAACGAGTACCTGCTTTGCAGGCGCACCGTGCGCCCGAACCGGCACAAGCCGGGGGAGAAGTTCATCCGCGAGTACCGAACCGAGCCGATGGGCGTCCACGGCCTCCACCGCTGGTGGTACGGCTGCCTTGCGCGGGCCGGCGTGGTGGCGAGGGGCAGACGTCGGGCGAGCGGATGCACAAGGCGCGGCACACTGCAGGCCAGCGCGTGCTCGACCACACCCGCGGCAATTTGAAGGCCGCTCAAAAAGCTTCTCGGCCACTCGTCCATCAGCACGACCGGCGACATCTACACCGATTGGGACATCGACCAGCTCGCAGAAACTCTTCGCGCAGTGCTCGAGGGGGACGAACGGTGAATCGTTCCCGCCAGAGCCATTCGATTCCGCTCAACCAGGCGGGTTATGCGCCTGGCAGGAATCGAACCTGCGACCTCGCGCTCCGGAGGCGCGCGCTCTATCCCCTGAGCTACAGGCGCTCGGTCGCCAAGTCTAGCGGCGGTGCGAGCGGCGTCACGGCCACGGGCTCCGGCTTCGGCGTGCGGCGCACGCGCGCGGGGAGCCGCCGCTCGAGCACCACGCACGCCGCGGCCGCCGCGAGGCAGACCGCGGCCGCGATCGGCCAGACCGCGAGTGGGTGCCAGCCCAGCAGCGGCCCGCCGACCGCGGGGCCGAGGATCGAGCCGGCGCTCCACGACATCGAGCCGAGCGCGAAGTAGCGGCCGCGCAGGTGCTCGGGCGCGAGGTCGGCGACCAGCGGCGCCTGCGTCGGCCCCTGCAGCGTCTCGCCGAGGGCGAAGACCATCGTCGCCGTCATGAAGACGAGTGCGGCCGAGGTGCCGTTGAGCAGCTCGCCGCCTGCGAGCACCAGGATCGCGGCCGTCGCCCAGAGCAAGTTCATCAGCGCCAGCGCGGCCATCCGTCGCCGCCCCTCGAGCGCCTTCGACACAGGCAGCTGGATCAACACGATCAGCAGCGTGTTGGCCAGCCAGATGAAGCCGACCCAGCGCTCGCTCACGCCGGCGTAGTTCTTGGCGAACGGCGGCAGCAGCGCGAACACCTCGTAGCCGACCGCCACGAAGACGACGTTCAGGCCGGTGAGCGCGAGGAAGTTGCGGTCGCGCAGGACGGCGCGGTACCCGACCTCCTCGGTCCGAGCTTCCTCCTCCGGCTCGTCCGGATGCGGCTCGCGCACCGCCGTCAGCACCGCGGCGAAGCCGAGGAACGTGGCGGCGTCGAGCAGGAACATGCGCGTGAAGCTGGCGGGGTCGGCGGTGGTCGCGATCAATCCGCCGATTACCCCGCCGAGCCCGATCCCGAGGTTCATGCTCACTCGCTGCAGCGCGTAGGCGGAGTGCCGGTCCTCGGCGGGCGTCAGCCGCGCGAGCAGCGTCGACTGCCCCGGCCAGAAGCAGGCGGTGCCCATCCCGTCGAGAGCCAGCAGCGCGTACGCGTGCCACGGCTCGCGGATGAGCGGGAACAGCGTGAACGCGACCGCTTGGAGCAGCAGTCCGAGCACGAGCGTGTTTCGGCCGCCGATCCGGTCGACGAGCGTGCCGGCCACGAGCCCCGTTGCGAGCGCGGCCGCGCCGCCGATCGCCAGCGCGAATCCGGCCTCCGCGAACGAGATCCCGCGGACGTTGTGGAGGTAGATGATCGCGAACGGGAAGACGACGCCGTTGCCGAGCGAGTTCACGACGCCTCCCGCCTGGACGAGCCAGACGGCACGCGGAAGGTGCGGGTCGAGCCCGCGCAGGTAGGACGCCAGCGGCCTCACCAGGAGGTTCTAAGGTATCCGCCGTGCAGCTGGAGGCCCGGATTGCGAGGGTACGGATGGCCGAGACCTTCGTCATCTCGCGCGGCGCCTCGGACGAGGCCCAGGTGGTCGACGTCGAGATCCGCCACGATGGCGTGAGCGGCTTCGGCGAGGCTGCGCCGATCGAGCGCTACGACGAGTCGGCCGAGTCGGCGCACGCGTTCGCGCGCGACGCGGAGGAGCTGCTCGGCGACGACCCGTTCGCGTTCGAGGAGATCGAGGCGCGGCTGCGCGAGCGGCCCGGGGAGCAGGCGGCGAAGGCGGCGATCGACGCGGCGCTGCACGACCTCTGCGGCAAGCTCGTCGGGCTGCCGGTGTGGCGGCTGCTCGGGCTGTCGCGTGAGGGGCCGCCGACCTCGTGGACGATCTGGCTCGGCGACCCCGACGACATGGCGCGCCGCGCGGAGAAGGTGCGCGGGCGGTTCAAGCGGCTGAAGCTGAAGCTCGGAGCCGGGGACGGGCGCGACGTCGAGCGGGTCCGCGCGGTGCGTGAGGTCTCGAACGTTCCGCTCCAGGTCGACGTGAACGAGGCGTGGTCACTGGACGAGGCGCTCGAGGCGCTGCCGCAGCTCGCGGAGCTCGGCCTGCAGTACTGCGAGCAGCCGCTGCGCGCGGGCGACCCCGACGGGCCGGAGCTGAAGCGCCGCTCGCCGCTCCCGATCTACGTCGATGAGGACTGCCACACATTGGAGGACGTCGTGTCGTGTGCGGAGCGGGCGCACGGGTTGACGGTGAAGCTCGCGAAGTCCGGCGGGATCCGCGAGGCGGTGCGGATGGCGCACGCGGGCCGTGCGCTCGGGCTCGGGCTGATGCTCGGGTGCATGAACGAGTCCGGCCTCGCGGTCGCCGCGGGCGCGGCCTGCGCCAGCCTCTTCGACCACGTCGACCTCGACGGCAACCTGCTGCTCGTAGAGGACCCGTGGCCGGGGATCGAGCTCGTGGACGGCGTGCAGCTCCCGGCCGACGCGCCCGGCCTCGGTGTCAGACACGTGCCTGAATCGTGACGAAAGGGTGACCAGAGTGTGACCGCGCGTCCCGGAACGGCCATTTCTCGGCGCTTGGCGCCGTAACCCGCGGTGTCGGACACCGCGCGGAAAGACACTCGGAAGCGGTACCTGATCCTCGCTGAGGGTCGCTCCGGCGACCCGCACTACGGCAAGACGGCGCGCGGGATCCTCCGCTACGCGCCCGACCCGACGGTCGCCGTGCTCGACTCGACGCGGGCGGGGGAGACGCTCGAGGGCGTGCCGGTGGTCGCGACCGTCGAAGACGCGCTCCCGCACCGACCGACCACGGCCGTCGTCGGCGTCGCGACCCAGGGCGGCCGCTTCCCGCCTGCGTGGCGGGAGCTCCTGAAGCAGTCGATCGCCGCCGGCCTCGACGTCGAGAGCGGCCTGCACGAGTTCGTCAGCGAGGACGGCGAGCTCGCCGCGCTCGCGCGAGAACACGGTGTCGAGCTGCGCGACCTGCGCAAGCCCCCAGAAGGGCTCAACGTGCCCACCGGTGAGAACCTCGAGCTCCCTGCGCAGATCGTCCTCACCGTCGGCTCTGACTGCGCGATCGGGAAGAAGACCGTCGCGCTCGAGCTCGACCTCGAGGCCCGCCGTCGTGGGCTCAAGTCGGTGTTCGTGCCGACCGGCCAGACCGGGATCGCGATCGCCGGCTGGGGGATAGCCGTCGACGCAGTCGTCTCCGACTTCCTCGCGGGCGCGGCGGAGCGGCTCGTCGTCGAGGGCCACAAGCGCGGTGGCGAGCTGCTCTTTGTCGAGGGTCAGGGCTCGCTCTCGCACCCGGCGTACTCGGGCGTCACACTCGGCCTGATCCACGGCTCGGCGCCGCACCTCTACGTCCTCTGCCACAAGGCGCACGCGACCGAAATCGAGGGCTACCCGGGCCACCCGTTGCCGAGCCTCCCGGAGCTGGTCGAGCTGCACGAGTGTGTCTCGCTGCGGCTGCGGCCCGCGCGCGTCGCGTGCCTGGCTCTGAACACCGCCGAGCTCGACGAAGAGGAGGCCCGCCGCGCGATCGCGGAGGCGGCCGCGGAGACCGGCCTTCCGGCCGACGACCCGGTCCGGCTCGGCGCCGGCCCGCTGCTCGACGCCGTCCTGGCCGCGCTTTAGGACTAAGGATCTGCCGGACGCCCGCCGAAGAAGGAGGGAGGTAGTGACGGGCCGAGACAGACGAGGAGGACGACGAGTGACGAGGACGAGGGGACTGCTGCTGGTGTGCACATGCGCCGCGCTGGCGTGTGCGGGGGCGGCGAGCGCGGCGCTCGACGTCGGCGTGACAGAGGACGCGGGCAAGGCGGGCAACGGCGCGGCGTTCTTCGCCACGCTCGGCGACGTCGGCCTGAAGGTGAACCGGATCTCCGTCAACTGGGACCCGGCGGCGCCCCTGACGATCCCGGGACAGGCCGAGATCGCCAAGTGGCTGCCGCAGGCGCAGGTCGGTGGCGCGCGAGTCGTCTTCGCCGTCGCGCCACATGACGCAAAAGACTTCAGCGTGACGCCCGACGCGACGACGAAGTTCGTCGCCTTCGTCGAAAAGGTGGCGCAGACCTTCCCGACGGTGAAGGACTACGTGATCGGCAACGAGCCGAACCAGCCGCGCTTCTGGCAGCCGCAGTACTCGCCGACCGGGAAGCCGCTCGCCGCCGCGCAGTACCTGCCGGTCCTGGCGGCGTCGTATGACGCGCTGAAGGCGAAGGATCCGACGATCAACGTGATCGGCGTCGGTCTCTCGCCGCGCGGGAACGACCAGCCGGCCGCGAAGAACAACCGCTCCCGCTCCCCCGTGCGCTTCCTCCACGACCTCGGCGTGGCCTACCGCACGACCAAGCGGACGAAACCGCTGATGGACGAGCTTGCGTTCCACCCGTACCCGCAGCCGCAGCAGGGCTCGCCGGAGGTCGGCTACGCCTGGCCGACCGCGGGCCTTGCGAACCTCGACCGGATCAAGCAAGCGGTCTGGGACGCGTTCCACGGGACTGCGCAGGCGACCTTTGCGGAGACCGGCAAGACGTTCGCGCGGCCGCTGCGCTTCGACCTCGACGAGGTCGGCTGGCAGGTCGAGATTCCACCGGTGCTCGCGCCCATGTACCACGGCACCGAAACGCCGGGCCTGAGGCTCGTCAGCGAGGCGACGCAGGCGGACTACTACGCAGACGTGATCACGTCGCTCGAATGCGACCAGACCGTGCGGATGCTCAGCTTCTTCCACCTGATCGACGAGACCGACCTCGACCGCTGGCAGAGCGGCCTCGAGCGCGCCGACGGCTCGCACCGGGCCTCGTACGTCCGCGTGAAGCAGACGCTTGCGCAGACGCACGGCAGCTGCCAGAGCGCGCCCGTGCGCTGGAAGCACGCAGCCGGCGTGGTCCTGCCGGTGGCTGCTTGGGGCAACCTGCGCAAGCCCTTCCGGAGCAGGCGTCTGCGCCTGAGCTTCAAGGCGGGCGCGGCCGAGCAGGCCGACTTCCGCGCCGGCGTCTTCAAGGCCGGCCCGAGCAAGGCGGTGCTCGGCAAGCGGCTCGCGAAAGGCAGGCCGAAGCCGTTGCTGTACGCGAAGGGCGTGATCAAGGCGAACCGCCGCGTGGTGTACTTTCCGGCGCGCAAGCTCAAGCGCGGCAGCTACGTCTTCGCCATCCGGATGACCGCCTCGATGAACTCCCAGCGCACGACCGTGCTCGTCAGCCGCCGCTTCCGCGTCGGGAGATGAGAGACCCACGCGTCGCACGGCTCGGCGAGCTGATCGTCGACTACTCGCTCGGCCTCGAGGCCGGCAAAGTGCTGCGGATCGACGCGCCGCCCGTCGCCGCGCCGCTCGCGGCCGAGCTCTACCGCGCCGCGCTCGCCGCCGGCGCGCAGCCGTACGTGCACCTCGAGCTCGAGCGGCTGCCCGAGCTGCTGCTCGCCGAAGGCAACGACGAGCAGCTCGACTTCGTCTCGCCGATCGCGAAGGCCGAGGTCGAGCTCGTGGACGCGATCGTGACGGTCTGGTCCGACTCGAACACGCGTGCGCTGAGCCGCGCCGACCCGGAGCGGCACCAGCGGCTGATCGCCTCGACGCAGCAGCTCGCGAAGCGCCGCTGGGAGCGGATGGCCACAGGCGACCTCGGCTGGTGCGGCGTGCTCTTCCCGACCGAGGCGCACGCCCAGGACGCGGAGATGTCGCTCGCCGAGTACGAGCGCTTCGTCTTCCGCGCCTGCCACGTCGAGGAGCAGGCAGACGCAGTCGCACACTGGCGCGGCGTCCGTGACGAGCTGGGCGCGCGAGCGGGTGCGCTCTCGGAGGTGCGCGAGCTGCGCATCGTCGGCCCAGGCACCGACCTGAGACTCGGCGTCGAAGGTCGGCGGTGGAAGCCCGCGGACGGGCGGTACAACATGCCCGACGGCGAGGTCTACACGAGCCCGGTCGAGACCCTCACGGAGGGCGAGATCAGCTTCGCGTTCCCGGCGCTCTTCCACGGCCGCGAGGTGACCGACGTCAAGCTGCGCTTCGAAGGCGGCGAGGTCGTCGCGGCCGAGGCGACGCGTGGCGGCGACTACCTCGACGCGCTGCTCGAGCTCGACGAGGGTGCGCGCCGGCTCGGCGAGGTCGCCTTCGGGCTCAACTACGAGATCGACCGCTTCACGCAGAACACGCTCTTCGACGAGAAGATCGGCGGCACGATGCACGTCGCCCTCGGCTCGTCCTTCGAGGACCTCGGCGGCCAGAACAGGTCGGTGCTGCACTGGGACCTCGTCTGCGACCTGCGCGCCGACGGCGAGGTGTACGCCGACGGCGAGCTCGTCTGGCGCACGGGCCGCTTCCTCGAGCAGCCGCAGCGGGCGGTCGGCCATGTCTGAGCGCCTGCGCCGTCTCGCGGACGTGCTGGTGGGCTACTCGGCGGGCGTCAAGCCCGGCGACCTCGTCGTGATCCAGGGCACGGCGAACGTGGAGCCACTGCTGGCCGAGCTCTACGCGTCGGTGCTGCGGGCAGGGGGATTGCCGTCGCCGCGGGCGACGCTGGAGCTCGACGAGCTGCTGCTTGCGGACGGGAGCGACGAACAGGTTGCGTGGCTCAACCCGGCGGAGCTCGAGGACGTCGAGCGCGCGGACGTCTGGATCGTGGTGGACGCGCCGACGAACACGAAGGCGCTGACCGGGATCTCGCCGGAGCGCGAGGCGCTCCAACAGCGCGCACGGCGGCAGTTGCGCGAGCGCTACCTCGAGCGCGCGTTGCACGGTGAGCTGCGCTGGGTGCTGACCGGCTACCCCACGCAGGGCGCGGCCCAGGACGCCGAGATGTCGCTCGCCGAGTACGAGGACTTCCTCTACGCGGCGTCGTTCCTCGACGACGGCGACCCGGCGGCTCGCTGGCGCGCCTTCGCGGAGGAGCTGGCGCGCGTCGCGGAGTTCCTGAACGCCAGGGAGGAGCTGAGGATCGTCGCGGAGGACACCGACCTCACGCTCGCCTTCGGCGGGCGCACCTGGGTTCCGTCGCAGGGCCACGAGAACTTCCCGGACGGCGAGGTCTTCACCGCGCCGCTCGAGACCGGCGTGAACGGCGAGGTCCGCTTCACCTACCCGGCGGTCTTCCGCGGCCGGCAAGTCGACGATGTGCGGCTGCGGTTCGAGGACGGGGAGGTCGTCGAGGCGAAGGCTGCGCGGGCGCAGGACTTCCTCGAGGAGATGCTCGCGCTCGACGACGGAGCGCGGCGCCTGGGTGAGCTGGCGTTCGGCCTCAACGACGCGATTCAGCTCTTCACGCGCAACATCCTCTTCGACGAGAAGATCGGCGGGACCGTGCACCTGGCGCTCGGGAGCGCCTACGAGGAGTGCGGCGGGCAGAACCGCTCGGCGCTCCACTGGGACATGATCTGCGACCTGCGCTCCGGCGGCGAGGTGTACGCCGACGGCGAGCTCGTGTATCGCGACGGGCGCTTCCTCGCCGTCTGACGCGCGTCGCCGTCATCGCCGACACGCACCTGCCGCGCGGGTCGCGGCGGCTGCCGGAGGCGTGCGCCCGCGAGCTCGAGCGGGCCGACCTGATCCTGCACGCGGGCGACGTGGTCGCGGCCGCGGTGCTGCTGGAGCTGGAGGCGCTCGCGCCGGTCGAGGCGGTCTTCGGGAACATGGACGAGCCGGCCCTGCGGGCCGAGCTACCCGAGCGGCGCGTGGTCGAGGTCGAGGGCGCGCGGATCGGGATGGTGCACATCGCCGGCGCGCGAGCCGGCAGGGAGGAGCGGCTGGTGTCGTGGTTCCCCGGCTGCGACGCGATCGTCTACGGCCACACGCACCTGCCGCAGGTCGAGCAGCACCGCCGCGTGTGGATCCTCAACCCGGGGAGCCCGACCGAGCGGAGGCGGGCCCCGCACCGGACGCTGATCGTGCTCGAGGTGGGCGGAAGCCGCTTGGCTCCACGGATCGTCGAGCTTCCTTGACACGAACAGACGTTCTGGTTATCATGCGAACACATGTTCGGCAAGGTTCTTCTGATCGCTGCGCTCGCGCTGATCGCGTGGGCGGCGCTCGCGCGGGCCTCGCACGGGGCAGGGCCCGAGCAACGGTACGTCGTGAAGCCGGGCGACACGCTCTGGTCGATCGCGGTCAGGCACTACGCGGGCGACCCGCGGGACGCGATCTACCGCATCGACCGCCGCAATCACCTGGGCGGCAGCGTGATCGTCCCCGGCGAGCGGCTCGTCCTGCCGTCAGCCCGGTAGCTGCTCGGGAAGCGGCAGGCCCGCGGTGTAGACGCGCTCGCCACTGAAGAGGCGCCGCTCGCGGTCCCACGGGAAAAAGATCGTCACCTGCCAGACGAGCCGCTGCCCGGTGGCCGGGATGCCGAGCCACTCCGCCTCGTGCGTACCGGTCACGCCGGCCTCCTCGCAGACGCCCTGCGGCCCGATGACGATGTTCATCAGCTGGAAGTCGATGTCAGGGAAGCTGCCGAGCAGCCCGGCGTAGAAGCGCGCGGCGCCCTCGTGGCCCTCCCAGCGATGTCCGGTCTGCACGAGCTCGTAGACGCAGTTGTCTGTCAGGGTCGAGAGCAGCCCCGGCAGGTCGCGGTTGTCCTCGGCGATCGAGTGGCGCTTCCACAGCTCTCGGACCGCGACGTGCTCCTCGTTCGAAGGCTCGCGCCGGATCAGCTCACGCACCTCGTCGCGCGGGTCGGCCATGACGGGGCAACCCTACAATCGGCCCGTGGACCTCGACCTCGTCTTCTTTGGTACCTCGGGCTCCGTTCCGACCGCCAGTCGGGCGCCATCGGCGCTGCTGCTCCGCCGCGGCGGCGAGCGGCTGCTCTTCGACTGCGGCGAGGGGACGCAGCGCCAGATGCTGCGCTCGTCCGTGGGCCTGATCGAGCTACGGGAGGTCTTCGTCTCGCACTTCCACGCCGACCACTACCTCGGCCTGCCCGGGATGCTGAAGACGTTCGCGCTGCGGGGGCGCGAGGTGCCCCTCGACGTCTACGGGCCGCCGGGGGTTCGCGAGCTCTTCTCGACCCTGCGACGCGTCTTCGGCAAGTTGACGTACGCGCTCGAGGTCGTGGAGCTGGAGCCGGGGGACGTGCTCGAACGCGACGGCTACAACCTCGTCACCTTCCCGGTCGCGCACGGCGTCCAGTCGCTCGGCTTCGCGCTCGTCGAGCATCCGCGCCCGGGCCGGTTCGACGTCAGCGCCTCCGACGCGCTCG
>JBJMJY010000091.1:0-8279 GCA_045806105.1 Gaiellaceae bacterium | reverse complement strand
AGGTCGAGGCCGAGATCAACGAGGTGGTCGATTTCCTGCGCGATCCGGACAAGTATCGGCGCCTGGGCGCGCGTGCACCCAAGGGCGTGCTGCTGTCGGGCGCCCCTGGCACAGGCAAGACGCTGCTGGCCCGGGCCGTCGCGGGGGAGGCCGACGTGCCGTTCTTCTCCGCCTCGGCCTCCGAGTTCATCGAGATGATCGTCGGAGTCGGCGCGTCCCGGGTCCGTGAGCTGTTCGCCGAGGCCCGCAAGGTGGCCCCGTCGATCATCTTCATCGACGAGATCGACACCATCGGGCGGGTCCGCAGCGGCGGCGCCTCGGTGGGCGGTCACGACGAGCGCGAGCAGACGCTGAACCAGATCCTCACCGAGATGGACGGCTTCGACCCGTCCACGAACGTGATCGTGATCGGCGCGACCAATCGCCCCGACGTCCTCGACGCGGCGCTGCTCCGGCCCGGCCGCTTTGACCGCAGGGTCGCCGTGCAGCCGCCGGACCGAACCGGACGCGAGGCGATCCTGAAGGTGCACGCGCGGGGGCTGCCGCTCGCTCCCGACGTCGACCTCGGTCGCATCGCGGCCACGACACCGGGCATGGTCGGCGCCGACCTCGCCAACCTCGTCAACGAGGCGGCGCTGTTGGCCGCCCGCCGCAGCCACGACCGCATCCAGGAGTCCGATTTCACGGACGCGCTCGAGCGGATCGTGCTCGGCGCCGAGCGTCAGGTGATGATGACGCCGGAGGACCGGGAGCGGACCGCCTACCACGAGGGCGGACACGCGATCGTCGGCATGCTCACGGAGGGGGCCGACCCGGTCCGCAAGGTCTCGATCATCCCGCGCGGGCTCGCGCTGGGCGTCACCTTCGCCGCACCCGACAGCGACCGCTTCAACTACCTCGAGCCGGAGGCGCGCGCGAGGATCAAGGTCGCGCTCGGCGGCCGGGCGGCCGAGGAGGTCGTCTTCGGCGAGACGAGCAGCGGCGCCGAGTCGGACATCCAGCAGCTCACAGAGCTCGCCCGCCAGATGGTCGGGCGCTGGGGCATGAGCCCTGCAGTCGGCCCGGTTGCTGTCCTCCCGCGCGACGGGCAGGGCCCGCTCCTTCCGGGGGCGGCCGAGGTCTCGCCGGACACGCAACGGCTCGTCGACGACGAGGTGCGGCGGATCGTCGACGAGGCGCACGGGGAGGTCGACGAGCTGCTACGGCAGAACCGCGACAAGCTCGACTCGCTCGCGAAGGCGCTGCTCGAGCACGAGACGCTCGACGAGGACGACGCCTACGCCGCTGCGGGAGTTCCGCGCGGCGCCTCGACGAGCGCGGATTCCTACGCCGAGGCGGCTCGGGCTAGAACCGACCCCTAGGCTCGCGCGGCCCAGGCCACGGCGGCACTCGCGCGCGCGGTCCCGGCAGCGCGTCCCGCACTCGCGACTCAGCGCGAACATCAGGACGAGGGATGCGCTCCTCGGCTGTTGGGACCGATGATTGCCTCAGATCCCACGTCCTCACCTGGCGCGCGCTCCGCGCCCTAGGCACCGAGGAGGTGAATCAGATGCTGAAGCCTTCCGCCTTCCTACAGCTCGTCGCCGACTCGCTGCTCGCTCGCGAGGAGGGCCAGACGATGGCCGAGTACGGCGTGGTGCTGGCCGTCATCGTCCTCGCCGTGATCGCTGCGATCACGCTCCTCGCCGGCAACGTCAGCAACGCGCTCGACGCTGTCGCCAACGTGCTGCCGTAAGCGGCCGCACATCCTGAGCGCTCGGCTCCTGCGCGAGCCGAGCGCTCGGCTCACCGCGCCGCTGCGCCCGTCGCCGCGGGCACAATCGGCGGTAGATGGAGCACGCCCACGACAGCGGAGCCGCGCCGTCGCTGAACCGCTCGGCCTTCGCCGCGACCTGGCACTGCCTGACCGGTTGCGCGATCGGCGAGATCCTCGGCCTCGTCATCGCAACTGCCCTCGGCTGGGGCACGGCCGCGTCGATCGCGCTCGCGATCGTCCTCGCGTTCTTCTTCGGCTACCTGCTCACGCTGCGACCGCTGGTGACCGGCGGCGTTCCGCTTCGCAAGGCGGCGCGGATCGCGCTCGCTGCGGACACGGTCTCGATCGCGGTGATGGAGATCGTGGACAACGCTTTCATCTTGCTCGTGCCCGGCGCGATGGAGGCGGGCCTCGGCGACTTCCTCTTTTGGTGGAGCCTCGGCGTCGGGCTCTTCATTGCCTTCTGGGTCGCATTACCGGTCAACCGGGCGCTGATCGCGCGCGGTCGCGGGCACGCCGCCGTCCACGCCTACCACTAGCCGCTCCGCTGGGTTTTCCTCCGGTGCGACTCGGCTAGAAGCCGAACATGCCGCGCGCCCTCTGGACCGGCTCGATCACGTTCGGCCTGGTGAACGTCCCGGTGCGCCTCTACAGCGCGATCTCCGAGCACAAGCTCCACTTCCACCTCGTGCACCAGAAGGACGACAGCCCGATCGGCTACCAGAAGATCTGCAAGCTGGAGGAGAGGCCGGTGCCCGACAAGGAGATCGTCAAGGGCTTCGAGTACCGCAAGGGCGAGTACATCTACCTGGACGACGAGGACTTCCAGGCGGCGCGGGTCGAGGGCTACAAGACGATCGAGATCACCGACGTCGTGCCGTACGAGCAGATCGACCCGATCTTCTTCGCGCACACGTACTACCTGGGGCCGCAGGACGGATCGGAGAAGGTCTACTCGCTGCTCGTGCGGGCGATGGAGGACTCTGAGCTGGCCGCGATCGCGAAGTTCGTGATGCGTGACCGCCAATACCTCGGCGCGATGCGGGTGCGCCAGGGGACGATCACGCTCGAGCAGCTCCATTTCGCGGACGAGGTTCGCCCCGTGGACGAGCTCCGGCCGAAGCGCGCGCGGGTCGACCGGCACGAGCTCGAGATGGCGCGGCAGCTGATCGACAGCTTCGCGGGCGACTGGCAGCCCGAGAAGTACCGCGACACCTACCGCGACGCCCTCCGCGCCGTCATCGAGGCCAAGCGCAAGGGCAAGGAGGTGCACGTCGCCGCCGAGCCCGAGGAAGAGCGGCCGACCGACCTGCTGGAGGCGCTGCGCGCGAGTGTCGAGGCGACGAAGCGCGGACAGCGGCGGCCCAGCCGTGCCGGCAGCAGCTCGAACGGGGCGCGGAGCGACGACCTCGCGGAGCTCCCGAAGACCGAGCTCGAGAAGCGCGCCCGCAAGGCCGGCATCGAAGGGCGCTCGAAGATGAGCAAGGACGAGCTCGTCGACGCCCTCCGCGCCGCCTGAGCCGCATATCCTCCCCGGCCAAGGTGGACCTAGAGCGCGAGCTCGGCCGTCTCTACCAACTGCCTCCGGGTGAGTTCACGGCGGCGCGCGACGACCTGGCCAAGCGCCTGCGCGACGAGGGCGAACGCGAGCAGGCGGAGCAGGTCAAGAAGCTGCGCAAGCCGCCCGTCGCGGTGTGGCTCGTCAACCGACTGGCGCGCGACCGCGAGCTCGACGTGCAGCGCCTCGCGAAGGCCGGTGAGGCCCTGACTAAGAGCCAGACCGGCGGCGACGTGGACGCGTTCGAGGAGTCGAGGCGCGAGGAGCAGCGGACGCTGGAGCGGCTCTCCAAGGCGGCGCACGAGCTCTCCGAGGACGAGGGGATCGGCGCAGCAGCCGTCGACCGCGCGACCCAAACGCTGCGGGCGGCCTCGCTGACGGACGAGGGGCGGCGCCTGCTGAAGCAGGGCCGCCTCACCGAGGAGCTCCAGCCGCCGGGTTTCGAGGCGCTGACCGGGGCGCCTCGGCCGCAGCAACGCCCTGCCAAGACGCAGGCGAAGACGAAGACGGACGACCGGGCCGAGCGCCGGCGCGCGCTGACCGAGGCGCGCGAGGCGCTGCGGCAGCTGCGGGCCGAGGAGCGCGAGCTCAGGGCCGCAGTGCGCGACGCCGCACGCGAGGCCGACCGCGCCGAGAGCGAGGCCGCCCGGCTGCGGCAGGACGCCGAGGACGCGGCGGCTGCCGCCGCCGAGGCGGGGGAGCGCATCGCGCGCGTCGAAGCCGAGCTCGAGCAGCTACGGTAGGAGGGAGACGACGGCGAAGGTCGAAGCACAGGCTCATGTCCGAACGGTCCAAAGCCCAGGAGCTCTCGCTTCTCGCGACGGAGGTCGACTCGCTCGAGAAGGCGCTCGTCCAGGCGCAGTCCGAGCACACGCACGAGGCGACCCGCCGCCAGCGAGCTGAGGCACAGGCCGAGGAGCTTCACCAACAGCTTCGCCACGCCCGCAGCCGGGCCAAGGCAGCCGAGCGCGAGCTCGCGAAGCTCTCCGCCGGGGTCGGTGCCACCGAGCACCGCGCCGAGACGACCGAGCGCGAGCTTCGTGCTCAGCTCAGGGAGGCGCACCAGCGAAACGAGCTGCTGGCCCACGAGGTCGAGCAACTCGAGGCGGAACGCCGCGCCCTGCAGGAGAACCTGCGCGAGGTGCTGGGAAACCTCCGCCACGCCGCCCGCGAGGCCCGCGGCTCCGGGGCCCACTCGCGGGAGGTCATGGACGAGGCGACGCTCGTCTCCGTCCGGCCGCGCGACCAAGGCTGGTAGCGAGCGGCCCTGCGCCGATGACCGCGTGAAGCGGGGCGCGTAGCCCGGCGCTCGGTCGCGGGCGATCCACCATGATGCCGCGGTGCGCCGCGGCGAGCTCCTCCGGATCGGAATCGCGGCCGTGCTCGTGCTCGCCGCGGGGCTGGCGCACTACCTCGACGCAGGGCCGGTCCTTGCGTTCCTCGTCGCCGCGGCGGCGATCGCGATGTTGGCCGGCCTCGTCGGAAGCGCGACCGACCAGCTCGGCGGCCGCGTCGGGTCTTCGTCAGCCGGCGTCGTGCAGTCGGCGCTCGGCAACCTGCCCGAGCTCTTCATCGCGCTGTTCGCGCTCCACGACGGCCTGGTGCGCGTCGTCCAGTCGGCGCTCGTGGGCTCGGTGATCGCCAACGGCGTCCTCGTGCTCGGCCTGGCGTTCCTTGTCGGCGGGATCAAGAACGGGCCGCAGCGCTTCGACTACTCGCGGGCGAGGATCATCGCGACGCTCACGGTCCTCTCGGCCGTGATCCTGTCGATGCCGACCCTGACGCACACCTTCCACACACCGGCGGCGGCGCACGATCGCGCGCTGAGCTTCATCTGCGCCGGCGTGCTGATCGTGCTGTTCTTCGTCACGCTGCCGACGTTCCTCGCGGGCGACGACGCCCTCGGAGAAGCGCCGCGCTGGTCGCTCAGGACGACGATCGTGGTGCTCGCCGCGGCGGCCACCGCGGCGGCGTTCACAAGCGACTGGTTCGTCACCGCCCTGACACCGGCGACGGAAGCGCTGCACATGAGCCAGGATTTCGCGGGATTGGTGGTGGTCGCGATCGCCGGAAACGCGGTCGAGAATGTCGTCGGCGTGCAGCTCGCGATCCGGAACCGCGTCGACTTCGCGATCTCCGTCATCGTCAGTTCCGCTCTGCAGGTGGCACTCCTGCTGACGCCGGTGCTCGTCTTCGTCAGCCTCGCCTTCGCGACCGAGCTGAGCCTCGTCTTCCCGACGCTGCTCGCGATCGCGCTGCTGATCTCGGCCACGGTGATGGCGCTCGTCGTCTACGACGGGGAGAGCAACCGCGAGGAGGGTGCGATCCTGATCGGGCTGTACGTCGTGATCGCCTCCAGCTTCTGGTGGGGTGCCTAGGCCGCCGCCGGTAGCATCGGCCGCGGAGTCCTGTGGAAGCCTCGTCGCAGCAACCCGCGTGCCTCCTTGCGGTGGGCGTGTCGCACCACCACGCGCCGCTCGAGGTGCGCGAGCGCCTGTACCTCCAGGACGGCCAGGCCGCGGAGCTCGCGGCCGAGCTCGGCGACGCGGTCGTGCTCTCGACCTGTAACCGCACCGAGGTGTACCTGGGCGGCGGCGACTTCGAGCGCGTCCGCGAGGAGCTCGAACGGCGCTCGGGGCTGGAGCTCGGCGGCGTCCTCGCGCGCTGGGACGACGGCGAGGCGGTCTCGCACCTCTTCCGCGTCGCCGCAGGGCTCGACTCGCTGGTGCCCGGGGAGTCGCAGATCCTCGGCCAGGTACGCGACGCCTACGAGTCCGCGCGCCGGGCCGGCGCGACGAGCGCGCTGCTGAACCGGCTCTTCGAGGACGCGCTGCGCGCGGGCAAGCGCGTGCGCACCGAGGCGAAGCTGCACGAGCTGCCAGAGTCGGTCGCGGCCTCGGCGGTGGAGCTTGCCGCGCGGGAGCTTGGCGGCGTGGACGGCGCGCGCGCCCTCCTTTTCGGGGCCGGCCGAATGAGCGAGCTTGCGGCCCGCGATCTACGTGAGCGGGGCGCCGAGGTCGTGGTCTCGAGCCGCACGCTCGAGAGCGCACAGGACCTCGCCGGCCGCGTGGGCGGCAGGGCGGCCGCCTTCGACGCGGTCGCGGTCGAGCTCCCTGACGCCGACCTCGTCATCTCGGCAACACGGTGCCCGTACCCGATCTTGCATGCGGAGGCGGTGCGGGCGCGGGAGAAGCCGCTCGTGCTCGTCGACGTTGCCGTGCCGCGTGACCTCGACCCCGCGATCGCGGCGCTCGATGGGTGCACGCTCTTCGACATCGACGCGCTCGGCGAAGGCATGGTCGGCCGCGAGGAGGACGTGCGCGAGGCAGAGGCGATCGTCGCCGAAGAGTCCGCCCGCTTCGCGGAGTGGCGCCACGCGCGCGACGCGGCCGGCGCGATTCGCGACCTGCGCCGCCGCGCTGAGGAGATCCGGTCCGAGGAGCTGGCGCGGGCCGGCTCGCGCCTCGCCGACCTCTCGCCGCGCGAGCGCGAGACGGTCGAGACACTGACGGCGCAGATCGTGAACAAGCTCCTGCACGCGCCGACTGTGCGTGCGAAGGAGGCGGGCTCCGAGCCGCTGCGCGACCTCTTCGCCCTGCGCGAAGACGGCGAGTGAGCTCGGCCGAGCTCTACGCTCGCGCGCTGAAGCTCATCCCCGGCGGCGTCAACTCGCCCGTGCGGGCGATGAAGGCGGTCGGCCTCGAAGAGCCGCTGTTCGCCGCGCGCGGCGAGGGTGCGCACCTCGAGGACGTCGAGGGCCACCGCTACGTCGACTGGGTGCTCTCGTGGGGACCGCTGATCTTCGGCCACGCCGATCCGGAAACGGTGGAGGCGGTGGTCGCCGCCGCGCGCGAGGGCACGAGCTTCGGCACCGCGACCGAGCGGGAGGTCGAGCTGGCCGCGGAGATCGTCGGCGCTGTGCCGTCGGTCGAGATGGTGCGCCTCGTCTCGTCGGGGACGGAAGCCGCGATGACGGCGCTGCGGCTGGCGCGGGCCGTGACGGGCCGCGAGCCGTTCGTCCGCTTCCGGGGCTGCTATCACGGGCACGCCGACCCCTTCCTCTCGGAGGCCGGCTCGGGCGTGCGGACGCTCGGGATCGACGCGCGTGGCGAGGGGCGCGTTGTCGACTACAACGACCTCGAGGCCGTGCAGCGCGTGATCGAGGGCGCGGCGTGTGTCTTCGTCGAGCCCGTCGCGGGAAACATGGGCGTCGTCCCGCCGGCCGGGGGATTCCTGGAGGGGCTGCGGCGCCTGTGCGACGAGAGCGCGGCGCTGCTCGTCTTCGACGAGGTGATCACGGGCTTCCGCGTCGCGCGGGGTGGGGCGCAGGAGCGGTTCGGTGTGCTCCCCGACCTGACCGTGCTCGGCAAGATCGTCGGCGGAGGCCTCCCGCTTGCGGCCTTCGGCGGCCGTGCTGAGCTGATGGAGCGCCTCGCTCCGGCCGGCGACGTCTACCAGGCCGGGACGCTCTCCGGGAACCCGCTCGCGACGGCGGCCGGGCTCTCGGTCCTGCGGCGCCTGACGCCCGACGTGTACGAGCAGCTCGAGCACAAGGGACAGCGGCTCGACGGGCTGGCGCAGTACGGTCGCTTCGAGCGGGTCGGCGCGATGGCGACGCTGTTCGTCGACGACTACGGGGCCTTGTTCCGCCACCTCCTCGAGCGCGGCATCTATCTCGCGCCATCGCAGAACGAGGCGATGTTCCTCTCGACCGCGCACGGCGACGAGGAGATCGACCGCACGATCGACGCGGTGGCCGGCTTCTTCGGCTGAGCGGGCGGGCTAGCCGGCGTGCCCCGGATTGCCCACGTCGCGGTAGAGCGCCTCGACGTTGTTGCCGTCGGGGTCTAGGAGGTAGGCGGCGTAGTAGCCAGGCGCGTAGTCGCGGTAGCCCGGGTCACCGTTCGTGCGGAAGCCTGCGTCGACCCCGGCTTGGTGGAACCCATCGACCTGCTCGCGCGAGCG
>JBJMJY010000090.1:0-22043 GCA_045806105.1 Gaiellaceae bacterium | reverse complement strand
GAACGCGTGCCACTTCCTCGACGAGGTCGATCTCCCTGGTGACGTCGACGGCGCGCCAGGTCGGGACGGTGACCTTCCAGTCGGAGCTCACCTCGAACCCGAGCCGTTCGAGCGCGCCGCGCTGCTCTTCGGGCGGGATCTCCAGCCCGACCACGCGGTCGACCCGGTCGGTGCGAAGCGAAACGACCGGCGGGTCGGGGAGCGCCCCCTTCACGTCGACGTGGCCGGCCCATTTCGCGTCCGTCAACTCGAGGATGAGCTCGGTCGCGAGCGCGGCCGCCTGGGGAGCGAGGTGCGGGTCGACGCCCTTCTCCCAGCGGTTCGAGCCCTCGGTGCGCAGCCGCAGCCGCTCGGAGGTGCGGAAGATCCCGCTCGGCTCGAAGTTCGCGGCCTCGAGGAGCACTTTGGTCGTGTCCTCGCCGATCTCCGTCTCCTCGCCGCCCATGATCCCGGCGAGCGCAACCGAGCGCTCCGCGTCGGCGATCATCAGGTCGGTCGGCTCGAGCTTGCGGTCGACGCCGTCGAGCGTCCGGATCGTCTCGCCCGGCTGTGCCCGCCGGACGACGATCCGCCCGCCGCGCAGCTTCGCCAGGTCGAACGCGTGCAGTGGGTTGCCCAGTGCGAGCATGACGAAGTTCGTCACGTCGACGACGTTCGAGATCGGCCGCATGCCGGCGTTCGTGAGCCGCGCGCGCAGCCACACGGGTGAGGCACCGATCGCGACGTCGTGGAAGGCCCGGCCGACGTAGCGGGGGCAGCCCTCGAAGTCCTCGACGGTGACGTCGACCTGTCCCGCAGGGACCGGTCCGGGGTCTGACCCCGGCCATGGCTCTAGCGGCAGGTCGTAGAGCGCAGCGATCTCGCGCGCAAGGCCGTAGATCGAAAGCAGGTCGGGCCGGTTCCCTGTCGACTCGACGAGCAGCACCTCCTCGACGAGCGGCAGCACGTCGGCAAGCGGGGTGCCCGGCTCGGTCTCCGGCAGCACCATGATTCCCGAGTGGTCGCTGCCGAGCTCGACCTCGTCCTCGGCGAGGATCATCCCGTCGGAGAGCTCGCCGCGCACCTTGCGCTGCTCGAGCTCGATCCCGCCCGGCAAGCGCGCCCCCGGTAGCGCCACGGCCACCGTCGCGCCGGCACCGAAATTCCAGGCGCCGCAGACGATCTGCCGCGGCTCGCCCTCGCCGAGGTCGACGCGGCAGAGCTGGAGGCGGTCGGCGTTCGGGTGCTTGGCCGCCTCGAGCACGCGGCCGATCCGAAAGAGGCCGAGGTTGCCGTCGTCGTCGGGCACGCCGCGCCGCTCGATCCCCTCCACCTCCGCGGTCGACACCGATAGCCGGTCGGCCAGCTCCTGCAGGGGCATCTCGACGGGCACGTAGTCCCGCAGCCACGACACGGGAACCCTCAAAACTGCGTCAGGACCCGGAGGTCCCCTTCCCAGAGCGCACGGATGTCGGGGAAGTCGTACTTCAGCTGCGCGACGCGCTCGATCCCGCAGCCGAAGGCGAAGCCCGACCACTCCTCGGGATCGACGCCGACGTTCTCGAACACGCGCGGGTCGACCATCCCGGACCCGCCCATCTCGAGCCAGCCCGAGTAGCGGCAGGTGCGGCAACCCTCGCCGCCGCAGATCCCGCACGAGACGTCGGGCTCCATCGAGGGCTCGGTGAACGGGAAGTAGTGCGTACGGAAGCGCACGCGCCGCTCGGGCCCGTAGATCGCGCGCATCACGTGCTGCAGCGTCCCCTTCAGGTCGGCGAGCGTCAGCCCGCGGTCGACGGCGAGGCCCTCGAACTGGTGGAAGATCGGGTAGTGCGTCGCGTCGATGTCGTCGCGCCGGTAGGTGCGCCCGATCGAGACCATGTAGATCGGCGGCTCGCGCTCCTGCAGCGCGAAGATCTGGGACGGCGAGGTCTCCGTCCGCAGCAGCCGCTCGTCGTCGAGAAAGAACGTCGCGCGGTGCGAGCGCGCCGGGTGCCACGGGTCGAAGGCGAGCTTGTCGAAGTTGTACTCGACCGTCTCGACCTCGCGGTCGTCGCGGATCTCGTAGCCGAGGCCGAGGAAGGCGTCCTCGATCTGGCGGCGCGCCTGCGTGATCGGGTGCAGGTGCCCGAGCGGCTGCTCGTCGCCGGGCAACGTGACGTCGACGACCTCCTCGGTGAGCGCCCGGTCGAGCTCGGCGCGCTCGAGCTCCGCACGCCGTCCCTCGAGCGCGGCCTCGAGTGTCGCGCGCAAGGTGTTGAGCGTGATCCCGGTCTCGCGGTCACGGACCGCCCGCAGCGCCTGCGCGAGTTCGCTCTTGCGACCGAGGCAGCGGACGCGCGCGGCGTCGAGCTCGGAGGCGGTCGCGGCGGCCGCGATCGCGTTCTGCGCTTGGCTTTCGTACTCCTGCCAGTCCACGCGGCGACTGTATCGGTCGTAGCATCGTGCGGGAGATGAGCTGGGACGAGGGCTTCGCAGACCGCTACGACGAGTGGTCGGCAGAGATGACCGAGGACGTTCCGTTCTACGTCGAGCTCGCGCTCGAGACGGACGGGCCGCTCGTCGAGCTCGCCGTCGGCAGCGGCCGCGTCGCGATCCCGGTCGCCCAGGCGACGGGCCGGCCGGTGCTGGGGATCGACACCTCGCCGGCGATGCTGGCACAGGCGCGCGAGCGGGCCGCTGCGGCCGGCGTGGAGCTGGAGGTGCGCGAGGAGGACATGCGCGATCTGAAGCTGGAGGAGCCTGCGGGCCTCGTCTACTGCCCCTTCCGCGGGCTGCTGCACGTGCCGACCTGGGCCGACCGCCGAAGGGTCTTCGAGCGGGTCGCGGCGTCGTTGCGTCCCGGCGGTCGCTTCGCCTGGAACGTGTTCGCCTTCGACCATGCGATCGCGGCGCGTCTTGACGGGGAGCACCAGAACGAGCCGGTCCCCCACTCGCTGCGCTACGCCGTGGGCGACAACCGGATCGACATCACGCTCGACGACGGCGGCACCTCGTCGCTCTGGTGGGCGACGAGGAACGAGTGGCTCGGGCTGATCGACGTGGCCGGGCTCGAGGTCGAGGCGCTGTACGGCGACTTCGACAAGCGGCCGTTCGACGACGAGTCGCGGGAGTACGTGTGGGTCACGCGCCGGCCGGCGTGAGCAGGTACGACTCGATCGCTCGGGTCTACGACCCGTGGAGCGCGAGCGTCACCGAGGACGTCGGGTTCTACGTCGAGGAGGCGCGGCGAGCAGGCTCACCGGTGGTGGAGCTCGGCGTCGGCACCGGGCGAATCGCGGTGCCGACGGCCGCGGCGGGCATGCGGGTGATCGGGGTCGACTCCTCGCCGGGGATGCTCGAGGTCTGCCGCGAGCGCGGAGAGCTGGCGGGGGTCGCGGAGCTACTCGACCTGCGGCTCGGCGAGCTCGAGGCGCCGCCGGTCGAGGAGCGCGTCGGGCTCGTCACCTGCCCCTTCCGCTCGTACCTGCACCTGCTCGACGACGAGGCGCGCCTGCGGTCGCTGCGGGCGGTCTACGGGCTGCTCGTCCCCGGCGGGCGGTTCGTCTTCGACGTCTTCGCGCCGGGCGCCGACGACATCGCGGAGACCCACGGGCGCTGGCTCGAGCGCGAGCCCGGGATCTTCGAGCGAGCCGACTGGGACGCGCGCGCGCGGACGCTGACGCTCTCGGTGCGCGGCGAGAGCGGCGAGACGAGCCTCGTGCTGGCGTGGCTCTCGAACGACGAATGGCGCTCCCTCCTCGAGCGCGCCGGCTTCCAGGTCGTCGGCTGCTACGGCTGGTTCGACCGCCGGCCGTACAGCGGTGGCGAAGACACGGTCTGGGTCGCGCGACGGCCTGGGTAGACCTCCGGACAGCGCCGGGCTGGGTGCATCTCAGACGGTCGTGCGGCAAGCCGCACGACCGTACAGCGGCATCGCAGGCGTGACCGTTTCGGCCATGTCCGGGGTCAGACCCCGGCCGTGGCCAAAAGGGCGCTAGAGCAGCTCGACCGGGTCGCCCACGGCGACCTCGCCCGACTCGACGATCCGCGCCAGCATCCCGCGCTTGCCCTGGATCTCGGCGCGCAGGCCTTCGCGCAGCTCGTCCATCCGGTGGCACGGATCGCAGACCATCGTGATCTCGAAGACGGCCTCTTCGCCGACCCGCACCTGCTGCCCGATCGGCCACTGCTCGACGTCGGTGCCCTCGACGGTCAGGTTCTCGCGGATCGCGCCGGGCTCGACGCCGACGGACTCCAGATGCTCGACCGACACGAACAGCACTTCGCGCATGGGCGGGTTCGCGTGAGCACAGCCCTCGAGCCCCTCGCCCGCGATCGCGCGGCGGCGCTCGTGTCCGACGGACTGCCCGCTCTTGCGCCCCGGAGAGGTCCAGACCCCGCTGATCGTCGCCATCGCCGGGATCCTACCCACGACGCCAGCTGCCCCAGCCGTCGTGCGGCGGCAGCCGGCCGCTTTCGTAGTTCCAGTACTCGCGCAGATCCTCGCAGCGGCCGTCGGGTGCGAAGCGAAGCAGAAGGCAGCCGACCAGGGTGATCTCCTCGCCCTCGGCGCGCATCCTCGTCCACCACTCGACCACGGCGTGCTTGCCGTCGACAAGCGGCTCGCCCATCTCGACCTCGACGTCCGCCTGCGAGCTCGTCGCCCCAGTCCAGTAGTCGAGCACCCCCTCGTGCCCGAGGTTCGGCGGCTCGCGGAACGGCGACGAGCGGTAGGAGGCGTCCTCGGTGAACAGCGCCGCCGCCGCCTTGGGGTCGCGCTCCTCCCAGGCGCGCTTGTAGCCCTCGATCCACTCAGCCAGGTTCATGCCTGCGCAGCCAATCGTAGAGCGCGATCGTCCCCGCCATCGCCACGTTCAGCGACTCGGCGTGGCCCGTCAGCGGGATCGTCGCGCTCGCTGCGCAGGCCGCCGTGACCTCCTCCGGCAGCCCATCCCGCTCCGAACCCAGCGCGAAGCGCGAGAGCGACGGGTCGAGCTCCGAGAGCGGCGGCGCACCGTGCGCGACCAGCGCGACCGCGCCCTCCGGCGAGAAGTCCGCCAGCGGCACGCGGAAGACCGAGCCGGCCGACGCCCGCAGTGCCTTCGGCCCGAACGCGTCGGCGCAGCCGGGCGAGAGCGCCAGGTAGCCGCCGAAGGCGTCGCAGGCGCGCGCGAGCGTGCCGACGTTGCCGGGATCGCCGACACGCCACAGCTCCAGCCCGAGCAGCGGTAACTCGCGCTCCGGCCGCGCCGCGCGGAAGACGCCGATCACGCGCGGGGCGTGACCGAGCGTCGAGACCTCGGCCAGCAGGTGCGAGGCGACCGGCTCCCACCGCAGCTCGAGCGCCGGCGGCCGAGCCGCGTCGACCAGCGCGAACTCGAGCTCCCAGCCGTTGTCGAGCCCGGCCGCGACGAGGTCCTCACCCTCCGCCCCGAACAGCCCGAGCTTCTCGCGCTGCCGCCGCGACCCGAGCTTCCGCACCGTCTTCAGCTTCGGGTTGTCGCGCGAGGAAATCACGACCGCCAGCGGATCCAGTTGCCGTGGAAGTCGCAGCGCAGCAGGAAGCGCCGCTCGCCGCCGGGCCAGAGCGCGATCTCGAGCTCGTAGCTGTCATGGCGGTCCTCCTCGAGCTCCTCGACCGCGCGCGTGGAGACCCAGCCGAGCGGCCTCTCGCGCCCGGCCGCCTCGAGCAGCTCGCGCAGCGCGGCGCGCCGGTCACGGCCGATGTAGCCGGTCGAGGCGGTTTGGAAGACGACCGTCAGCGCCTCCTCGTCGCGCTCCGCGAGCACCGACGGGAGGAGCTCGACGTAATCGCCGCGGACGAGCGTCGGCGGCTCGCGGCGCAGGATCCCGATCGCCTGCCGCAGCCGCTGCGCACGCTCGACGCGCCCCGGCCAGAGGAACGCGTGCAGCAAACGCGCCCCGTGATCCGACGTGACGTCGACGGGGTTCAGATCGATCCCGACCCGACGTCGCACGTCCACCCGTCGCTCGAGCACGTCGCGCGGCACAGGCGCGTACTCGACGCCCTGCAGCAGCAGCTCCGACGAGCCCCAGCGGCCGGCGCGGTAGCGGTAGGCGTAGCGGTCCCAGAGCACGTTCAGCCCTGCAGCCGGTCCGAGCTCGACGAGATCCAGCGTCGACGCGCCGCCGTCGCGCGCGAGGGAGAGGAAGGCGGGCAGGAGCGCGTAACAGCGCTGCACCTCGTTCGTCTGGACGGCCTGCTCACGCACGAAGCGCGCCAGGAACTCCCGCTGCGACTCGAGCGCCGAGCGGAAGTCGCGCCACTCGCCCGACAGCGCGTAGGGCTCGATCCCCGCCAGCTCGAGGTAGTGGACGCCGCCGAAGAGCCGCAGCGGCACGTCCCAGCTCAGCTCGTCGACGACCTCGTCGACCAGCGGCTCCGTCGCGCAGCGGCGCGCCAGGTGGGCGTAGAGCGGCGAGCCCTGCTGCTCGAAGTGCTCCGCCTGGTGACGGAAGATCGCCGCGCGGTCCGAGACGGCGGAGCTCAGGCCTCGAGCGCGGCCTTGGCCTGCGCCGCGATCTTGCCGAACGCCTCCGGGTCGCTCACCGCGAGGTCGGCCAACACCTTGCGGTCGAGCGGAATCTCGGCCTTGCGCAGGCCCGAGACGAACTGGTTGTACGAGAGCCCCTCGCGCCGTGCGGCCGCGTTGATGCGCATGATCCAGAGCCGCCGGAACGTCCGCTTCTTGTTCTTGCGGTCGCGGTAGGCGTAGACGAGCGACTTGTCGACCTGCTCCTTCGCGCGCTTGTAGCTGGAATGCTTGAGGCCCCAGTAGCCGCGCGCCTGCTCGAGCACCTTGCGGCGCTTCTTGCGCGCATGGACGGATCGCTTGACTCGCGGCACGGCCTACCTCCCCAGCAGCTTCTTGACCTCGCGCACGTCCGAGGCGTGGACGTCCTGGTCGCGGCGGAAGCGCCGCTTGCGCTTAGCCGACTTCTTCTCGAGCAGGTGACTCTTCATCCCGCGGCGCCGCAGGAGCTTGCCGCCCGCCGTCACCTTGAACCGCTTTTTCGTTGCGCTGTGTGTCTTCTGCTTCGGCATCTTCTCTCTTGACTCCGGCGTTCTTGGTCGGGCCCAACAGCATCACCATGTTCCGGCCGTCCTGGAGCGGCGGGGACTCTATCTGCCCGATCTCCTTCACGTCCTCGGCTAGGCGCATGAGCAGGTCGCGCCCGCGCTCCGGGTGGCTCTGCTCCCGGCCGCGGAACATGATCGTCACCTTGACCTTCGCGCGCTGGTTGAGGAAGCGCACGACGTGGCCCTTCTTGGTGTTGTAGTCGTGGATCCCGATCTTCGGCCTGAGCTTGATCTCCTTGATGTTCACCGAGACCTGGTGCTTGCGGGCGAGCTTGGCCTTCTGCTCCTGCTCGTAGCGGTACTTCCCGTAATCCATCACCTTCGCGACCGGCGGATCCGCCTGCGCGGCGACCTCGACGAGATCGAGGTTCTTGCCCCACGCGTACTCGCGTGCCTCGTTGGTGTCCTTGACGCCGATCTGCGACCCGTCGTCGTCCACGAGCCGGACCTTCGGCGCGCGAATCATCTCGTTGATTCGCGCCTGCGGGACGGGGGCGCGATCGGGCTCCACGTTTCGGCGTGGTCTCAAAGGCGTGTCACCAAGCTCTCGTTCCCTCCTTCTCTACGACAAGACCGCTGCAAGCAGCGGCCCGAAATCCTCGTCCAGCCGACTCGGTTGAACCTCCGCGAAGCGCGAGCTTGGGAGGTGAGGGTTCGGACCCTGCTTGCCAGAGCTACAGGGTAGCAAGGTATTTGCGCAGGTCCCTGAGCGACTTCGTGGACTGCTCGCCCCCGCGCTCGCGCACCGCCAGCGACTCGTCCGACTCCTTGTCGCCGAAGAGGATCACGACCGGGATCTTCTCGAGCTCGGCGTCGCGGATCCGCTTGCCGACCGTCTCGTTCCGGTCGTCGACCTCGACGCGGTGGTCGGCGAGCTTCTCGGCCAGCTCGCGCGCCGTGGCGCGGTGGCTCTCGCCGATCGGGATGACGCGGATCTGCACGGGCGCGAGCCAGAACGGGAACGCGCCCGCGTAATGCTCGATCAGGATCCCGATGAAGCGCTCGAGCGAGCCGAAGAGGGCGCGGTGGATCACGTACGGCGTGTGCTCCTGGTTGTCCTCGCCCATGTAGGTGAGGCCGAAGCGCGCCGGCATCTGCGAGTCGAGCTGGATCGTTCCCATCTGCCACGAGCGCCCGAGCACATCCGTCATGTGCAGGTCGATCTTCGGCCCGTAGAAGGCGCCGTCGCCCTCGTTGACCGTGTACTCGATCTCGCGCCGGTCGATCGCGTTGCGCAGTGCGGCCTCGGTGAAGTCCCACTCCTCGTCGGTGCCGAGCTTGTTCTCGGGCCGCGTCGAGAGCTCGAAGCGCGCCTCCATCCCGAAGAGGTCGTAGAGGTAGGCGGCGAAGTCGAGGCAGCCGAAGATCTCCTCCTCGATCTGCTCGGGCGTGACGAACATGTGCGCGTCGTCCTGCGTCACGTGCTGGACGCGCAGCAGGCCGTGCAGCGTTCCGGCGCGCTCGTTGCGATGCAGCGTGGACGACTCCGCGTAGCGCAGCGGCAGGTCGCGGTAGCTGCGCAGGCCGCTGCCGAACAGGAGCATGTGGCCCGGGCAGTTCATCGGCTTGAGGCCGAGCTGCCGGTCGCCGTACGGGACGAGGAACATGTCGTCGCGGAACTTCTCCCAGTGACCCGACGTCACCCAGGTCTCGACGTCGAAGAGGAGCGGCGTCTTCACCTCGACGTAGCCGCGCCTTAGGTTCTCGCGGCGGCGCAGGTCATCGAGCGCGTTCCAGATCACCATCCCTTTCGGGTGCCAGAACGGCATCCCCGGGGCGTGGTCCGAGAGATGGAAGAGGTCGAGCTGGACGCCGAGGCGGCGGTGGTCGCGCGCCCGCGCCTGCGCGAGCTGCTCGAGGTAGGCGTCGAGGTCGGCCTGGTCGTAGAAGGCCGTCCCGTAGATGCGCGTCAGCTGCGTGTTGCGCTCGTCGCCGCGCCAGTACGCGCCGGCGAGGCCCGTCAGCTTGACCGCCTTGATCGGCTTGGAGTCCTGCAGGTGCGGCCCGCGGCACAGATCGGTGAACTCGCCCTGCGTGTAGAGCGTGATCGGGCCGTCGGCGGTGTCGACGAGCTCGACCTTGTAGTCCTCGCCCTGGTCGGCGAAGTAGCGCTTCGCCTCCCCGGCGGGGACCTCCTCGCGGTTCCAGGAGCGCCCCTCGGCGAGCTCGTTGCGGATCTCCTCCTCGATTCGCTCCAGCGCCTCCTCGCCGATCGGCTCCGGGAACTCGAAGTCGTAGTAGAAGCCGTTCTCGATCGGTGGGCCGATCGCGATCTTCGTGCCGGGGTAGAGCCGCCTAACCGCCTCGGCGAGCAGGTGGGCCGTCGAGTGGCGCAGGACGTAGAGCGCGTCCGGGTCCTGCGCGTCGCGCGTCGTCAGAATCTGGATCTGCTGCCCCTCCGCGAGGGGCGCGCGCAGGTCCTGGACGGTGCCGTTCGAGCGCACGAGCACTGCCTGCTCGGCCAGCTTCGGGCCGATCGCGCGCGCCGCGTCGAGGCCCGTGGCGCCCTCGGGAAGTTCGAGTTCGGAGGAGTCGGGAAGGACGACTTTCATGGCAGAGCAGGATACTTCGCACCCTCGCGACGACGACCGCAACGAGGAGCTGGACGACTCGCCCGCGCCCGACCCCGAGGAGGGCGAAACGTCGCCGGCAGACGACCCGCAGGCCGACTAGCCGTGTCCGTTTCGGCCACGGCCGGGGTCTGACCCCGGGCATGTCCGTTTCGGCCACGGCCGGGGTCTGACCCCGGGCATGGCCTTCCGGGAGTAGTGGGGACGGCCACCCGGGCAGAGCCCGCATCGCCCTCCACGGTCGGCGCCGCCTAGTCGGCGCCTTCGTCGCCCTCGACGGCCGCCTTCAGCTCGGCGGGGCACTTCAGCCAGTAGCTCTCCCGGAGCCATTCCAGCGCCGACTCGAGCGACTCCTCATCGGTCACCGCCGCCGTCACCCAGCCGTACCGCCCCACGTGGCTGGCCGTGCGGACGTACGGGAGCAGATGCGCGATGTCGCGTTCCTCGGCTGTGAGCTTGAGCGTCACGTCGACGGACTCCTCGCGCGTGACCATCCAGCCGAAGACCTTGTTCTGGCCGACCTTGAAGACCGGGAAGTCGCCCCAGGGCCGGTCCTCGTAGGACTCGGGGAACGAGAGCGCCAGCTCGGTGATGCGCCGTTCGATCGTCGCCTTGCGCACGGCCGCATTCTGGCCGTTTCGGAGCAGTGCGCGCCGGGAAGCCGCATATGACTCGCAACCTGTAAGGAGGCGAACACGAATGGCGAAGAAGATCACCGAGGTGATGTCTTCGAATCCCTGCTCCATCGACGCCGACAAGCCCGTCGCGTACGCGGCGGTGATGATGAAGGAGGAGGACGTCGGTCTCGCCCCGATCGTCGAGGGCGACCGGCTCGTGGGGACGCTGACCGACCGCGACATCGTCACGCGCGTCGTCGCCGAGGGAAGGGACCCCCAGGCGGTCACCGCGCGCGAGGTGGCCTCGACCAACCTCGTCACGATCGACCCGCAGCAGGATCTGGACGAGGCGCTGCGCCTGATGGCGAGCAACCAGGTCCGGCGGCTCCCGGTGGTCCAGGAGGACGGACGGCTCGTGGGCGTCGTCGCACAGGCCGACATCGCCCGCGAGGCAAAGGACAAGCAGACGGGCGAGCTCGTCAGCGAGATCTCGGAGGGGTAGCGATGCCGAACAAGAAGTCGAACGTCAAGAACGAGAAGCAGTACGAGGCCCTGAAGGACAAGGGCATGTCGAAGCAGCGTGCGGCGAGGATCGCCAACTCGAAGGGCTCCTCGAGCCGCGGCGGCAAGAAGTCCGGCTCGAGCTCGAGCTCGCGGAGCAGCTCGAGCCAGGGCGGCACCACTGCGCAGAAGAAGGCCGCCGGCCGCAAGGGCGGCCGGGCAGCCGCGCGCAAGAGTTGAGCAGACGGCGAGGCGTACACTCCGCCCAATGAGCCCCAGGACGCTCACGCGCCGGGTCGGGGCGGGCTTGTCCGTCTCGCCGGCCGCCGCCGAGGCCACCCGTGAGGCCGCCCGCGAGGCTCGTGCGGAACTCGGCGCGGCTCCGGTCGACCTCGCCTTCCTCTTCCTCTCGGGGGAGCACTTTCCCGCGAGCGAGGAGGCGGTCGCCGCCGTCCAGGAGGAGCTGGCGCCGCGGCACCTGCTCGGCTGTGTCGCCGAGGGTGTCGTCGGCGGCAGCCGCGAGCTCGAGGACGGGCCCGCGGCCGCGGTGTGGGCCGCGTCGCTGCCGGGCGCCGAGATCGAGACCTTCCATAGCCTCGCGGTCGGCACCGGCGACGGCGTTGCGGTCACGAGCTTCCCTGAGCTCGACGGCGCCGACCTCGTGGCGCTGCTCGTGGACCCGTTCAGCTTTCCCGCCGGGGGGTTCCTCTCGAAGCTGAACGAGGAGGAGGACCGCGCGCCGCTCGTCGGCGGGCTCGCGGCCGGCGGGGGCGAGCCCGACACGCAGGCGCTCGTCGTGGACGGCGAGGTCGTCTACGAGGGCGCGGTCGGCGCCGTGCTGCGCGGCGTGTCGGTGCGGACGGTCGTCTCCCAGGGCTGCGAGCCGGTCGGGCGCGACGCCGTGATCACGAACGCCGAGGGAAACGTGGTCTTCGAGCTCGCCGGCGAACCGGCGCTGGACCGGCTGAAGGCCGACCTCGCGAACATGACCACCGAGCAGCAGCGCAGCGCCGCGGGCGGGGGCGTGCTCGCCGGGCTCGTGATCGACGAGAACCGAGCGGACTACCGCCGTGGCGACTACCTGATGCGCGGGCTGATGGGCGTCGACGAGGACACCGGCGCGCTCGCGATCGCCGAGGCAGTCCGCGTCGGGCAGACGCTGCGCTTCCACGTCCGCGACGCGGCGGCGGCCGACGAGGACCTCCGCGAGAACCTGGCTAACGCCATCGACGTCGACCACGCCGCCGGGGCTCTGCTCTTCACTTGCAACGGGCGGGGGACGAACCTCTTCGCCGCACCGGACCACGACGCCCGCGCCGTCGGCGAAGTCCTCGGCGGCGACGCCCTCGCGGGCTTCTTCTGCGCCGGCGAGATCGGCCCGGTCGGCGGGAAGCCGTTCCTGCACGGTTTCACGGCCACGTTGGCCGTGTTCCTCGACGACTAGCGAACGTCGAGGATCATGCCCTCGCGCGCAAGGGTCGGCCCGTCGCCGTTGCGCCCCGCGAGCTCCCGGGCACGGGCCTCGAGCCGGTCGAGCGAGTCGTCCCCGTGCAGCGGCTCGTGGTGGAACAGCAGCAGGCGGCGCGCGCCGACGGCTTCACCGTAGGCGACGGCGTCCGCCACACTCGAGTGGCCCCAGCCGATGCGGGGCTCGTACTCGTCCTCGAAGTACTGCGCATCGTGCATGAGCAGATCCGCGCCGGCCGCGACCGCGCCGCCCGAGATCCAGTCCAGCGGCTTGTCGGCTCCGCCCGCGAGCGCCGGCTCGTGGTCGGGCATATAGGCGAAGGTCGCGCCCTCGGCCTCGATCCGGTAGCCGACGGTCGGCCCGGGATGGACGACGAGCGCGGCCGAGAGCGCGAAGGGGCCGAGCGTCCACGGCGCGCGCGGGACGTCGTGGAAGGAGACGTTGGCGGGCACGTCTTTCAGGTCGAGCGGGAACAGCGGCGGCGAGAACGAGCGCGCAATGCGGTCGCGCAGGCTCGTGTTCGGCGAGGGCGGTCCCCAGATGTCGATCGACACTCCTGGATCCCAGAGCGGGCCGAAGAAGCGGAGGCCTTCGAGATGGTCGAGGTGCAGGTGGGTGAGCAGCAGGTGGAGGTGCGTGATCCCGCGCGCTAAGAACTCGTCGCCGAGAGACCGGATGCCGGTGCCGGCGTCGAGCACGAGCGGCGAGCCGTCGTCGAGCGAGACCTCGACACAGGACGTGTTCCCGCCGTAGCGGACGGTCGATGCGCCGGGTGTCGGCAGCGATCCGCGGCAACCCCAGACCTTGACGCGCATGCTCACTCGCGCCAGAAGATCGTCACCGTGCCGACCAGCTCGTCCGTGTGCGCGAAGAGCGGGATGGCGGTCACCGCGTCCTCTCGCACCACGCCGTCGGCGCTCGTGACCCGGATCCGCCCCTGGGCGGCCCGGCGCTCGTTGAGCGCGATCCCCGTCGGCCGCTTCTCGAGCGGCAGCGGCTCGTCGGAATCGACGGCGCGCGGCGAGAACTGCGACGTCCAGTCATCGAGGGGCATCTCCCCCACCTCCGAGAACGACCGGCCCAGCATCTGCTCGGCGGCCTCGTTGTAGTAGACCAGGCCGCCCTGCTCGTCGGTGATCAGGGTCGGCGTGGCGAGGTTCGAGACGAACTCACGCGCGAGGATGAGGACGAGGTGCTTCGATCGCACGGCGGCCACGCATGAAGCCTACGCCCCGCGCGGCCGCCGCCGAAATTCCGGATTACGCGCTCTCGGCGAGCGCGGGTGTGCAGCTCGAGCGGCCGCGCTTCTCGAGGTACTGCTGGTGGTAGTCCTCCGCGACGTAGAACATCTGCGCGGGCTCGATCACGGTCACGACGGGCTTGCGGTAGCGGCCCGAGGCATCGAGCTCGGCCTTGGAGCGCTCCGCCGCCGCGCGCTGCTCGTCCTCGTGGACGAAGACGACCGAGCGGTACTGGTCGCCGACGTCCCAGCCCTGGCGATTCAGCTGCGTCGGGTCGTGCTTGCCCCAGAAGACGTCCAGGAGCTGCTCGTACGACACCCGCTCGGGGTCGTACGTCACCTCGACGACCTCGGCGTGCCCGGTCGTGTGCGAGCAGACGTCCTCGTAAGTCGGGTTCTCGAGCGTGCCGCCCTCGTAGCCGACCTCGGTCTTGGTCACGCCGTCGAGCTGCCTGAACGCGGCCTCGACGCCCCAGAAACAGCCGGCGCCGAACGTTGCCTTCTTCTCCACTACTCCTCCTCCAGTTTCAGTGCTGCCGAGTTGATGCAATAGCGAACTCCGGTCGGGTGGGGGCCGTCCGGGAAGACGTGGCCGAGGTGGCCGCCGCAGTTGGCGCACATCACCTCGGTGCGCACCATCCCGTAGGTCGAGTCCGTCTCCTCGTCGATCGCCTCGCCCGAGGCCGGCGCGTAGAACGCGGGCCAGCCGCAGCCGGAGTCGTACTTGGTATCCGAGGCGAACAGGTCCGCACCGCAGCCGGCGCAGCGATAGGTGCCAGGCTCGAAGGAGTGGTCGTACTCGCCGCTGAACGGGCGTTCCGTACCCTTCTCGCGGAGGATCCGGTACTGCTCGGGCGTGAGCTCGGCCTGCCACTGCTCTTCGGTTTTCTGGATCTTGGTCACGCTGAACAGTCTTGCAAGAACGTGATTCGTTACGCCGACCTGGAGTAGCCTCCGCTCATGCCCGAGCGCGAGGCCGCAGCGTTGCTCGGAACGAGCCACTTCCGCGTCCTCATCGGCCGCGACGAGCTCGGCTTCGCGGAGGTGAGCCCGCTCAGCTCGGAGGTCGACCCGGAGAGCGGCGAGCAGTTCGCGCACGTGGTGCTGCGACGCGCGCTCTCGCGCGACACGACGCTCTTCGACTGGCGCCGCGCGATCGTCGAGGGGAAGCGGGACCGCCGTACGGTCACGATTCAGCAGCTCGAGAGCGCCGGCGGACGGGTCGCGAACTCGTGGCGGCTCGTGCGGGCCTGGCCCTGCCGCTGGTCGGGGCCGGCATTGAACGCGCTCGAGAGCGGCATCGCCTTCGAGGAGATCGAGCTCGCCTTCGACGATCTCGTCTGGGTGCGGCCGCGCCCGACGCGCCCGTCCCCCCGCCGACCTTCCCGTCCCACGAGCCAAGGAGCCTGAGCATGGCCGTCCTCCGCGACCGCCCCTACCTGCAGTTCAACTTCCTCGTCGACCTCGGCACCGGCGACACCGACGGCCCGCGCGCCGGCTTCCAGGAGTGCAGCGAGATCGGCATGAGCGTGGACGTGATCGAGTACCGCAACGGCAACGAGAGGGAGAACTCGGTGCGGAAGCTCACCGGCCTGAACCGCGCCGCCGACGTGACGCTCAAGCGCGGGATCATCGGCTCGCTCGACCTCTACGAGTGGCTCGACGACATCCGCAACGGCGACCAGAACGCCCTGCGGAGCGTCGTGATCCACCTGCAGAACGAGGACCATACGCAGGTCGTGCAGACGTGGAAGCTGCTACGCGCGCGGATCGTCAAGCATGTGAGCGGCCCACTGAACGCAAAGGGGTGCGACGTCGCGATCGAGGAACTGACGCTCGCGTACGAGCGGCTCGAGATGGAGTAGGCGAGCCGGAAGGACCGAATCGCCGGGCCTGCACGTAGTCCGTAGGTGTCGCGCAGATCGCGCGACTGCGTGATGCAGCCCGACCCCAACCGCAGAAGCCGCGCCGCACTATTCGCAAACCGCCGGCACTGCCCGTGCGCTCACCATCCCGATGCAGCCAATTTGGCGTGTCGAAACTGACAGTGTGGGTACGCCTCAGAAGGCGGCAGGGCATGGCCTGTCCGAGGGCTTCGCATCCTTGATGGGGGACTGGCGTAGCTCGGGGCACCCTGCCGCTTCTGTCAGAGACAGATGAGGCGAGCGGGGCACGCCCCTAGTTGACAGGTCCGTGCTGGGAAGGGTTCGAGTCTTACGCGACCCGCTCGCCGCCAGTCGAAGCTACGCCGATTCTCGTCGGCAGACCACCGACCTTCCGTGTGAGTTTGCACAGGGTCGGGTTACGAGGCTTCTACGACCAGCACGGGCGGTTGGTCTGCATCGTCGTCCCGCGTCGCCACGACTCGCAAGCTCCCTCCCTCCGCGGGGCCGGACGGCAGCCGCAGGCACATAGCGCGGACGCCTCTGAGCGGATGACGCCAGGCGGACCGACGCAGGACGCCCGACCCACTCTCTTACGACGAACGCGGGTGGCGGCGCAAGCAACTGAGTCAGCTTTGATCTTTGTGCGGAAGCCCGGCTGCGCGCCAGGATGTGATTCATCACGGGCACGGACGGGCTTCCGTGAGGGCCGTAGGGTTGCCCCATGGGCTGCTCATGAGAACTGGGGGCTATGCCGCGATCGGCGATTACGCCGCGATCGGCGACGGGCGGGCGTGTGCGCTCGTTGCGCGTGATGGCTCGATCGACTGGTTTGCGCTGCCGCGTCTCGACTCACCGCCGGTCTTCTTTGCGCTGCTCGACTCGCGCGAGGGCGGCAGGTTCGAGCTCGCGCCGGAGGCCGAGTTCGAGGCATCGCGTGGCTATCTCCCGCAGACGAATGTGCTGACGACGACGTTCCGCACTGCTTCCGGCAGCGTCCGGATCACGGATGTGCTGGCGTTGCACGAGTTGGGGATGCTGCCTTGGGTCGAGCTCGTGCGTCTCGTGGAGGGGCTAGGGGGCGCCGTGCCGATGCGCTGGCGGCTGCAACCGCGGTTCGGCTGGGGTGAGTCGGAGACGCGGTTCGAGGAGCGGCGGGGTGCGCAGGTCGCGCTCAGCGAGGAGCTCGACCTGGCCCTCCATTGCTGGGATGCGGGCGAGCCAGAGCAAGGTCCCGGGGAGGTCTCGGGACGCTTCACGAGCCGCCCGGGCTCGCGGGCATTGCTGGTGCTGACCTCGGCGCACGAGGAGCCGCTCGTGTTCCCTCGCCGCGACGACATCGAGCGACGGCTGGCGACGACCGCCGATCTCTGGCGCCGCTGGCTCGGCTCGGGCTCGTACGCGGGCGAGTGGCGCGAGGCGGTCGAGCGGAGCGCGCTGGTGCTGAAGCTGCTCACCTACGCGCCCACGGGCGGGATCGCGGCCGCGGCCACGACCTCGCTGCCGGAGCGGATCGGCGGCGACCGCAACTACGACTACCGCTTCGGCTGGGTGCGCGATGCCGCCCTTGCGGTCGACGCCTTGATCAACCTCGGTCTACGGGCGCAGGTGCATGCCTCCTTTGCCTGGCTGCTGCACGCGACCGCCGAGACGCATCCCGAGCTGAAACCCTGCTATCGGCTTGACGGGCGACCGATGTCCGGCCGCCAGCGCACGCTCGAACTGGCCGGTTTTCAAGGCTCGCAGCCGGTGCTGGCCGGCAACACGGCGGCGAAGCAGCTGCAGCTCGGGGCCTATGGCGACCTGCTGGAGACGGCGGAGCTGTACGTGCGCGAGGGCAACGCCTTCGCCGATGCGACCGCGCAACGCGTCTGCGAGCTAGTCGACCATCTCGCCACGCAGTGGAAGAAGCAGGACGCCGGTATCTGGGAGCTCGACGATCGTCAGCACTACACGAGTTCGAAGCTGGCAGCCTGGACCTGCTTCGAGCGAGCGCTGTGGCTGGTCGAGGAAGGCCAGCTACCCGCGGACCGCGCGGAGGCGTGGCGCAGCGAAGCAGAGCGGGTGCGCGCGTTCATCCTCGAAGAGTGCTGGTCGGAGCGGCGGCGCACCCTGCTCATGCACCCGGGCACGGAGAAGCTGGACGCCGCCACCCTGCGCGTCGTCCGCACGAACCTGCTCGACCCGAAGGGCGATGAGGTCGCGGGCACGATCGAGGCCGTCGGCACCGAACTCGCCGCCGGCGGCCCACTGCTCTACCGCTACAGCGGCCAACAGAAGGTCGAAGGTGCGTTCGTCGCCTGCTCCTTCTGGCTCGTCGAGGCACTCGCCCGAGCGGGCAGGCTCGAGGAGGCGCGGCACACAATGAACGCGATCGTCGAGCTCGCCAACGACGTCGGCCTCTATGCCGAGGAACTCGACCCGCACAACCATGAGCAGCTCGGCAACTTCCCCCAGGCACTCAGCCACCTAGCCCTCGTAAACGCAGCCGCAGCGATCCAGGGGGACGACGGAACACGTAGCACGCAGCCGAGCAGCAGCGGGACGTGACCTCGCCGACCCGGGCGCCGGTCACGCCGTCCCCGGAGCCCGACTTGAATAGCCCCAGCGCGGGCCAAAGGGCGCTCCAAGCCATGGCCGAAACCGGCAGCAATCGGCGAAAGGCCCTTGGCCGGCTGCTCGACGTGCTCGAGTTGACGAGGCATGATCGCCCGGAAGAATCCGAGCCGCTACCCGAAGGGAGCGTCAGGATGAGACGGAGGACCGGTGCGGTCGCCGCAGCGACGGTTGCAGTCGGAATCGGGGCGTTCATCGCAGCGCGCTCCACCGGGCGTCGAACGTTCACGGCGATCTCGAACATCATGAAGACCAAACACGACACGGTGAAGAACTCGATCTCAAACGTCCGCTGAGGGCGTCATCCACCCGGGTTACCCATGGGGCGGACTTGACGAGTTCCCAGCTCGAGGGCGCGAGTTTTCAGAAGGCCGACCTTCATGGAGCGGTCCTGATGGGCACAACCTCAAGGCTGAGCTGTGGGAGATCCCGTGCCGCGGCCAGAGCGGCGACCACGTTGCGGCGCTGTAGTGCCCGCTTGAAGATCGAGTGTGGACGGCCCTGCGAGGTCGACGCTGCTCCTCCCTGGGGCCGGACGGCGCTGCCGAGTCTAAAGCCGCGAGGAAAGGCAACGTGAGGTCGTACGGGAACGAACAGCAGCGAACCCAGGGATTTCCGGTACGAAGCGGCCGCGCAGTGAAGTCCATTCTCCCCTGCGCGGCCGCTCGTTTGCTCACAGCCCCGGCCGTTCCTTACGGACGATCCTCAGAGGGGTCGCTCAGGCGCTGCAACCTCCAAAACGGGATCGCCTTGACCTGACCGGTCTGCGGGTCGCGAACCCAGAACCTGTGGCCGCATGTTCCGTAGGTCCGCCCGAGGGGGAAGACCACGGCCTGCGGGCACGCGATCTGAGCGCGAGCCTGGCGCGCACGCACTCCGTGGCCGGCGGCACTTGCCGGAGCCGCAAGGGCGGCGATCAGGAGTCCGATGATGGCGAGCTTGTACACAGTGCACCTCCTTCCTTGCTGGCTGACGTCTCGCCGATTATAACAGAGCTTATATAAATACTGTTATAAATAATGTTATAATCTGACCATGGTCGAGTACCGTGAGGCGGATCCGAGTCTTGAGAGCCTGTGGCGGCCGTTGCGGCTGCTGTTCGCCAGCATCGATGCCGACATCGCCCGGATCTACCGCGAGGCGCGGATCGAGGGCTTGAAGCCAAGCTATGTGCAGGAGCTGCTTCGCCTAAAAGCCTCGGGGCCGATGACGATCACCGAACTCGCCGACTCGGTCGCGCTCACGCATTCCGCGACAAGTCAGAAGGTGGCCGCGATGCGCCGAGCCGGCCTTGTTCGGACCACCCCGGGTGCTGATGCGCGCAGCAAGAGAGTGACGCTCACCGCGAAAGCGAAGCGCATTGTCGAACAGCTGGCGGCCGAGTGGCGAGCGACCGAGGCCGCGATCGCCGAGATCGAGGCAGAGGTCCCCTACCCGTTGAGCGCCGTCGTGGCGGACATCGAACAAGCCCTGCAGCGTTCGAGCTTTTACGAGCGGGTTCTCAACGAACTTGCCGAAGACCCCGCCTGGCACTGACACAGGAGGGCTCGGTCTGGAAGCTCGTTCCTCAGCCCGCTCGCGTCAGTGCCCTCAGCCGATCAGCGCCCGATGCCATGTGTGTGCGAGGAAGCTTTCACGTCAGCTCGTTCCTTGCGTGGCGGATTCTCTTTCCCGGGCGCCGGCGCCTGTTGAGCTCCGCGCCGACCGAGCGCGGGGCGGGCCCAGTGCTTTTAGCCTCTTGCTGCGCCCTCGGCCCGCTGCTGCGCGGCAGCGAACCGAACCGCAGACTCGCGGGGCCCGGCACAAGAAGGTCTGCCCCGCGACGCTGACTCTCAGGCAGGCGCGGAAGCTCGAGCTCGCCGCATCAGCGAGCACTCCTGCGAGCCGCCTCGACTGGCGGCTCGCCCGGAAAGGCCGAAGCGGGCTGCCGGTCGCTCGACTGGAGACGGCTCGCGGGTCTTAGCGGGCTCCGGCTCGACGCTGCGCGGAGCGCGGGGCCACAGCGGCTGTACAGGCTCCATGTGCCCGCGACCGGGCCGGCCGGGATCGCGTCCGACTACCCGAGCGTGGGAGCGCTCGACTTCGGCTCGGGGCGGCGCGAACCACGCGGAGGAGGATTCGCGGTCGAAACGCCCGGTGACCGGCCACTTGTACCGCATCAGGCGGCCCGATCGGGAAGCGGCTCCTCGGCCGCGTGGGCCCTCCGGCTTATGGTTCCCCTAGTCGCCGGTGAGTTGGTCGTGTCGTGGCATGCTCGCGATCGACGGCGCGTCTTCGAGATTCGCCTAGCCGCGATTCTTCGCACAGATGATCACGACGCACTGGAAGACGTCGTTGTGCTGTGCAGCATTGCCCGTTCCCGGAACCGGCGGCGATGTTTCCCCTCGGGTGTACGTCATGCTCATCCCGCCATTCCCGTTTCCGTTAGCCACGTTGGCGGCGACGAAATACCCCGCCGCGGCACCTGGGGCCCGCTCCGTGAGCCTCAGGCCCGTTCCGCTATTTCCGAGGAACGTGTTCCCCGAGATAATCGCAGGTGAGCTTTCGAATGCCGCGCCGTCGCCGCCGTTGTGCGCGATGAAGCTGTCCTGCAGTCGCGGCACCGAATCTTCGAAGGCGCGGATTCCGGTCCCGCCGTTGTCCCGCACCTGATCGTTGACCATCTCGAAGTCGGTGTCCAGCGCGGCAACGTCGACGCCGATGCCGCGGTTGTTCGCAATCGTGCTGTTGGCCAGTAGCACCCCCCCAAAGTCAGTGAAAAGGACGCCGGTGTCGTTGTCCCTAATGACGAGGTTCGTAACGTCGATCGGGGCCTCACCCTCGTGCAGCGCGACACCCAACTGGAAGCCCCTGATCGTGCCATTGCTGATCGTGAGCGTGCTAGCGAACGATGTAGAGAAGTGGGCGTCGATCCCCGTTCCCGTGCCAGAGCCCCGGATCGTGTGCCCGTTGAGGTCGATCGTGACCTCTCCGGAGGACGCGCCGAGGGACGGATCGATCTCCAGTCCGTTCCCCAAGCAGACGAGATCCTCGGTCAGAACCACGCTCGTCGTGATCAAATCCCCGCACTGCGGACTCGTCGCTCCCGCGGTGGCACCAGGCGCTGCAACCAGCCATGCCAAGAACAGCGTCGCGACTCCGATGGTCATTGAGCGACTCATGGAACTCCCTCCCCCATGGGGGCGCTGACCGAAAGCGCACTCCGAACGTTGTTCATGCGCACCACTGCCCGCCGTCACGCATGCAGGGCGAAGTTTCGCACGCCGATGGAGATCCTTCAATCCCCAGTAACCCGCGCAACGTCGTGCCGACCCTCTGGTGCGGGCCCACCGGAGCGCCGGCAAGGTTGCTGCAGCCGTCAACAATCGTTCGCGCCGACCTCGGCCTTCCGTCAAGCACGCCCTAGCGGGGCGCGCCGCCGGCGCGATAGCCGAGGTCCCGCCAGCCGCGCTGCCTGCGATTTCGCGGCGTCGGTTGTCGAGGCCCTGAGCCCTCCCGTAGGTGGACGCCGCCGCGGTTCTCACCGCCTTGGTGTTGGCGGAGTGCCTCGGCGATCTGCTGCCGCCTGCCCCGACGTCGGCTTCGTCGAGCTCTTCGCCCGGCTCCGGCGGTACGACCGCTCGCGGCCTAGGCGGCGGCTGCCGCTCGAGCCCGACTCGCCCGGGTCGGGCGATCGAGTGGGCTGATTGGGCACAAATGGGCCCAAGCGGCGCTGGAGAGGTCGCGGCACCGCTCGCGGCTCCGCCCTTCGCCCATAGAAAAACCCCGCGTTAGCGGGGCTTCCGGGAGGTGGGCGGTACTGGGCTCGAACCAGTGACCCCCAGCGTGTCGATAGCGCCCGACAGTCACAGCTCTCCCACAGGCCGCTTCGCGCTTCACGTTGACGCGACCAGCGAGCCCACCTTCGTCACGAGCATCATCCCCTCCACGTAGGCGGCGCCATCTGAGACGTGGGAATTCGCGCACCGGAGGAACACCGGCTGCCCGTCGTTGGGCGCGTTGATCACGGCGACGACTGAACCCGCCTGAAGAGAGGTCACCTTCACGTCCATCTCGTGCGTGACGACGTTTGCTCCCGGCGCGAT
>JBJMJY010000089.1:0-8102 GCA_045806105.1 Gaiellaceae bacterium | reverse complement strand
CGACCGCGACCGAGATCACCGGGTCCGGGAAGGTCATCGACTCGAGGCGGATCGGAGCCGTGTCCACGGCGAGCGTGTCGCCGGTGGTCGTCTGCTTGAGCCCGACGCCCGCGGCGATCTCGCCCGCACCGATCTCCTGCCGCTCTTCGCGGTGGTTCGCGTGCATCTGGAGGATGCGGCCGACCCGCTCGGTCTTACCGGTCGTCGTGTTGAGGACGCGATCGCCGGCCTTGATCTGGCCGGAGTAGACGCGGAAGTACGTCAGCTTGCCGACGTACGGATCGGACATGACCTTGAAGGCGAGCGCGCTGAACGGTTCGTCCACCGCCGGGCGGCGTGAGAGCTCGTGCTCGGTGCGCGGGTCGATCCCGTGGACGGGCGGCACCTCGAGCGGGCTCGGCAGGTACGCGATGACCGCGTCGAGCAGCGGCTGCACGCCCTTGTTCTTGAACGCGGAGCCGAGCAGCACCGGCGTGACGGAGATGTCGAGCGTGGCCGCGCGGATCGCGCGCCTGAGCATCTCGGGCGTCACCGCGGACTCGTCCTCGAGGTAGGTCTCGAGCAGCTCGTCGTCGTGGTCGGCCACCGCGTCGATCAGCTGGTGGTGGTACTCCTGGGCCTGCTCGACCAGCTCGGCCGGAATCTCGCCGACCTCGAAGTTCTGCCCGAGGTCGTCGGTGTACTCGATCGCCTTCATCTCGATCAGGTCGACGACGCCGCGGAACTTGTCCTCGCGGCCGATCGGCAGCTGCACCGGAACGGCGCGCGCGCCGAGGCGGTCGACCATCGTCTGGACGGCGGCGAAGAAGTCGGCGCCGACGCGGTCCATCTTGTTCATGAATGCGATCCGCGGGACCGAGTAGTGATCGGCCTGGCGCCAGACCGTCTCCGACTGCGGCTCGACGCCTGCGACTGCGTCGAAGACGGCGATCGCGCCGTCGAGCACGCGCAGGCTGCGCTCCACCTCGACCGTAAAGTCCACGTGCCCGGGCGTATCGATGATGTTGATGCGAAAATCGCGCCAAAACGCCGTCGTCGCGGCCGACGTGATCGTGATGCCACGCTCCTGCTCCTGCTCCATCCAGTCCATCGTCGCCGCGCCCTCGTGGACCTCGCCCATCTTGTGGGTGCGGCCGGTGTAGTAGAGGATCCGCTCGGTCGTCGTGGTCTTGCCCGCGTCGATGTGGGCCATGATCCCGATGTTGCGCACGTTCTCGAGTGCGATCTGCGTCTTGGTCGTGGCCATCGCGCTCACCACCTGTAGTGCGCGAAGGCCTTGTTGGCCTGCGCCATCCGGTAGAGGTCGTCCTTGCGCTTGAACGCGCCGCCCTGCTGGTTGAGGGCGTCCAGGATCTCGCCGGCCAGCTTGTCCGACATCTGCTTCTCGCGCCGGTCGCGCGCGAAGGTCACGAGCCAGCGCACGGCCAGCGTGCGCGCGCGGTTCTGCGGCACCTCGACGGGCACCTGGTAGTTCGCGCCGCCGACGCGGCGGGAACGAACCTCCAGCACCGGCGTCACGGTCTTGATCGCCTGCTCGAGCACCTCGACCGGCGGCTTGCCGGTCTGCTCGCCGACCCGGTCCAGCGCCCGGTAGACGATCGTCTCGGCGGTCGACTTCTTGCCGCTCGTCATCACCTTGTTGATCACCTGCGAGACGAGGCGCGAGCTGTAGACGGGATCCGGCTCGAGCGGCCGGGGCTGGATCGTTGCGCGCCGCGGCATCAGGTACCCCGCTTCGCGCCGTACTTCGAGCGCCCCTGGCGCCGCTCTCCGACGCCGGCTGCGTCGAGCCCGCCGCGGATCACCTTGTAGCGGAAGCCCGGCAGGTCCTTCACGCGGCCGCCCCTGACGAGGACGACCGAGTGCTCCTGGAGGTTGTGCCCCTCACCCGGGATGTACGCGCCGACCTCCATGCCGTTGGTCAGGCGGACGCGCGCGACCTTCCGGAGAGCCGAGTTCGGCTTCTTCGGAGTGGTCGTGTAGACGCGCGTGCAGACGCCGCGCTTTTGCGGCGCGCCGCGAAGCGCAGGGGTCTTGACCTTCGCCTTCGGCGCGACCCTGCCCTTTCGGACCAGCTGATTGACGGTCGGCATGTGCTCCTTGCTAGACGGGTGCTGACACAACAAAGGCTGGCGGGGCCTGGCGCCCTGCCAACCGGAGGAGGATGGTAGCGAAGCTCACCCCCCAGCGTCAAACGGCGGAATGCGCATGGCTCTGCGGGTTCGGACTCTCCCGAACGCCCGGCTCGTGCCCATCGGCTCAAGGGTTTTTATCGTTTTCAAGCCATAGCTTGGGGCCCTGAACCGACCTACAGTGAGACGGCCCGGAGGGGTCGGCGTAAGCCGGGTGGGCGAGGGACCGATCGAGGGAGAGGATGGCGGCAGCGGTGACGGCTACGACCGCGCTGATCGCGTTCGGCGCGGCGGCGGCGGTGCTCGCGCTCGCCTTCGTGCTCGTCCTGGTCCGGTCCCGGCGGCGCGGCCGCGACGACCAGCAGCACGTGCTCGCCGCCGTCTCCGAGCTGAACGTGCGCATGGAGCGGGTGGTGCGCGAGCTCTCCGAGGCGCTCGAGCGCGCACGGGAGGAGGCGCGCCGTAACCGCTTCCTCGGCGAGCTGGGCGCCTCGATCGACCTCGACGAGGTGCTCTCGCGGACGCTCGAGGCCGGCAGGGCAATCACGGGGGTCGACGCCGCGCTCGTCTCGCTGCGCGGCGCCGGCGAGAAGCCGATCGTGGCATCGGTCGGGCTCTCGGCGGAAGAGGCGCGGCGCCAGGTTGTCGCCGGGCCGCCGAACGGCCACGAGGCGCGCGCGATCCCGATCGTCTACCAGTACCCGCCCGGGGGTGCCGAGCTCGTCCACTCCGGCCTTGCCGTCCCTATGCCGGGGGAGGCTGGGCCGATCGGGTTCATCGCGATCTACAGCCGCTCGCCGAGCCACCGCTTCGCGGAGGAGACGATCCGCGAGCTCGAGGAGCTGGCGAAGCGCGCCGGGCCGGCGATCGAGAACGCGCGGCGCTTTCGCGAGGCTCGCCGGCTCGCCGATCTCGACGCCCTGACCGGACTGCACAACCGCCGCTACTTCCACGAGACGCTCGCGCGCGAGGTCGCGCGCGCACACCGCTACGGGCGGCAGCTCGCCCTGGTCATCTTCGACCTCGACGACTTCAAGGCGATCAACGACCGCATCGGCCACCTCGCCGGCGACGCCGTGCTGGCCGAGACCGCGGAGCGCGTGCGCGACGTCGTTCGCTCTGCGGACGTCGCCTGCCGCGTCGGCGGCGACGAGTTCTCGGTGGTGCTGCCGGAGTCGTCAGCGCGCGATGCGGAACAGCTCTACCACCGCCTGCGCGCGGCGGTCACCTCGCGGCCCGTCGGCCAGGTGGGACGGCTGAACCTCTCCGCCGGCATCGCGGAGCTGCAGCCGGACGACGAGCCGACCGCGTTCTTCGAACGGGCTGACGAGGCGCTCTACCGGGCGAAGGAGCTGGGCAAGGGCCAGGTCTTCGAGGCGGGGAAGCCCGGCCTCGCGGCGGCGCCCGACGCTACTCCGCCGCCAGGAACGGCAAGTAGTCCGTGAGGGCTACCACGCCGGGCTGGGGCTGGACGTCGCGGCGGCAGAGCGCCTGCTCGTCGAGCGCGCGTTCCCGAGCCAGCAGCCACGACTGGTACCGGTCGGCCCGCGCGAGCTCCTGCAGCGCCGTGACGACCGCGGGGCGCGCGAGGCCGAACGGGAGCGCGCCCAGCGGCACCGGCGCGTCCAGCGCGCGCACCTCGTAGACGCCGCGCATCGTCCTGAGCTTGCGCCACTTGCCCTCGCCGATCGTGAAGAGCTGCGGCGGCGCGCCCGACTCGAGCGCGAAGCCGCGCCTGCGGTTGCCGAGCCAGGGCGCGGGCTTCTTCGTTGCGACCAGCCGCGCGCGCGTCTCGCCGTACGTCTCGTAGTACTCACGCACGTCGGCAGAGGACAGGGCGGCGCCTCGCATCCCGCGCTCGAGGGCGAGCCGCCGCAGCTCGTCGGCGATGATCCCGCGGGCGGCCGAGCGGCTCGCGCGGGCCTTCGCCAGGGCCGCGCCGTAGCGCGCGTAGCTGCCGCCGAAGCGGGCGCCGACAAGCGCGCGCTCCGCGTCCACGATCTGCTTCGCCTTCAGCGGCACCTGCGCGGTCGTGATGGCGCGCGCGAACGCGGCGCTGAACGCGACGTCGGCATCGCCGGTGACCGGCGTCAGCGACCTGACCGTGCTCTCGGTGATGCGCCTGCCGTAGAGCGTGCAGCGCGTGCCTCCGGGAAGGATCAGCTGCCCCTCCGTGCGCGAGGCGTTGAAGTCCTTGCCCGCCGCGTGGGGCGCGTTGCAGAGCTTCGGGTCGCGCGCCCAGAGATAGACGCACGCCGCGGTCGGCTTGAGCGGATCGCGCTCGCCGGCGCTCCACGCGGCCCAGCCCCACGACCAGATCGACCGCAGCCCGACCTCGGAGGCGACCTGCTTCGCCGCGAGCGCCTGCAGCTTCGTCAGCTCGAGCCACGCCTTGCGCGACGCGCCCTCTCGGCCGCCGGAGCCGCGTGTGGTCTGGAAGCCGAGCATCAGCCCGAGCTTGCTCGCCGGGATGCCGACGTCGGTGAACTCGCCGACGCGCTTGCGGAACAGCGCGCGCAGCGTCCGGCTGCCGGCCACGGCGCCCTGCTTGGCGATCTTCGGCGCGCCGAAGTACGACTCGCGCACGATGTCGGCGTACTGCGAGAGCTGCCGCCACCAGCCGGCGGCCTCACCGCCCATGTAGGGCGCGCTCGGAACGAGGACGACCGGCCGCGCCCCGAGGGCGGAGAGGGTCTGCATATAGATCATCACGTTCCGCCGGTACTGCGCGTTCGACATGCTCCACGGCGTGAGCGTGCTCGCGCCGTTCAGCTCGTTCTCCGCGATCATCGGCTTGGTGCAGCCGCTCGAGGTCGCGGCCGTCGAGTAGAGGCGATTCGCGCGGTTGATCACGACGCTCGGATCGAACGGCGCGAGCGGGGTGCCCACCCGGAGCCGGAAGTTCATGTCCCAGTAGATCGTCTTCGCGCCCATCGCCCGCAGCTGCGGCGGGTAGATGAAGTTCGCCGCCGCCGCGATCACGCCCGGGCGCGCGAAGACCTGCCAGAACGGGACCGACCCGTCGGCGAAGTCGATCCAGAGCGTCCCCTTGTTCGGGACGCCGCAGGTGTCCGCAGCGGCGGCGCGGTGGGGCGCGGCGGCAAAGCATGCGCACGCCGCGAGCAGGATGACCAGCAGCCTCTTCAAGCGACCCTGCCTCAAACTAGCAGCGCGGGAGGCAGATGGCCTCCCGCGCTGTGGATCCGTACTACTCGTTGTCGAGCGGCGTGTCGACTTCGGGCACTTCCTCGGCCTCGGTCGACTCGCGCGGCGCGTTCTCGCCGCCGTTCGTCTCCGGCTCGCCGCCGAAGTCGAGCCCGAGGCTCGCCAGGTCGATCCCTTCGCCGCCGTCGGAGTCGATCTCCTGGAGCGCGGCCAGCAGGGCCTCGCGCTCGTAGGTCTCCTTCGGCACCTTCTCGGAGGGCCCGATGTCGATCGTGCGGTAGCGCTTCAGCCCGGTGGCGGCCGGGATCAGCTTGCCGATGATCACGTTCTCCTTCAGGCCCAGCAGGCGGTCGATCTTGCCCTCGATCGAGGCGTCGGTCAGCACCTTCGTCGTCTCCTGGAAGGAGGCGGCCGAGAGGAACGACTCCGTCGCGAGCGACGCCTTCGTGATCCCGAGGATCAGCGGCTCGTGCGTGGCCTGCTCCTTCTTGCCCTTCTCCTTCTTCACGCGGACGTTCTCGCGCTCGTACACGACGCGGTCGACGAGCTGGCCGGGCAGGAGGTCGGTGTCGCCGGCCTCCTCGACGCGCACCTTCTTCAGCATCTGCCGGACGATCAGCTCGATGTGCTTGTCGTGGATGTCCACGCCCTGCGAGCGGTAGACCTTCTGCACCTCCTGGACGAGGTACAGCTCGGTCGCCGTCGCGCCCTTGAGGCGGAGCAGGTCGGCGGGGTTGAGCGAGCCCTCGTGGAGGGCGTCGCCGGGCTCGACCGTCTGGCCGTGCTCGACGAGCACCCGCGTGCGGCGCGGGAGCTGGTAGGCAACCGGCTCCAGCGGCTCGCCGTTCTCGTCCACCTCGTCGGTGTGGATCGTGATCTTCGGGCCGCGCTCGGTGTCCTCGACCTCCACCTTGCCGCCGGTCTCGGCGAGCTTGGCCGCACCCTTCGGGTTCCGGGCCTCGAAGATCTCGACCACGCGCGGGAGGCCGTGCGTGATGTCGGCACCGGCGACGCCGCCCGTGTGGAAGGTGCGCATCGTCAGCTGCGTGCCGGGTTCGCCGATCGACTGCGCGGCGATGATCCCGACCGCGTCGCCGATCTCGCACATCCCGCCGGTGGCGAGGAAGATGCCGTAGCAGGCACGGCACACGCCGAACTCGCTGCGGCACTTGAGCACCGAGCGGACCGGCACCGACGCCTCCTCCTCGATCTCGACGAAGGCCTCCTCGATCTCCTTGAGGGTTGCGTTCGTGACGATCGTGCCCTTCTCGCCGACAACCGTCTTCCCGGGCTTGCCGCTCGCGAGCGGTTTGTGCACGTCCTCGGCCAGCGTGCGGCCGAGCAGGCTCTTGTTCAGCCCGTCGGGGCCGTACAGCGGCAGCGCGACGTGGTCCTTCGTCTTGCAGTCCTCCTCGCGGATGATCACGTCCTGCGAGACGTCGACCAGTCGCCGCGTGAGGTAGCCCGAGTCGGCGGTGCGCAGGGCCGTGTCGGCGAGGCCCTTGCGGGCGCCGTGGGTCGAGATGAAGTACTCGAGCACCGACAGGCCCTCCATGAAGTTGGCCTTGATCGGCCGCTCGATGATCTCGCCCTTCGGATTCGCCATCAGGCCGCGCATGCCGGCGAGCTGGCGGATCTGCTTGAAGGAACCACGTGCTCCCGAGTTGGCCATCATGAAGATCGGGTTCAGCTCGAGCAGGTTCTTCTCCATCGCCTGGGCGACGTCTTCGGTCGCCTCCGTCCAGAGGTTGACGATCTGCTCGTGGCGCTCCTCCTCGGTGATGAGGCCGCGCTCGTAGAGCTGCTCGACGTTGCCCACCCGCTCTTCGTAGCCCGCGAGGATCTTCTCCTTCGACTGCGGGATGACGATGTCGTTCTTCGAGATCGTGATCCCGGCCTTGGTCGCGTAGTGGAAGCCGAGCGACTTGATCTTGTCGAGCACGCCCGCGATCACGTGCGCGCCGAAGCGGTCGGCGAGCTCGGAGATGAAGCCGTCCATCTCCTTCTTCGAGAGCGTGCGGTTGATGAACGGCCGGTTCTCGGGAGGGCTGCCCATCGTCTCCTCGAGGCTCCGGTCGACCTCTGAGTTGAGGATCACGCGGCCGGGTGTCGTGAGGACGATCTCGCCGTTCCAGCGGTACTCGATCGGCTGCTGCAGGTCGACCTGGCCGTCCTCGACCGACCGCTCGACCTCTTCCTCCGAGGCGAAGCGCTTCGGGCGCGGGTCGAGGTCCTCGGAGCTGGTGGCGCCGAGGTCGGTCTCGGAGTAGGTCAGGTAGTACCCACCGAGGACCATGTCCTGCGTCGGCGTGGTGAGCGGCCGGCCGTGCGCCGGCGAGAGGATGTTGTTCGACGACAGCATCAGGATGCGCGCCTCGGCCTGCGCCTCCGCCGAGAGCGGCAGGTGGACGGCCATCTGGTCGCCGTCGAAGTCGGCGTTGAACGCGTGGCAGACGAGCGGGTGCACCTGGATCGCCTTGCCCTCGACGAGCACCGGCTCGAACGCCTGGATGCCGAGGCGATGCAGCGTCGGCGCGCGGTTCAGGAGCACCGGGTGCTCCGCGATCACCTCCTCGAGCACGTCCCAGACCTCCGGGACCATCGAGTCCACGTGCTTCTTCGCCGCCTTGATGTTCTGGACGGACTTGCGCTCGACCAGCCGGCTCATGATGAACGGCTTGAAGAGCTCCAGCGCCATCAGCTTCGGCAGCCCGCACTGGTGCAGCTTCAGGTTCGGCCCGGCGACGATCACCGAGCGGCCCGAGTAGTCGACGCGCTTGCCGAGCAGGTTCTGGCGGAACCGGC
>JBJMJY010000088.1:0-11569 GCA_045806105.1 Gaiellaceae bacterium | reverse complement strand
CCCCGGCTGCCGTCTCCGGGTCGATCGTCGAGGTCGGTGCGACGACGTAGAACGGGATCCCGTGGTGAGCGGCCGAAACTGCGAGCCCGTACGTGCCGATCTTGTTCGCCGTGTCCCCGTTCGCCGCGATCCGGTCGGCACCGACGAACACGCAGTCGACCTCGCCCGCAGCGAGCAGCAGGCCGGCCGCGGAGTCGGCGATCACCGTGTGCGGGATGGCGTCTCCCTCGAGCTCCCACGCGGTCAGCCGGGCGCCCTGGAGCAGCGGCCGCGTCTCGTCGACGAACACGTGGCGGAGCAGGCCGCGCGCCCACGCCTCGCGCAGCGCGCCGAGCGCGGTCCCCACGCCGCCGGTCGCGAGCGCGCCGCTGTTGCAGTGCGTGAGCGCGCGCGAGCCCTCGCCGACTAGGCCTGCAGCGTGCTCGCTCATCCGCCGGCAGCGCTCGACCTCCTCCGCATGCAGTTCCCGGGCGCGCGCGGCAGGATCGCGCGCAGTCCGCACCTGCCTCAGCGCCCATTCGAGGTTCACCGCCGTCGGCCGCGCCGCTCCGAGCACCGCTGCCGCCGCGTCCAGGTCCTCCCCACGTGCCGCGGCGAGCGCGTAGCCGTACGCCGCGGCGATCCCGATCGCGGGCGCCCCGCGGACGGCGAGCGTCCGGATCGCCTCGGCTACATCCGCCGAAGAGCGACAGGCAAGCTCGACCTCCTCGTCCGGAAGGCGTCGCTGGTCGAGCAGGACGACGCGGTCGTCCTCGAGGCGGATGATCCTCTCCGGCTCCAGCACCGCGCTGACTCTAGCCTGCGCCGGCGCGGCGCCTATGCCGTTCTCGGCCGGCCTACGTCCCTTCATCCCAGGAGGCGAGGTACTTGGCCTGCTCCTCCGTGAGCCGGTCGATCCTGACGCCCATCGTCTCGAGCTTCAGGCGTGCGATCTCGTGGTCGATCTCCTCCGGCACCGGGTAGACCTTCTTCTCGAGGCTCGCGGCGTTCGAGACCACGAACTCCGCCGACAGCGCCTGGTTCGCGAACGACATGTCCATCACCTGCGCGGGGTGGCCCTCGGCGGCGGAGAGGTTCACCAGCCGTCCGTCGGCGATCAGGTACACGCGCCGCCCGTCCTCGAGCGTGAACTCGTCGACGAACTGCCGCAGCGTTCGCGTCTCGGTCGCGAGCGCCCGCAGCGCCGGGATCTCGATCTCGACGTTGAAGTGGCCGGTGTTCGCGAGGATCGCGCCCTCCTTCATCGCGAGGATGTGGTCGCGCGTGATCACCGACTTGTCGCCGGTGGCGGTGACGAAGATGTCCCCGACCTGCGCCGCCTGCGCCATCGGCAGCACCTGGAAGCCGTCCATCACGGCCTCCAGCGCGCGCAGCGGGTCGACCTCGGTCACGACCACGTGCGCCCCCATGCCCTTCGCCCGCATCGCGACGCCGCGGCCGCACCAGCCGTAGCCGGCGATGACGAACGTCCGCCCCGCGAGCAGGATGTTCGTCGCGCGCACGATCCCGTCGATCGTCGACTGGCCGGTGCCGTAGCGGTTGTCGAACATGTGCTTCGTCAGTGCGTCGTTGACCGCGATCACCGGGAAGCCGAGCGCGCCGTCGCGCTCCAGCGCCTTCAGCCGGATGACGCCGGTCGTCGTCTCCTCCGTGCCGCCGAGGATGTCGCCGAGTTGCTCGCGGCGGTGCGAGTGGAGGACGCCGATCACGTCGGCGCCGTCATCCATCGTCAGCTGCGGCTTGTGGTCGACCGCGGCCTCGATGTGCTGGTAGTAGGTGTCGTTGTCCTCGCCCTTGATCGCGAAGACCGAGATGTCGAACTCCTCGACGAGCGCCGCCGCGACATCGTCCTGCGTCGAGAGCGGATTCGAGGCGCAGAGGACGACGTCGGCGCCGCCGTCCTTGAGCGTGCGCATCAGGTTCGCGGTCTCGCTGGTGACGTGGAGGCACGCCGCCACGCGGTAGCCGGCGAGCGGCTGCTCCTGCTCGAAGCGCTCGCGGATCGCAGCCAGCACCGGCATCTGCCGGTCGGCCCACTCGATCCGGCTCAGCCCGTCGGCCGAAAGCGCCAGGTCCTTCACGTCGTGTCGCCTCGTCGTAGCCATCTCGCTCCTTCGCTCTAGATTCAGGCGGCCAGCAGCCGCTCGTGCTTGCGCTGCTCCCAATCGAGCGCGCTCAACTCCGCGCCCGCGAGCCACGAGTCCACCGCGGCCCGCAGCTCCGGCTCGCGTCGCAGCCGCGCGGCAAACGCGAGCTCGCGCAGCTCCACGCGGAAGCGCCGCCGCAGCTCCTGCAGCGACCGCAGCTGGTTCAGCTCGAGCAGCCCATAGGCGCGGTAGCCGGAGCCGGTGCGCCGCGGGACGACGAGCCCCAGTCGCTCGATGTACCGCAGCATCCGCGGCGACCATCCCGTGTGTTCTGCCGCATGTCCAACCGTTGCAGACTGCACGGGCGCAACCTTAACACGGATGTGTCAGGGCTCGCTCGTGCCCTCGCGCCCGTAACGGTCCTCGAGCCGCACGACGTCGTCGAGCTGCGGCGTCGAGACCTCGAGGATCGTCGTGTCGTCGACAGCGGTCAGCCGGTGCACCGTGCCCGGGCTGAAGTGAAACGCCGCCCCCGCCGCGACGATCTCGCTGTTGAGGACGCGCTCGCCCGGCGCGCCGAGCTCGAGCTCCGCACGGCCAGAGAGCACGTACCACGCCTCGTCCTTGACGTTGTGGAACTGGAGGCTGATCGACTCGCCCGCCTTGACGAACAGGATCTTCCCTGCATAGCGGTCGGTTTTCGCCCAGATCAGCTCGTGGCCCCAGGGTTTCTCCACCCTCTCGAGCTCGGCTGCGAACCGGTCGAGCCCGCCGAGGTTCGGGGAGGTCAAGTGGTCGCGCCCCTCCATGAGGGGCGCGAACCTACCATCGTGCGGTCACGCACGCGAGTCCCGCGGCCACCCCGGATGCTGCGCGAGGTACTCGCTCGCCACGCGGAGGTCCTTCGGCGTGTTCACCGTCAGCCAGACGCCCTCGTGCCGCAGCGCGTGGAGGCGCCCCTTGGCGGCGAGCTCCGGGAACGCTGTCGTCTCGTGATCGCCGCGTTCCGGGAAGCGCGCGAGCGCGTCCTCGCCGAGCACGTAGATGCCGCAGCTCACCCACTGGCCCAGCCGCGGCGCCTCGCGGAAGCCGGTCACACGCGTGCCGTCCACGTCGACGACGCCGAACGGCGATCGCAGGGGAACGACGGTGATCGTCGCGGCCGCGGCCGTCTCCCGGTGCAGGGTCAGGAGCTGCGTCAGGTCGAGGTCGACGAGCTCGTCGCCGTTGAGCGCGTAGAGGTCGCCCTCCTCGCGCCGCTGCGACGCCGCGTGGCGAATCCCCCCGCCGCGGCCGAGCGGCTCGGGCTCGGGAACCGCGACGATCTCAGGCCCGGTCCCGCCGAGGGCGGCCTCGAAGCGCTCTTCCTGGCCCGCGGCGCAGCTGACGAAGACGCGTTCCACGCCGGCGGCCGAGAGCTGCTCTACCTGGTACGCGGCCAGCGGCCGGCCGCCGAGCTCCACCAGTGCCTTTGGCCGGCCGGCCGCGGCGTCGCCGAGGCGCTCGGCCTTCCCGCCCGCCAGGATGACGCCCTCCACTACAGCTCGAGCTCGGGCTCGCGCTCTTCGATCTCCGGGAGGTCCGCGAGCGGTGAAACGGCCCGGCCGACCCCCTCGTACGTAAAGCCTGCCGAGCGCGCCTGCTCGGGATCGAGCAGGTTGCGGCCGTCCACGATCAGCGGCCGGCGCATCGCGCGGCGAATCTCCTCGGAGGCGAGCGTCCGCAGCTCGTCCCACTCCGTCACGATCACGGCCGCGTCGGCGCCGATGACCGCGTCCATCACACTGCCGCAGAAGCTCACCCCCTGCAGCAGCGCGCTCGCATCCGCAACGGGATCCCAAGCGCGCACCTCGGCGCCCTCGGCGAGCAGCCGTGAGGCGAGCACGAGCGACGGGGCCTCGCGTAGGTCGTCCGTGTTCGGCTTGAACGCCAGCCCAAGCAACGCCACCGTCTTGCCGCGCAGCCGGCCGAGGTGCTTCTGCAGCTTCCCAACGACGCGGCGCTTCTGCAGCTCGTTCACCTCGATGACCGCGTTCAGGAGCTGGAAGTTGTAGCCCGAGTTCGCGGCGAGCTGCTTCAGCGCGACCCCGTCTTTCGGGAAGCAGGAGCCGCCCCAACCGATCCCGGCGCGCAGGAAGTGTGGCCCGAGCCGGTGGTCACGCCCGACGCCCTCGGCGACCTTGACGACGTCGGCGCCGGTCGCCTCGCAGACGTTCGCGATCTCGTTGATGAAGCTGATTCGCGTCATCAGGAACGCATTCGCGGCGAGCTTGATCATCTCGGCCGAGGCGACGTCGGCGCGGATCACCGCCGCATCGAGTGCGTCGTAGAGCCCGGCGACCGTAGCGGCATGGGCCTCCGCGAAGGCCCCAACGACCACGCGGTCGGGATGCATGAAATCGTGGACGGCGTTTCCTTCGGCCAGGAATTCGGGATTCGAGACGTAGCCGACGTGCGTGAGCCCGCGCGCATCGAGGGCGGCGCGCACCTTGCCGCCGGTCCCGACCGGAACCGTGCTTTTCATGACGAGGATCGCGCGCTCTTCCAGTGCCGGCAGCTGCTCGACGACCGTCCAGACCGCCGAGAGGTCGGCGTCGCCCGAGTACGTCGGCGGGGTGCCGACGCAGACGAACATGATCGGCGCCGAGACGACGTCCTCGACCTCGAGCGTGAACGTCAGGCGCTCGCGGTTGCGCTCGAGCAGCTCGGCGAGCCCGGGCTCGTGCAGCGGCACGCGACCGGCCTGAAGCGCTGCGATCCGCTCCTCGAGCACGTCGCGAACGACCACCTCGTGCCCCAGCTCCGCGAAGCAGGCGCCCGTGACGAGGCCGACCCAGCCGGCCCCGAAGATCCCGATCCTCGGCTTCCCCTCGCCCTGCACGAGCGGCAGCCTACCGAGGGAGGGGCCGCAACCCTCGTGCGATCGAGAGCATTGTCTCGTTCGAAAGCGAGTTCAGCAGCGTGTTCACGACCCAGTAGGTCGCGCCGCGGTCGCGCAGCACGACCATGTGCAGATTCGAGCCGCTGTAGTAGAGGTCGAACTGGCGTCCGCCGACGCGCTGCGTCAGGCTCTTGTCCGCGAGCGCAGGTGCGTCGCCCCAGTTCGTCTCCTGGATGCCCCAGTACTCGTTCGAGCCGGTTCTGAAGGTCAGGCGCAGCGCCGGCTTGCCGTCGAGCGGGTAGATGCGCACCGGCGTCTCGCCGTAACCGTTGTCGAGCGACGAGCCGCGCTCCAGCCGCGTCGGGTACTGGAGCGTAAACGGCAGCCGCTTGCGCACCCTGAACACCTCGGAGCGCGTCGCCGCCGGGTCACGGCGCACGTTCGGCGGCTGGCGCGTCGGTGCCTGCTGGACGACGACCGGCGCCAGATGACCGTGGAACGTCGAGCCGACGACGACCGCGAGCAGCGCGCTGTTCGCGAGCGGCTTGATCGCCGGCGCCATCGGCTCCACGTCCGCGCTGCCGACGAGCCGCGCCACCTGCTGCGCCGCCACCTTCCCATCCTTCGGGCGCGACGGGTCGAAGTAGACCTTCGAGTGGAAGTAGTTCCAGTTCGGCGCGTTCGCCGGGGTGTTCCCCGGCGGCAGCACGGTGCTGTAGCCCTTCAGCCCGAGCAGGTAGCTCGCGTTCGACGCCGAGCCCGCAACCCCGTTGCCGTTGAGGACGGTCAGGGTGACCTGCCTCGCCGGGATGATGCGCTTGCGCTTGCGAATCTTCCTGCCGAGTGCGACCTCCGTGGCGGTCGTGGACGCGCCCACGTCGGGGTTCGAGAACTGCTGCACGGCCTCGTCGATCGAGCTCTGCGAAGCGGACAGCTCGTTGTATCCGGTGACCCCCCCGATCTTCACCTGGAAGACGCGCCCGTGCGGGAGGTCGTACGCGAAGGTGGCGTACTTGTAGATGTCGCGTAGGTCGAGCTCCCGCCCGCCGCGCGCCACCTCGACGTACTGGTGATGCGTGATCTCGTTGACGACGCTCGGGATGCTCGTCGGCCCGAGGGAGTGCGCAACCTGCTGCCGCATCGCCGAGACGAACGACTGCTGGCGCGCGAGCCGGAACAGGTCGGAGTCGGTGTGACGGAAGCGGACGAAGTCGAGCGCCTTCTTGCCCGTCAGGTGCTGGTAGCCGGGCTGGAGGTCGATGTTCGCGTAGTTCGTCTCGGACGAGCCGGTGTTCCGGTTGTAGTAGCGCCGGTCGATGTCGACCCAGACGCCGCCGAGCTTGTTCACCACGCCGATGAAGCCGAGGAAGTTGACGCTGATCAGGTAGTTAATCGGCAGGCCCGTCAGGTGGCGCACCGTCTCGAGCGCACCGCTCAGACCACAGAACGAATAGGCGCTGTTGATGCGACCGGACCCCTCCGCGACGGCGGCGCCGCCGCCTTTCCTGGCGCAGTAGAGGGGGACGACGAGGTCACGCGGGAACGAGAGCAGCGAGATCGTCTTCGAGACCGGGTCGGCCCGGATCAGCATCATCGTGTCCGAGCGCGAAGGAGCGTTGCCGTCGCCCGCGCGGTGGTCGTAGCCGATCACCATCGCGATCGCGGCGGACTTGGGCGGGTCGAGCCGCGCCTGCGCGGCCTTCGCCTCGGCCGTGTGCGGCCGTAGGGCCGCGGCGCTCTCGTGGATCCAGAGGTAGAAGCCGCCGACGAGGCCGCACACGAGCACGAGCACCGTGATCGCGAGCCACGCGAAGAAGCGGCCGACCTGCGCCGCGAGCGAGCGCTGCGGAGGCGGTGGCTGCCGGTAGAGCGAGACCGGCGAGAGCGACCCGGGCGGGAACGTGGCGCTGCCGTTGCCGTTGACTCCGGCGCCCTGGCCGATTCCTCTCTTGAGCGTCGTCCGCATCGAAAAATGGACGCCTTCAGCAGGCGCCCGCAGCCGTCAGGATAGCCGACGTCCCGGCGCGCACACCCACCCCAACGGGGTCAGGGTCTAGGTGGAGGCATGGGCGCGGTTGAGCGCCTGCTCGGCCAGGCGCGCGCCCTCGACCATCGCCCGGAGCTTGTCGTACGCGACGTCCCAGCTGCGCGTGCGCAGCCCGCAATCGGGGCAGACGTGAATCCGTGCCGGATCGCCGAAGACCTCGACCGCGTAGAGGATGCGGTCGCGCACGAGCTCTGGCGACTCGACGAAGTCGGTGTGAATGTCGAGTACGCCGAGGCCGAGAATCGGCTCGTACGGCAGGTCCCGGAACTTCGAGATGACCTCGTAGCCCGGCCGGTCTGCGCCCGAGGTGCCGAGGTCGCGGCTGTCGTAGTTGGCGAAGCCGACGCAGTACTGGCGGCAGCCGCTCATGCCCTCGATCGCCGGGAAGAAGAGGTCGTAGTCCGAGAAGCAGAGGTGCGTCGAGAAGAAGCAGTCGAGCCCCTCGACGCTGACGTTGAAGCTCTCGACGAAGAGGTCGAGCTCGTCGGCCTCGGTCGACGCGCCGGGCTCGTCGATCTGGATCCAGTCGGCGCCGAGCTCGATCAAGGCCTCGAGGTTCGGGCGGATCACGTTGCGCGCGATGTCGAGCGTGAGCTCGCGGCGCGCTTCGATCTCCTGCCGGCGCCCGTAACCGCCGCCGAGGCGTCCTGCCTTCGGCGTGTGCGCCTCGTCGTACGACCAGATCGCGAGCGTGTAGGCGCCCGTGACGGGGATCTTCAGGCGGTTCTTCGCGACGGACTGGAGGAACGAGAACTCGTCGTTGTGGTACGGCTCGCGTAGCCCGACGGGGCCGACGGCGGCCGACTTCGAGTAGTACTTGTTGTCGAAGCTACGGACCGTGCCGCGCGGCTCGAAGCCGGTCGCGTGCTCGACCGCCCAGGCGTACATCTCGCTGCGCAGCTGCTCGCCGTCCCAGATGACCTCGACGCCGGCCGATTCCTGGAGGCGAACGCAGTAGCGGCTCGACCAGCGCGCGAGCTCGTCCACGTCCGCGCCGCCCCGCTGCAGCGACTCGACGAGCTCCTCGTGGCCGTCGACGCCGACCTTCTCGCCCCAGCTGCGCGCGTGCTCGATGTCGCTCTCGTCGAGCTCGCGGCCCTGCGCGCTCTTCACGAGCCACGGGGCCTTCGCGAGGGAGCCGATCTCGTGGGTGAGGAACTTCACGTCGCTCATGCTGCGGCCTCGACGGTAGCGGTTCGCGCCCGGCCGAGGCGCGCAAGCTTCTCGCGGGCGATCGGCTCGGAGACGTACTGCAGGTCGCCGTTCGGGACGAGCGCGATCCGCTCCGCGCGCTCACCGAGGCGCTGCGCGAACTCCGCGAGCTCCAGCGGCTCCTCCAGTAGCGAGCTGCGCGCGTCGAGGATGCCGGCGAGCAGGAGCTTGTCGAAGCCCTCCGGGACGTCGGTCAGTCGCGTCGCGTAGAAGTCGACCCCGATCCCCTCGACCGGGAGGTCGGCCGCGCCGGCCTCGAGCAGCCTGCGTGCATCGCCGAACGCGAACCAGACCGCGAGCTTCGGCCCGCCCTTGAGCGCCTCGAGCGCCTCGGCGAGGTCCGCGAGCTCCGCGGTCTCCTCGCGCGCGAGAAACGGCTCGGCGAGCACGACGAGCTCCGCGTCGAGCGCATCGAGCTGCGGCTTGAGCACGGTCTGCGCCATCGTCTTCGGCGGCACGCCCGTGCCACGCGCGAGCGCGGACGGCGAGGGCAGCGTCACCAGGCGCGGGCCCGGCAGCGGCGCGACGTAGCGCTCGTCGAGCGGCGCGGCGAGCGAGGGCGTCGCGGTGGTCGCGCTCGGCGCCCGGTAGAAGGTGTTCGTGTCGAGGAAGCGCGTCAGCGCCCCGGTCTGGAGGCCGTCGGCCGCCTCCAGCAGCGGGCGGAAGTGGTCCTGCCACCGCAGCATCCCGTCGGCGAGCAGGTCGAGCCCGGCGTCCTGCTGCGCCGAGACGAACGCGGTCTGGTCGACCTCGACCTGCCGCTCGACCGCCTCGGTGCTCGTGCGCCCTCGGTCGAGGTCGCGCGTCGCCTGCACGAGCGCCTCAGAACGGGCATACAACCCAGGAACGAAGGCCTCTAGCTGCATTCTCGGGTCCTCGCGAGCGAAGCGATGCGACAAACCAGCCCCGCGGAAAATGCGGAGCATTTTTCGCGGTGATCAGCCACGGCCGGCGACCTCCAGCTGGTTCTCGGCGTGGCGGATGCGCTGCTCCAGCTGCCAGCGGTCGGCGTCGGAGTCGCCGCCTTCCAGCCGCTCCAGCTCGGCCCGGGCGGCCTCGAGCTGCTCCTCCGCACGCGCGGAGTCGATCTGGCGCGCTTCGACGGCGTCGTCGACGAGCGCCAGCGCGCGGTCCTGCTCGACCTTGAAGAAGCCGGGCCCCGTCGCGAACTCGACGACCTCGCCCGAGTCGCGATCGTGGTAGACCCGGGTCGAGCCGGCCTTCAGCATCGCTACGAGCGGCGCGTGCCGTGCGAGCACGCCGATCTCGCCGGCGTCGCCGGGGACGACCAGCATCTCGACTTCGCCCTCGAACACCGAGCCCTCGGGTGTGACGAGGGAGAGCTCGAACGTCTTGCCCGCCATTAGTGCCCCTCCTACGCGGGGACCGGCTCGGCTTCTTCTTCGGTCTCGGCCTGCGACTCGTCGGCCTCGGGCTCGGCCTCCGTGCCCTCGTCGCCGCGGCCCTTGGCGACGGCCTCCTCGATCGTGCCGACCATGTAGAAGGCCTGCTCGGGAAGCTCGTCGTGCTTGCCGTCGAGGATCTCGGTGAAGCCCGCGATCGTGTCCTCCAGCTTGACGAACTTGCCGGGCTGGCCCGTGAAGGTCTCAGCGACGAACATCGGCTGCGAGAGGAAGCGCTCGATCTTCCGCGCCCGCTGCACGATCAGCCGGTCCTCGTCGGAGAGCTCGTCCATGCCGAGGATGGCGATGATGTCCTGCAGGTCCTTGTAGCGCTGCAGCACCTCCTGGACCCGCGTCGCGGTCTCGTAATGCTCCGGTGAGACGACGTCCCGCGTGAGTGCGCGCGACGAGGAGTCGAGTGGGTCGATCGCCGGGTAGATGCCCTTCTCCGAGATCGGCCGCGAGAGCGTGATGAACGCGTCGAGATGGGCGAACGTGTTCGCCGGCGCGGGGTCGGTGAGGTCGTCGGCGGGGACGTAGATCGCCTGCACCGAGGTGACCGAGCCCTGCCGCGTCGAGGTGATGCGCTCCTGCAGCTGGCCCATCTCGGTGGCCAGCGTCGGCTGGTAGCCGACGGCGCTCGGCATGCGGCCGAGTAGCGCCGAGACCTCCGAGCCGGCTTGCACGAAGCGGAAGATGTTGTCGATGAAGAGCAGCACGTCGGCGCCCTGATCGCGGAAGTACTCCGCCATCGTGAGGCCCGTCAGCGCCACGCGCAGGCGCGCGCCCGGCGGCTCGTTCATCTGCCCGAAAACCAGCGCTGTGTCCGGCAGCACGCCCGACTCGGTCATCTCGATCCAGAGGTCGTTTCCCTCGCGCGTCCGCTCGCCGACGCCCGCGAAGACCGAGTTGCCCTGATGCTCGCGCGCGACGTTACGGATCAGCTCCTGGATGAGCACGGTCTTGCCGAGGCCGGCACCGCCGAACAGGCCGACCTTGCCACCGCGCACGAACGGCGCGACGAGGTCGATCACCTTGATCCCGGTCTCGAAGATCTCCATCGTCGGCTTCAGCGCGTCGAACGACGGCGGGTCGCGGTGGATCGGCCACCGCTCCCCTTCGCCGACCTCGCCGCCGTCGTCGATCGGCTCGCCGAGGACGTTGAAGAGACGCCCCAGCGTCGGCTTGCCGACGGGGACGGTGATGGGCGCGCCGGTATCGATCACGTCGACCCCGCGCGGGATGCCGTCGGTGGCGTCCATCGCGACCGCGCGGACGCGGTCGTCGCCCAGGTGCTGCTGCACCTCACAGACGAGCGTTCGGCCGGACTCGTCGCCCGCCTTCAGCTCGTGCGAGCTGTCGTCAGCCTCGTTGATCGTCACCTCGAGCGCGTTGTAGATCTCGGGCAGCTGGCCCTCGGGGAACGACGCCTCGATGACGACGCCGGTGACCTGCTCGATGCGGCCCACTGTCTTCGTCTGCTTGCCCTGGGTCTCGGGTGTGCTTGCGGTGGTTGCCAAGTTGCTTCCTCCGTTATCAGCGGAGCCCCTCGGCCCCGGCTACGACTTCCATGATTTCTGCAGTGATCTCCGCCTGGCGCTGGCGGTTCATCTCGAGGGTGTAGTCCTCGATCAGCTCGGAGGCGTTCTCCGAGGCGTTGCGCATCGCCGTCATGCGGGCGCCGTGCTCCGAGGCGGTCGACTCGAGCATGGCGCGGTAGATGCTGATCTCGACGTAGTCGGTCACGAGCCGGCGCAGGATTTCCTCGGGGTCGGGCTCGTACAGCCAGAGTGCGCTTTGCCCGTTCTCGTCCTCGTCGCCGCCTGCGACCTCCTCGATGCTCTGGAGCGGCAGCAGCACGCTCGACTCGACCGTCTGGACGATCGGCGACTCGTAGTGGTTGAAGATGATCTCGACGCGGTCGACCTTCTCGTCGGCA